>JAJYFO010000014.1 GCA_021785395.1 bacterium | reverse complement strand
AAACTTTAATAGTGTAAATCCTGATTTACTAGAATTGCTTTTAGACAATGAGCACGGTAAAATAAGCTACGATCCAACTTATAAAAATTTTATTTACACCGATACGTCTACCAATGGTAGTTTCATTAAAGATAAAAATGACCAGTGGTTTGAACTAAAAAAAGGTGACAGTAAAATTGTTTCACCGACTGACGAAATACATTTGGCTTCTAAAGACGGGCCTTTGCTTAGAGTACATTTAGTGAATGGCTATAGATTAGATAGTGGTACCATTATCTATAAACGACAGAATAGTGACGTTATATTTAACAAGTTCGGTTTTAGTAAATTTAAAGACGTGGCTGATAACGGCTACTTTAAAGATAAATCTAATAGAATTACAAAAACTTTTGGCCCTAATAATTTTTCTATAGAATATAAATACGACGCAAACGGTAAGCTAGTTCAGGCTTCTATTAATCATTTCGATAAATATACCCGTTACCTAACTTTAGACGATAACGGTAAATGGACTTCTCAATTAAGTAAAAATGTCGAGCCAGATTATAACTTAAAGCAATTGAACGGAGTATTTCAAATAGGAACAGACGGATCCTTGATATATCGAGGCAGAATCGGGCACAGAATCGTCCAAAATATCGATGGCAGCAAAGAAAATTTATACGATTATGGTTATCAGCACCTGGTGACGGCCGATTTGACCGCTGAAGAGGCTAATTTTAAAAAAATATTGGATAATATCAATTTCGATTTGCCAGCTCGAAAAGGTCGTTTTGAATTGCTAGCTAATAATGCTAAAGATAATATGACTAAAAATTCTATCGATAAAAACGACCAGGCCATTTTTCTGCACCACGTTAACAGGCTTTTAAAGGCTTCTAGTGAAAGCTATTTGGATAAAATTACGAGATTAAAATTGGCCGAGCAAGTTTTGTTGAATACCGCTTTCCCTCATACTATTGACCAGGGGTTTAATTCTACGTGTAATGTGGCTACGGTCGAAAACCGCGTTTATAATAGAGCCCCGCAATATGCGGCCAAGCTTATCGCTGACGCAGCTATAACCGGAAAAATAATTACCGTGAACGGTAAAATCATAGATTTGGCTACTTCTGGTGGTTTGACACCCGATAGCGAAACCAGTGCCGTGTTAAGGCAAAATTTTGACCCCAGTCTTTTTCGGGATGTTAAAATTGACGGACGGCGAAACTTGGCCAACCAGATATTTCAATCGGCAGCTGTAAATATGTTTTATGCTGAAAGACCACACGAAGAAGCTTTAAAAATGGACGAAAAATTGATGCCTATCGTTCAGTATATTAAATATCCATCCGATGGTAGCAATCCATCTGACACTGGCGAGAGGCTTATTTTAAATTATTTAGAGGATAATACACTTAAAAGAAAAGTCTTGGCCAGAGCACCAAAAATTAAAATTTCTGATTTGTCTCTAATTTACAACTTATTAGTACCAGAGCTGGGTTTAGATAATAGTATAAGGACTGGCCAAGAAAAGAATTTCGTTATAATAGGTGATAGTCGCCAGGCGGGACCCATCGAAAATTTTACTTCGGGCAAGCTTAAATTAGCCTCTAACGAAGCCGAATTTGAAGATATTTTAAAATCTAGTAAAACCAAATACCCGCTTATTTTATTGGTCAATGCCTACTCTGACGAAAGTATTTTTGGACCAAGCAGAGCCGGTCATGCTGCCCATGTAATTAATATTGACAATGTCTACGAGAATACTTTAACCAACCCGCCCACACTTATGGTAGAATTTACCAATCAGTGGGGTGTTCAATCTAACCATTTAGGTGTTAAGGCAGTACCGGCTAGTCAGTTATATAAGACGTCGGTGTTTCCGGATAAAAAGTAGTAAATTAGACATTCATTATATACCCTAATGTTATTTAAGTGATTATTATGAACGGTAATTGGGTTAAAATTTTAGATGATGTGTTTTGGGGTTACCTAGCTTTACCCGAGTCTGGAGCTGGACCAGGCCTTATTTTGTTGAGCGAAATTTTTGGGGTAAATAACCACATAAGGAAAATGGCGCATAAATTTGCCAGTGAAGGCTATGTGGTACTAGCACCCGATATGTTTTATCGCGCTTGCCCTCGTTATGAAGCTAGTTACAAAGGTAGTGATTTTAAACAGGGTCTTGCCTTGATTAACAGCTTAAAACCCAAAGATATTTTAAGCGATTTAGATACCGTATTTGCTAAAATTTCAGCCATGCCCGAAGTAACCGGTGGTATTGGGGTTACTGGCTACTGTATGGGTGGGTCTTTGGCTTTTCGCATGGCTTGTGAGCTAGATATAAAAATTGCCGTTTGTTATTATGGCGGCCATATTGTAAAAAATTTGGACAAAGTCAATAATATTAAAGGAAAAGTTGTGATGCATTTTGCCCAAATCGACGAATATATTTCTTTAGACGATGTAAATAAAATAAAAGCAGCTTTTGGTGGTCGTCCTGACTGTCAGATTTACTATTATCCAGGCACACAGCACGGGTTTAACTGTGATGAAAGACCGAGTTACAACCATATAAACGCTCAAATTGCCTATGCACGCAGCTTAGACGCGTTAAGGTTGAATATTGGTCCGACCCTGGATTTGAACCAGACTTGGCAAGATTTTGAAAATAAGGCGCTCAAGTCTTCTTCTATAGATGAAATCGCCGCCATGTTGACACCAGAATCTTATATTTATGTTTTGCCAAGTCTGGCTGGAGCTAAGTCTAGTTCTGATACGGCGCGTTTTTTTAGTAATTTTAATAAAGCTAATTTGCCAGACGATTTTAAGGTTAGTTTGGTATCAAGAACGGTATCGGCTAACAGAATCATCGATGAAATTATTATCAGTTTCACTCATTCTAAACCTGTACCATTCTTAATACCAAATATCTCGCCAACTTTTAAACCAGTAAAATTTATAGCTATCGTGATTTGTGAATTTAAGGCCAATAAACTGAGTTTTGAGCGTATTTATTACGATTTGGCCGTTATTTTAAGTCAATTAGACCTGATTGATAAAAAACTTGTCGATTTTGATTCGTCTAAAACATCTGACGGCGTTCTAGTTGACTTAGCCAGTATAGTTAATTAAGCCGCGATTAGTTCGACGTCGTAGTTGATTCTGACAAAGTCATATTCAACCCTTATAGAAACGGTATTATCGGTCGTAAATTCGAGTCTAACTTTGCCCAGGCAGTCTTTGCTGTAGCTAACCCAGTGCTTGGGCACGCTTACTATGACGTTTTCTGGTCCCCATTCTTCGACATAGGTTTTTAGTATTTGACATAATTTTTCTTCGTCGGTTGGATTTTGAAACATAACTTTATTCACCCTCAGTATAAGCCATAAATTTAATCTGGATATTTGTCTTTCGATGCTTTAGATAATAGTTAAATAAATGACTAATAACAATGGGAAAACCGCGAAGCCCAATTAGTATTCCTACCATTTTTTGCCCCTAAAACTTGGTTGAAATTTGATAAAGTCTGTTATTTGACCAATAGGCTAGTTTTTGCCAGGGGTCTGTACAGGCAATAAAGTTCATGCCGAAAACAATTCTTAAACGGATACTTCATCCAGCTCGCCAAACAACTCTACCAGCTGTTGTAACGGTAGTTAACCGTTCCAAACGGTGTCGTTCCCATGTTATAACCATTGTACATGGAACCAAAACCGTAGCTATTCATGGGGTACATATAGCGGTTGCCATAGTTATTGTACATCATGTTGTTATAGCCGTAATTCATAGGGTAACCGCCCATCATTCCGCCATAATAAGGACGGTACATTCCGCCTGAGTAATTGCCAAATCCCCAAGCGATTAAAGTGTTTGGGTTGTCTGCGGAAAGCTTGGGGGTGATATTTATAGCATTGTTACGCAGCCCGTTTGATGGATATACGTAGGACGCCAAGCTAGGCAAAGGCTGGCTCAATAAAATTGTCAGTAATGAGGTGATTATGTAGTTTAGGTTATTTTTCATAATTTAGCTACCTGTGATTTAAAATTAACGATTTTATCTAATTTTTCTTTCTAAGATTTCTATAATTAATATTCCCGGTATTAGAAAAAATTATAAAAGTTAAAATCTTTTATGGATAAATTTTTCTGGCTAGATAATTGTCGTTTATAAGAAATCTTGGTTGAATATATTCTTGGGCCGATATGCGCTTGGGTTGGATATGGATATTAGCCGTGTTTCTATATATGCTTAAAAGACTCTTATCGACCAATTAAGTTCCCTTGTCAAAATAAAAAATAACTAGAAATTAATTTTTTATTTCTAGTTTAAGCCCGCTAACCATAAAGTAAACCTTGTTAGCTCGGCTAGCAAAGTTTTTATTGGCTAAGCCAAGAATATCTCTAAAGTAGCGACCGGTTTTGTCCATGGGCACAAGTCCCGAACCAACTTCGTTAGTTACCACTATAAATGTGAAGTTGGGGTGGTTTTCTATGGTGCCTAAAATGTTATTGACGTCGTCTAAAATCAATTTTTCGAGGTCGTTGTATTCAAGTTTTATATTGACTAGTAGCGTATTGGATATATATAAAGACAGACAGTCTATTAAGACGGTCAAATTTTCAGCAGGCAAAGAATTTATAAAACCTGTCATGTTTTTGGTCACTTCGTGGGTCTGCCAATCTGACGGTCTATCTAGGCGATGACGTTCGATTCGGTTTTGGCATTCGGCATCATTTAAACTGGAATCCATGGTAGCAATATATATAACCTGTTTAGCCGATTGACTGGCTAAAGTTTGGGCTAGGTTAGACTTGCCGGATCTGGCTCCGCCAGTTATAAAAAATAAATTGTCCAATTTAGGCATTTTTAATTCTCAAATTACATATACATCTGCAAATGAAAAAACTTTTACTAAACAGAATTAATTAATAATGATAATACTATAATGATAGGAAAAATTAAAAAATTGTATATATCTAGTCTATATCTGCTCGGTGAATGATTCAAAAATGTCAGTTAGTAATTTAAATAATCTAAAATTATACGAAAGTTTTATGGATTCTTATACCAGAAAGATTAATGAAGCTACTTTTAACGTACCTTTTAAAGGCGTTAGAATAGGTAACGCTAAGCGAACGAGATTAGCCCAAATTAATTTAAAATCGAAAATAATTACCTTTTCTCGTTATGCTATAGAAAATGTGCCAGAGCGCGGTCGGCGTTACTTAGTAATTCATGAATTGGCTCATGTAATTGAGCCAAGCCATAATAAAAAGTTTTGGGCTTTGGTTAAGCGTTACGAACCAGACTACAAAATAATTGAAAAGCAGTTGGAACAGGCGTTCGTAAAAAACGTTAAACAGGCCAATTATAATGAGAAGAAAAAGATTATAAAAAATGACCCGGGTCTTTTTTCCGTGGCTGAAGATTTGACTTTAAGTTTTTTTAAAAATGAAAGCGTCGCCAGTGGTGGTTTTGTCAAAGCCGTGCAATTGAAATTTGAATTTACCGAATTTATCTAAAGGATAAATAAACACAAATCTTAATACTTTTTATTACAAAGTGTCACAAAAATTGCAAGGTTGATGTCAGTTAAATCCACTTAAAATGTTTTGTATAAGATTAGTTCTAAGGACGCAAATCAGCAAGACTTAAATTTAGGCTAAAAAACTTAATTTTATCTCTTACATAGTTGTTAAAATAACAAACGTCCCGATGAAATATACTTTAACTTTAAGTCAATAAAGAGGCTATCTATTATATGAGTTTAAGACGTGTTGTAGTTACAGGCATGGGCGTTGTTAGTCCAGTGGGAATTGGTAAGGATGATTTTTGGAAGGCTTTGATGGAAGGTAGAAGCGGGGTGTCGAGAATATCCCATTTCGACCCTGATGCTATCGGTTTAGAAGTCAAAATCGCCGCCGAGGTAAAGGGTTTTGATATAAATTATTTTTATCCTGATAAGCGAAAAGTAGGTTCGATGCTTAAGGAAATGGATAAAGTTACCCTTTTTTCTATGGTCGCGAGCCGTTTGGCTATCGAGGACGCCAAGCTTGACATTCGTCAGACAAACGCCGAAAGGGTCGGAACGTTTATTGGTACCGGTGTTGGCGGTTTAATTACTACCACTGCTGACCATATTAAGTTAATGGAAGGTGGGCCTAAAAAAATTGGTCTAAGGTCGATTATCCGACTTATGCCTAATGCCCCATCGGGCCAAGTGGCTATCGAATACGGCGCTAAGGGTCGCGCGAAAAGCGATGCTACGGCTTGTGCTAGCGGATTGGATTCATTATTCGACGCCTATATGTATATTAAAAACAACCGAGCTGATGTAATGATTTCAGGTGGAGCTGAAGCCTGTATTAACCCGTTTAGCCTGGCTTCATTCAGCAATATGATGGCTTTATCCAAGCGCAATGACGCCCCAGAAAGAGCCAGTCGGCCGTTTAACGCCGATAGAGACGGTTTTGTCATGGGCGAAGGGTCGGTCATTTTAATTCTCGAAGAGTTGGAGCACGCTTTGAGGCGTAATGCCCAAATTTATGCCGAAATTATCGGTGGCGGGGCTAGCTGTGACGCAACGCATATAGTCGCTCCAGACGGAACCGGTAATGGTGCGGCCAGAGCCATTCGCGATGCCTTAAATGACGCCCAGATTGACCCATCTGCTATTGACTATATTAACGCCCATGGTACGTCTACGTCGCTTAACGATGAAGTTGAGACGCTGGCCATTAAAAATGTTTTTGGTCCGCATGCCTATAAATTAGCTGTTTCAAGCACTAAATCGATGGTCGGTCATCTATTGGGGGCTGCTGGCGTAGTTGGAGCAGCTGCCACAGCCTTGTCGATAACTCATCAGAAGATTCATCCGACGATTAATTATGAAAACCCGGATCCTAAGTGTGACTTGGATTACGTCCCTAATTTTTCGAGGCAAGCCAGGGTTCAGCACGCTCTTGTAGAAGCTTTAGGTTTTGGTGGACATAATACAGCTTTGATAATGAAGCAGTATGTAGCCTAGATACTTTGGTTTATGTTTAAAACTAAAAAAAAAGTCTAATACTTTCGATAGCTCTATTATTCTGCGTAACATCTGTTTTCGGACAGTCTGTTACACAGGTTAATATAAACGATGAAAATGCATTAAAATTTTTTAAGCTTGGTTTAAAAAATTTTAATTGCTATGCTTTTCAAGATGCCAGCCTCGAATTTGAACTGGCTTGCGCAATTTCACCTAACCAGTCAGTATATCAGCGTTATCTATTGAGCAGTCTATTGTTTTGCGGTAAAATAGCCCATGCCTTAAGCGAGTTTTTGATCGTTGTAGGCCAAGCCAGGCCCGTCGACTACACGCAAAAAGAAATCGATTTTTTAAATAATAAAGTCGCTAACGTTTACCTTAATCTAGCTGTTAAATATATGTATCAAGACCAGTGGCCCAGGGTGATTGACTACACGTTAATGTACCTAGCGCATAAAAGTGATAGTTTAAAGGGTCAAAGGTTATTGGCTTTTGCTTATGCTAGCAATAAGCAGTACGATTTGGCCGAGACTTATTACAATAAATGTCTGGCTGCCAGTCCTGATAACTATGCTCTAAGAGCCGACTTTGCCTATATGCTTGAAAGCATGGGCAATTTTAGTAAAGCCTATGGTGAGATTAAACAGGCCAGCCATACGGCTCCGTCTGTTACGGCCCTTTACGTAGATAGAGCCTGGATGGCTGAAACTTGTAAAGATTATGCAGCAGCTTTGATTTCAATAAACGCAGCTATCGACCAAAGCCCGAATAGTCCAGGCTTGTGGATTCATAAAGGGCGAATACTGGTAGCTTTAGGAAAATATGGTGAAGCTAAGCAAGTTTTGGATAGGGCTTTACAATTAGAACCCGATTCGATTGAAGCCAAGCTTAGCCTTAAGCAGATACCACAAAATGTTAAACCATGATTGTTAATTTTTTTGCCTTAATATCTGTCAAGTAGTTATAATTTAAGTCGTTAACGCATTATATTTCAACAGATTTTTCATAAAAATGGAAATGCAGGGCTTAATAGCTAAGACCGAGTACCTTTGGTTTAACACCAAGAATCGTCAGGAATTCATACGAATAACTGACGACGTCGCTAATTTTGTCGCAGGCGCCAAAATTGCTGAGGGCTTTGTCCTTGTTTCGGCTATGCATATAACGGCTGGTGTATATATTAACGATAACGAATCGGGTTTAATCTATGATATTCAAGAATGGTTAGAAAAACTGGCTCCAGCCAACATAAATTATAGACACCATCAAACCGGTGAAGATAATGGCGATGCCCATCTGAAAAGATTATTGATTAATCATCAGGTGACCGTCCCCATAACAAACGGTAAATTGGATTTGGGCCCATGGGAACAAATCTTTTATGCCGAGTTTGACGGTCAGCGCAAAAAAAGAGTAATACTAAAGGCTTTAGGCTTAGCAAGGTGAAAATATGACAAATACAACGCATTTCGAATCAAAACCAAATTTTTATAGTGGTTTAAACGTTAAAACTACTTCCAGTCAAAACCGTAAAAAGGCAACTCAGCAAATTATGAACCGCGAGCAAACAAATAATTCGGCCAACAGCAATGATTTTAAAATAAGTGACATTTTTGGCTCCAACGTTTTTAACCGCCAAATAATGGCTCAGCTTCTGCCCAAGCCAGTGTATAAGTCGCTTGTGCAGTCTTTAGATAAAGGCGAAAGGCTCGACCCGTCTATTGCCGACGTCGTTGCCAACGCTATGAAAGATTGGGCGATAAGTAAAGGAGCTACGCATTTTTGTCATTGGTTTATGCCGATGACGGGTTTAAGCGCTGAAAAACACGATTCTTTTTTAGTATCGACTAATGACAATGGTGCTATTATTGAATTTTCTGGTCAGAACTTATTGCTTGGCGAGCCAGACGCGTCAAGTTTTCCGTCTGGTGGTATCAGGTCTACGTTTGAAGCTAGAGGTTATACAGGTTGGGACCCAACCAGTCCAGCTTTTATAATGGAAAGTGTCAACGGTAAAACCCTTTGCATTCCGTCTATCTTTTGTTCTTTTAGTGGGCATGCCTTAGATAAAAAGACCCCGTTGCTAAGATCTATGGACGCCTTGAACCGTTCGGCTTTGCGTCTGTTAAAGCTTTTAGGTAACGAAGCGCCAACTAGAGTCATTTCTACCGTTGGACCAGAGCAAGAATACTTCTTGATCGACGAAGCCTATTTTTTATCTAGACCCGATTTAATTAATTCGGGGCGAGCCTTATTTGGTGCCAAGCCACCAAAAGGACAGGAAATGGAAGACCATTACTGGGGCTCAATTAGAGAAAGAGTCCTGGCTTTTATGATCGATAGCGAATACGAATTGTACAAATTAGGCGTACCGGTTAAAACGCGTCATAATGAAGTTGCCCCGGCTCAATTTGAAGTCGCTCCAGTATTTGAGACAAGTAATATCGCTTGCGACCACAATATGCTGTTAATGGAAGTATTTCGTAAAACAGCTCAAAAGCACGGATTGCGTTGCTTGCTGCATGAAAAACCATTTAGTGGCGTTAACGGCAGTGGTAAGCATAATAACTGGTCTTTGGCTGATGATTTGGGCAATAACCTGCTCGACCCGGGTACGACGCCGGCTGAAAATTCACAGTTCCTCGTCATGTTAACTAGCGTGATTTTGGCTGTAAGTAAATTTGGCCATTTGTTACGCGCCAGTGTGGCTAGTGCTGGTAATGACCATCGTCTTGGTGCCAACGAGGCGCCACCAGCTATTATAAGTGTTTACCTTGGCGATATGTTAACCAACGTGGTTGAAGCTTTAGTTTCCGGGAAAAAAGAAGCCAAGGGAAAACATGGTCTGCCCATAGAAATCGGTGTATCCTTGTTGCCTAATTTGCCCAGACACGATTCAGACAGAAACCGCACTTCGCCTTTTGCTTTCACTGGTAATAAGTTTGAGTTTAGAGCCGTTGGCTCAAGTCAGTCAATAGCTTTTCCCAATACCGTAACCAATGTGATTGTGGCTGAGGCTATGCGTATCATCGCCAACGATATCGAATCTAATGTCAAAGCTGGTATGGACCTTAACGCCAGTATCGCTAAAGTACTGCAGGCAACTTTAAAAGAGCACCAAAAAATTATATTTAACGGTGACAACTATTCTAAAGAATGGCATGAAGAAGCTAGCAAACGTGGCTTGCCTAATTATAAAACGACGGTTGAGGCTCTGCCTTGTCTGGTTACTAAAGACACCAGTGAGTTATTCGCCAGTCACGGTGTATTAACCCATGAAGAGTTAAACAGTCGTTACAAAATAATGCTGGAAAATTACATTAAAACCGTGGCGATTGAAGCATCGCTTACGGCTAATTTGGCTCAGACAGTTATATTGCCGGCTTGCCTAGATTTTCAATCTAAACTGGCTATGACTATAACTGCTACCAAGTCGGCTATACCTAATTTGATGCTTGGACCCCAAGAAGAAATGCTGCGCGACCTCACCTCTAAAATAAACGATTTCTACCGTTCAATCGAAGTTTTGGATACTTTGATCAAAAACGGCAGTGATAACCATGATTTGCTGGACGAAGCGTTGTTTTATGAACAACAGGTTCTGGTAGCAATGAAAGAGGTTCGCAAGCACGCTGATGGTCTTGAACTAACCATCGACGACGCATTGTGGCCGATGCCCAAATTTAGAGAAATGCTGTATATTTATTAATGAGAACTGGCTTGACTATAGGAATTTAGAGCGATGAGAAAAAAAGTTACGATATTAGGGTCAGGAGCTGCTGGATTGACAGCGGCCATTTACGCCGGTAGAGCCAATTTGGACCCACTGGTTATTCAGGGTCTGCAGGCTGGCGGGCAATTGACTATTACGACCGACGTAGAAAATTATCCGGGTTTTCCTGAAGGAATTCAAGGACCTGACCTTATGGAAGCGATGCACAAACAGGCCGAGCGTTTTGGTGCTCAGTTTATTTATGACAACGCTGTATCGGTTGACCTAAAAAAACGCCCTATTCTTGTCAATACGTCGAGCGAAGAAATTCATACCGATACCCTATTAATTTGTACTGGAGCCAGTGCTAAATTGCTTGGCCTGGAATCAGAAAACAAATTAATGGGGCACGGTGTGTCGGCTTGTGCCACTTGTGACGGTTTTTTCTTCAAAGATTTAAAAGTTTTTGTCGTAGGCGGTGGTGACACAGCCTTAGAAGAAGCCGTGTTTTTAACGCGTTTTGCCAAATCGGTTACTCTTATCCACAGGCGTGAGGCATTCCGTGCTTCGGCTATCATGGTCGAGCGGGCTAAGTCTAACCCAAAAATCGATTTCATATTAAACAGTGTTGTCGAAGAAATTTTGGACGTTGACCAAGGGTCGGTAACCGGTATCAAAGTTAAAAATATTAAAACCAATGAAGTTAAGGTCTTAGACGCTGACGGCGTTTTTATCGCCATAGGTCATCATCCTAATACCGATTTGTTTAAAGGTCAGCTTGAATTAGATGAATCTGGCTATATTATAACCAAAGGGGTTAAAACCAATATCCCTGGCGTTTTTGCCGCAGGTGACGTTATGGATACGGTCTATAAGCAGGCTATAACCGCAGCTGGCACTGGTTGTAGAGCTGCTCTTGAAGCCCAGTGGTATCTGGAAAATATGGAAACATCAGCTGATAGTGGTGCTGTCCAAGGGGAAAAAATCCTCATGGACAAAGTTTAACGATATGAACGCTGGCAGTAGCGATTTAAAATCTATTGCTATTTTGGTACGCAGTTTTTCGCTTGGCGGCGGCTTGGAAAAATATAATTTTAAATTAACCCAAGGTTTGCTTGATGCCAATTATAAAGTGACTATATTGTGCGAGAATAATAACAGTGATTTTAAGCACAAAAACCTTACCGTTCAAGAAATATTTAAAACCAGCCAAAAACTTAACGCTAGCCAAAAATTAAAGTTTTTTTTTGATACCAGTAATGAATACTTAAGTCATAATACTTTCGATTTGGTCCATTCACAGCATCTGCCAACGTCGATGGCTGATGTCGTATCGTTTCATAATTATACCGTAGCAACTAGGGTTACTAGCGGCAAAATCGCTGAAAATATTATTGATAAATTAAAGTCTAAGTTTAAAGGTAAGTATTTGAGTCAGAATTTTTATGATTTGACTTTGGTCAATAGCGCTAAGGCTCTAATTTTTCCGTCAAAAATGGCTTTAAATGACTATGTCGATAAGTTTAAAATAACCAATTTAGAGAAACTTTTTGTCGCCTACCCGGGGCTGGGTTATCCTTGTGAAGTTACTTATAATAAGGACAAAATCCCTTTAAACTTGGTTTTTGTCGGCAAGGGCTATCGTCATAAAGGGTTAGACGTTCTGCTAAAGGCTATAAGTTTATTAAAACGCGAAAATATAATAGTAAATTTAAACGTTGTCGGCTTGAAAAAAACGCTATTCTACAAATTTAAATTACTTACTTTAGGTATTGGTTCGCAGGTGAAGTTCTTAGGTCGTGTTTTTGATTTGGCCGAATTATACGCCAATTGCGATATTATTGTGCAACCGTCAAGGTACGAGACTTTTGGTATGGCGGTTTTAGAAGCTATGCAATACCACGTCGTGCCAGTTGTAAGTAAAAAATGTGGTATCAGTGAAATCTTGACCGACGATGTCAACGCTATTATTCTAGACGATCATTTGTCGGCATATACTTTGGCTAAAAGTCTTAAGGCATTAATTGAAAACCAGGCTCACCGGCATAAACTGGCTTGTGCATCTGAGGAATTATCGTATAGTTACCCTTGGGAAAATACTGTTTATAATACGCTAGAAGCCTATAAATACGCATTGAAGGAAAAACTCTATGTCTAATAAGCTCAATAACTTGACCTTCAAGCCCAACCGGCTGATAAACGAAACCAGCCCTTACCTTTTGCAGCACGCTTATAATGCCGTTGATTGGTACCCTTGGGGCCAGGAGGCCTTGGATCTAGCTATTAAAAGTAATCGTCCGATTTTTTTATCAATTGGCTATTCGTCTTGTCACTGGTGCCATGTCATGGAGCACGAATGCTTTCAGAATAGCGATATTGCCAAAATTATGAACGATAATTTTATAAATATTAAAGTAGACAGAGAAGAGAGGCCTGATTTAGACGAAGTATACATGAAAGCCACACAAATTATTTCGCGCCATGGTGGCTGGCCGATGAGCGTTTTTTTAACGCCCAAGCTCAAACCGTTTTACGCCGGCACTTATTTCCCACCTCAAGATAGGCACAATATTCCTGGTTTTCCTAAGGTTCTTGAAGCTATAGTAAAATTGTATAAAGAAAATCCTAGCGATATAGAAATCAGTGCCAACGAAATTCTAGACGTCATGTGCAAAATCGATACTCGGGAAAGTAAAGGCAGCGAAAACCCTGACCCGTTTAACGTTAACATTAACGAAATTACGGATATTTTTTTGGCCACGGCCGACTTTACCTGGGGTGGTTTCGGGTCGGCACCGAAATTTCCCAATGCCGGTAATTTAATGTTATTGTTAAATATTTATACCCAAAATAAAAATCCTAAACTGGCTGAATTTTTAACTATTACATTGGATAAAATGGCAATAGGTGGCATCTTTGACCAATTAGACGGTGGATTCGCCCGCTACAGTACTGACCATAAGTGGTTAATTCCGCATTTTGAAAAAATGCTCTATGACAATGCCCAACTGGCACGTTTATATTTAAGGGCTAGTGTCGTATTTAATAATAATTTTTATTTAAGTATTGCTAGCAAAACCATAAATTTTGTCCGCGACAATTTAACATCTCCAGACGGAGCTTTTTTATCGAGTATTGACGCTGATAGTGAAAATAAAGAAGGTGAATACTATGTATTTACCTTGGACGAAATTAAAGAAAATTTAAGCCAGGCTGAATTTGACTTTGCTGTTAATGTATATGATTTAAAGCCAAATGGCAATTTTGAGTACAATAAAAATATCTTATACTTAAGTGATACCCCCGAAAAACTGGCAGTTAAGCTTAATTATTCAGGCTCAGATTTTAAAGCAACCTTATCTAAAATAAACCAAAAATTATTGAACTACCGTAAATCGAGGATTTCTCCAGGCGTCGACCAAAAGGTTTTGACTAGCTGGAACTGTTTAATGATTCTAGCTTTGAAAGAAGCTTATGTAGTTACTGGTGACGTCAGTTATCTAAACGATAGCATCAAAGCACTTCAATTTATTTTGAATAACCTAGTAGATGACGGTAATTTATATCATTCTATAACCGATAATAAGCGCAGTATACTTGGTTTTTTGGACGACTGGTCGTATTTAATTGAGGCTTTATTAGAAATCTGCGCTATAGTACCAAAACCAGAATACCTTGAACTGGCTTTAGATTTTACTGATAAAGTTGTGGACCAGTTTTATACTGATAATGAATTTTATTATACCGGTTCTGGTCACGAAAAACTTATTCTGAGGCCTAAAAATATTTATGACACTGTCTATCCATCTGGTTTATCGATTTTAACAAATGATTTGATAAAATTATATAAGATAACTAATAATAAATATTATGACGATTTGGTAAGACAAATCGTTGTTAAATATCGCCACCAAATGCTAGAAATTCCACAACAATGGGGTTATCTGTTAAACGCAGTAATTAATTATAAACAGCCGGATATTCTTTTGCTAACCGATTCGAGCGATGAATATAATAGTTTCTTAAAAAAATTATGCCAATATAATTTACAGCCGCTTTTGACGATAGTTAATGCGTCTGCGTTTAAATTGCAAGATAAATCCCATTTTAAAGATAATAATTTGCTAAAACAAAAGGTTTTACAAAATAATAAAACAACTTTGTATTATTGTCAGAATTTTACGTGCCGAGAACCGGTGCAAGACGTTGGTGAATTAGATAAATTGTTGAATAACTAATTTTAGGAGTATTAAAGATATGCAAAAAGATGAAGAATATAAGACAATTGCCAAGGCCGAACTTGTTCAAGGCGTCAAGGCCCTTTATATACCTTTGTCGGCTTTTTTAGCTTGTGTAATCATGGCTGGTGGCGTATACCTAATCATTAACGGTGAGGCGTTTGGCTATTTTATGTTTGCTCTAGCGATTGTAATCATTATTAGCGCAGTATTTGCTTTTTTAACTTTTCAGAACAAATTACGAGCCGATGGTGGCATTTTAGACAAAGAAGACACCTAAGACTAAAATTTCCAGACATATACCTTAAAAAAACATTTAGTTGGCGAATTAAACGTAGCTTTAGATACGCAAGGCTAGAGTTATTAGTCGTCTACGTCAAGGCTTTCGCCGATAGCCAAAGGGTGAATTTTAAATTTTAAATTTTGCGTATTAGCCAGTTTTATTAAATGCGAAGGTTGGTAACGAAACGGCACTTGTTGGATCAAAGCATGATAATGCATTGGTATTAAGGCTTTGGCCTTAATTTCGCCAGCTACGTCACACGCTTCGCTAGGATTAGCAACGCCATATTTGCCGCCAATAGGTAAGGCCGCCACTTTTACTTCAAGTCCACGCAAGCTTTTGGCTATTTCAGGCGTATATTTAGTATCACCGCTAAAATAAAAGCCATTGACGTAATACCCGTTTACAGGGTTGCCAGGCGACCTGGACCGGGTGTGGAGGGCAAAAATGGTCTTGCCGAGACGGTTTAAAGGGTGGTAAGTCGGTGTAGCCAATATTTGACAACCGTTAAAATCTAGACTTTCACCATTGTCAATAGCGGTAAAGTTTTCCGTAGGTATAAGCCGTTTATACTTGCGCTTCATCCATTTAATGAGCTGGCTTGGACCAATAATTGGGCATAGCCAATGTTTGTAGGCTGTTTTTAGCATAAGCGAGCCGTGGTCAAAATGACCGTGCGAAAAAATTATTAAATCAGGTTTGGCAAGGCTTTCGATTTTGTGAATAAATTTTAAATAGGGGTCAAAGTAAATTGTTTGGCCACCGGTTTCAAGCTTGAAACAACTAAAACCATAAAATGTAATTTGCAAAATTTACGACCCCAAAATAGTTTTCAAGTATTAAATCGTATTGTAAAATACTATAGTGATTTAAGTTAACTAAAAATATAACTAATAAATCATATTTTATTATTAATTAGAGCCTAATTGTAATTAAGCTTTAATATATCTTTATAACTTTGATTGGGGCTTTGGACCGTGATAATAAAAAATAAAACTTGGCCGATAATTTTTATGACCGCTGTTATTGGTTTAAACGTGCCTGTAATAGAGGCAAAAACGAATATAAATGATTATTTAGATTATGTTAAGCCCAATTTTAAACGCCCTAAAAATTTAAACCAAAGCCAGGATAGGCTCATAAAAAAGCAAAATATCAAAAAGTCTGCCCTGGCTGTAGCTAAATACGTCGAAAATAACGACATCGGTATTTTTCTCAAGGCAAATCTTACCGATTTGCAGGTTAATTACCCTAAAAATGCAGATTTTACTAGACTTAATCAATTCGTTGAAGGTGTCGTGGTAAGATTTCCATGGTCGCAAATACAATTAGCCGAAGATAATCTTGATTTCAGTAAGATTGACGAGGCTTTGGCTTGGTGCAAACTACACCATAAAATGCTCATACTTGAAATACCAAGTACGGGTCTAACTAATACTCCCAATTGGCTAAATGATTCAGACGTCAAGTTTATAACTTATAAGGACAAAAGTCAGCGTACGCAAAAAATGGTTTTACCCTGGGATGACGTATATTTGGCTCGATGGTCAAATTTTTTGCTAGCCTTGGGGAAAAAATACGATGGTAATCCCTATATCCATAGCGTAAGTATTACTGGTGGCGGGTTTGATACAAACACTTCGATTCTGCCCAATAATCTAGATGAAGTTTCGCAAAAAGAATTTATGACCAATTTAAATACCAACTATAAATTGTCGCAAAAAACTGTTGTCGAAAATTGGAAATTTATGGTCGATTCGTTCGCCAAGGCTTTTCCAGCAACCAGGCTCAATTTTGGTCTAAACCCACCGATACCTAAAAGAATCGGCGAAGATAGCCTGGATGAAATCAGTAATTACTTTATTTTTCGCTATGGTCGAAAAATTTATTTGACTCGCCAAAACGTAGTTTCGGTAAAGAATACATTCGACGATTATAGGCTAATCACCAAATTTCATAACGATACGTATACGGGTTTAAGTATCAGTAAAAATATTAATGCCGGTATGTTTATGAAAATTTCTAAGTGGGCTTTGAGCGATGGTGTTAGTATCATCCAAATGCCATATCAGCTACTAAGCGAACTAACTAATACTAGCTATTTAACTCAATTTAGGGATTTTCGCCGGCGTCTGGGTTATCAGATAGCCCTTGAAAAAGTTGCTATGCCCGAAAATATTGAATTTGAAGATGATATTCCGGTAACTTTTAATTTCTATAATAATGGTATCGCTCCAGCCATTAATTCTACCAAAGAAGCAGATAAAGAGATTCCGGCTAGTTATAAAATAGAAATTACTTTCAAAGACGAAAATAATAAAGTTAAAGCAATTTCATACCATACGCCGAACCAGCCGACTAATACCTGGAAGTCCAATTCGTCGGTTACCTGGACCGAAGACTTGAAAACACCTGGTATCGAAAAAGGGCGTTATACCCTTTACCTTAGCCTAGTCGATAAAGACAGTCATACTAGCATAAATATGCTTAATATTTTGAATCCAGCCAAGCCTGAAGTTTCTAATAATATATGCATCGGTAAGATTAATATCAAGTGATAGTTAACGCTCAAGTATAAAGTACAAGGATAATCGAATGAAAATTTTAATGCCAGTCGACGCTACCAAACTAAATCTAAACTTAGTTGATGATTTAAGTGTCAATATTGACCTGAAAAACTCTACGCTAGATATCCTTTATGTCATCGAGCAACTTCCGGCCTATGAAAATGTCGTCGATACGTTTGGCGGATTTGGCGATAATTTATACGGCCAATTTGACAGTCACGCTAATGATGTTTTAAGTAATTTAAAAGCGCAGATTAACAGCATTTGTCCTACGGTTAACTTTAAAATACTCAAAGGTCTTATATCGCAGACTATTCACGACGAAATAGTCAACGGAAACTACGATTTAGTCGTTATTCCAAGCTACAAGCCACCGAAACTAGAAGAATATATTTTTGGCAGGGTAAGTAGACATATTATTAACACCAACCCCAAGACGAGTCTGATTTTAAAACCCAGTTCTAATACCAAAAATGGTGTCAAAAATATCCTTATTGGTATAGACGGGTCAAAAGATTCTATGGCCGCTTTAGCCAAAACTAATACATTATTTGACATCAAAAACAATTATAAAAATATCTATGTGGTTAACGTAGTGCACTTGCCCAGCGCCGTATACGCCGTTTCTCCGCCTGAGTTTTCAACTATGGTGCACGGAAATATGGTAATGCAGTCAGATATTATTTTAGCCGATGCCAAAAAACAAATGGCTGAATTGGGATTAGAAAACGTAGAAATCATCCAGAAAACTGGCGAGCCAGTAAGCGAAATGGCTAAAATGGCGCTCGAATTAAACTGCGCTTTGGTAGTTGTAGCTAGCCATGGAACGCATGCTTTGCATAGGCTGATTCTAGGTTCGGTATCAGAAGGTATAGCTAAGTCTGCCAAGACTCAGGTAGCTATTATTAAATAGTATTTTTATGATATGAAAAAGTATTTTTATTGCTTTGTTTTATTTTGGGTTCTATTCTCTCCACAAGTTAGAGCCGGTCTAGGTACTTACGCCAGTTTGCACGATGACCAGAATAAAGAGAAAATTGAGGTCGAAAAAATGAAACAAGACCTTAAAGAAATAAAGCCTAAAACCGACGAATATACAGACGACTTAAATGACTTATCATCGCAGTTAAATGATATGAATGTAACCGAAATTCATTTGATGGTGAGAGCCAATATATTGGCTTTGGACGAAAATATCAAGTTTAACGCTCTGACATATAACAATACCCTGCCTGGGCCAATTATTACCGTTAATGAGGGTAGCAAGGTTAAAATTGTAGTCCATAACCAGTTAACGCAGAGCACGAGTTTTTATATCCAGGGTATGATTTTAGATAATGACTTAAGCGGCTTGCCAGATTCGCGCAGAGGTTTAATCGAACCTGGTAAAATAGGTACTTATGAATTTACTGTTAATCATGCTGGAACCTATCTTTATCACCCCCAGGTTACGCACTTTAACCAGATGAATTTGGGGCTGTACGGAGCCATTCTAGTATTGCCTAAACAGGTAAATTACGACCGCGAATTTTTGCTTTTGTTTAGTGAAATTAACAGCCAAGGCAAAACGTGTTACCTAATCAATGGCAAACAGGCGCCACAAATCCCGCCGCTACAAGTATCGCCTAATCAAAGGATTAGGCTGCATTTTGTAAACGCTGCCAGTCATAGCATCCCTATTGCTTTAACTGGCCACAAATTAGAAATAATTTCGCAAGACGGTAGCGATGAATTGGAGCCGCATGTTATCCGAGACGGTGTTACTATTAACCCCGGTTCGCGTATGGACTGCGAGTTTACGTCAGACAATCCAGGTACTTGGTCGCTGTCATCGCTAGATTTTAACCAGGCCTCGTATAATGGTAAATTTCCTGGTGGCATAGCCTGCGTCTTGAAGTATAAAAGTAAATAGTATTGACCTTAAATATTTTCCCGTAGCTGTTTTAATTCTGTTTTGACTTTATCCATTTTGATACCAGTATGGCTACAGAATTTATGCCAGCCTATTTCAATAACCGATTCCCAATTTTCATAATAGACCTGGGTATTTAGATAGTCGAGCCCCTTTTCGTAAGAATAATCGGCAATTATGGCTTTGGCCATATCGTGCTGGATCATGTGTTCAAGGTCAAACCACTGTTTCTCAAGAGCCAGTTCAAATAAAGTTTTCAGGAACTCAACCTGTGAATATCTTGATTCGGCTAATTCTTTTAGTCTTGTGTCCATAATGGGGTTTTGGTATATAATTACTTAAGTGAACGTGTAGTTATAAACTATCATATTTATCGTATTAAAACAAGTAAAAAAAAACACTTATTAATGCTATTAACTTTTCTAAAACGCCTATCTGTTAGCTTCTTGGTCATTCTAAACTTTGCTTTGGCGCATGCTTATGGCCAAAGCGATAATAGTCTTTTGCCATCTTTGCCTTTGAGTAACGATTATCCGGTTACTTTTGTTAGAATGGAATCGCCAAGTACCAGCCTTACCCCCAATTATTTTGATATCATAAGGCAGTCTTCTAAAGGTCATATTTTACATTTTATGCAGTTTCCTATTAGCGTATATATCGCTGACTACAACGATAAGGGGTACTTAAAATCGGCTTTTGACGCTTTTAAAAATTGGGAAAATGAATCCAATGGCATTGTTAATTTTAATTTTGTAAGCGACCCAAATCTAGCCAGGATTAAAGTTATATGGAGTCGCTTAGGTACGACTACCAATAATTCAAACTGTGCTTTAGGCGCACATACTATTACTAAATTTTACCAGAATGACACAAATCAGTCTGGGTGGTTTGTGGTCAATAATTTACCTCTTAAGTCTTCTAATGCCAGTCAAAAATATACTGTCCCACCTCAGATTATAGAGGTTAACCTTGACCTTATTAGCTCAAAACCGTCAAATATTCGCCTTTTAGTTTTGAAAAATATTTTAACGCATGAAATAGGTCATGCTCTTGGGTTATTAGGTCATAGTCTTTGTCTTAGCGATATAATGTACGAGGTTACTGATGAATATTCACATATATCTAAACGCGACATCGAAACGCTTAAAGTCCTTTATAATACGCCGTGCGATATTCCTCTCTAGGCTTTAGCTTTAATTTTAAGTATTTTTAGTTGCGGCCTTTTTACTTTTCATAAATTCGTTAAAAGATAATGAATATCAAAATTTAGATAAATCTGAGCTTACACTTTTTGAATCTGCTGTATTAATTGTTTTTTTGTTTTATTTTAGTTTTTATGTGGAGATTCAGCTTTTTCTCATAATTTTCTCTAAAAAAATAGGCTCGCAATTAAAAAGTATCTTAAATACCTGCTAAGCTCATAATTTTCTTGACTGGAATCACTTTACACTATATTGTGATAGAATAATAACAATTTTTCTATTGATGGCAAATTTTTGTGTATAACTAACTGGGTCAGCAAAATTACTTAAGGTAGAATTTTTTTTAAGTTTAGCCGGGAGTTATAGTTGAAATATAATTTTATTCCTATTGCTTTGTTAATTGTGGCTTGTGATTTCTTTTGTCCGACATATGCCGGTAACGACGCTGCTTTAAATTAAGCTGTTCATGACAATTCAAATCAAGAGTTGGCTGAATTAATCAAACAGGATCAAAAAGACCGCCAAGATTTAATGGCCTTTAGAGACGCAAAACTCTACATGAACATAAAAAGAAGGGACAAGATTCATCAAAAAAGGGTAAAAGAGCTTGTGAGCCAAAATCAACTTTATTCTGCTGATGATTATTATAATGCTGCGCTCATAATGCAGCATAGTAGCGAACCTATGGACTATGCCTTAGCACATGTTTTAGCCATAATAGCTGCTCAGAAAGGTAAAAACAAATCTCTGTTACTTATAGCTGATACCTTTGATCGATTGCTGCTTAATGTCAAACAGCCGCAAATATTTGGAAGTCAATACTTTGGAAAGCAAAACCAACCGTTTTGTGTCGAGGAACCTTATGACAAGAATGTTTTAACTGATGAAATCCGAAAGTTTTTTGACGTCCCTGACCCGCAAAAGACTTTAGAATCCCTAAATCAAATGTATAATATACAAAAAAATGAAATTAATTCTAATGATAGGTCTGTGAAAAAAAATGACACAAAAGCTTTACAGTAATTAATTAATTTAAAACATAAGATTAGCTGAATATAAGTGCTCGTCTGGTTTTCAGTTGTATTTGGAAAACCGCAAAAATATTTTCGAATTTTATTAATTATTTTTTTTTTATCATTTTTACTGATTTTAACTTAATAAAGACGAATGTTAAACAGTATCTAAAGCAGTTTGAGTACTTTTGTGTCTTGCCAATTATGTGGTGTAGATTGATTTTTACATTTATGCCAAATTACTCTATCAATTATTTTGGCATATAACAATTAGAACTAGGCTCTAGTCTGGTGATTTTTAACCGAGGCTAGACTTTTTTTATATTCTTCGAGGCAAAATTCTAGAATTCTATTTTCGGCCCAAAATCTATCAAACGTCGGAATCTCAGGGTTGTGTTCGATTTTATTATGGATAAAGCCACCATGACCTCCGTAATCTGGAGCTAGTAGGGTAATGGCCGGATTTTTAAGTTGGTTGGATAAGAAGGAAGAATAAGGAATAATTGGGTCGTCTTTGGCTGTAACAATAATCGTGGGAATGGTAATTTTGTCTAAAATAGATAGTGAAGATGCTTTTTGGTAATAGTCGGTTGAATCGGCAAAACCACCATCGGGAGCGGTAAAATAATCGTCAAAGGCTCTTATGTCTTTTATTTTTGGCAGTACCGAAACGTTAAATTTACCAGGAAAGAACCGGTTTTTTTGGATAACTTTATATTTCAAACTCAGTAAAAATCTTAATTCGTACATTTTGTTTATGCCAGAGTTTAAAGCTTTGATGCTGGCTGATAAATCAATCGACGGAGAAATCGCCCCAATGCCTTTGAGATAGCCATTGGTCTTATTCAGCATGGCCATTTCGGCTCCAGCCTTTAAGGCAATATTTCCACCAAGAGAATAGCCTAGTAAAAAAATATTTTTAAAGTTTAAATTTTCATAGAGGTGACTTACGACACTTATAATGTCACCACTTTGACCGGCATTATAAAATGTAGGGGTTAGGTGTAAGGTATCACCACAATTGCGTAGATTGAGTCTTATCACGTTCATATTGGCGCTTAAAGCCTTGGCGCTCAAACCTAGTACGTA
The DNA here is from genome assembly GCA_021785395.1 of bacterium. Classification (GTDB taxonomy): domain Bacteria; phylum Cyanobacteriota; class Vampirovibrionia; order Obscuribacterales; family JAKAZS01; genus JAKAZS01. The sequence goes on along the minus strand of JAJYFO010000014.1, from coordinate 5,488 downwards.
ACGCGAATTGCTGGACCCTTCTAAGCCATGGATTATGATCAAAGTTGGAGTGCTCGGGTCTTTGGATACAAAATGACATCTAGCTAAAAGAGTCGTTTCTTCATTAATTTTAAAGTAGCAATCCTCGCCAATCTTTTTTAAATGCTGGTAAGATCTTGGCCAAATAACCGGTATAACAGTCATTAGGTGACTGTTTTTAAGCCATGATACAGGCTTAAAATGGTTCTTGTGGTTATTGTCCGGACCGTTATTTGTTATATTCATGTTTCTACTATTAAAACATTTATTTTATAAAAATTACCCTGAAATGGCAATAATTCGATTCATTTGGTATAATTTATATTAATTAGGTCGTTGTGAAGGTTGAAACCGATGTTATCTGAAGGCGAACCATTATTTTTCCTAATGTTTTTAATATTTGTCATTTTGGTATTTTTGGGGATAGCTGCAGATCTTGGCTATTTAGGCAATGTCTAGATTGGCGTTGTTAAGACCATTAATTCTCTTGGCTTTTTTGTTTTTATCGGGCTGTTCCCAAGAGAGCGATAGTGACCCAGACCTTACCAAGCACGTTCGTGTTCAGTTGGTTGACTGGCATGTAGCTGGACTTTGGGTAATTAATGCACCAGTTGCCTGGATTAGGGTGACGAATTATAATTATGAGCCAATAGAAAATATCTTAATCAAGTACGAGACCTTTGACAGTGAGGGTAATAGGCTCAATACAGCCGATTATCTAATAGAGGAAGAAGTAAAACCCAATCAGTCGAAAAACTTTATCGAGCAATACATGGGCTTGATTGACTTATATTCACAAAAACTAAAAGTTAGCCTTGTCAGCGTAAGTAGGGTCAAGAAGAAAAAATAGTTAAGGCCAATTGAGTTCTGGTAATAAGATTTGGCTAAAAAATTCTTAAGGGTTTTGCGATAGATAGGCTGACTTAATAACTGTATAGGCGACAAAACCATAGACAACGAATAATATAAAAATAACCAAGAAAGGCATTTTCTCAAGGATTTTGGCAAAAGGCCTAATCAATACGTCGATGACAAAAATGTTGATCCCGGTTCCTGGCATATAATTCAAACCCTCTTTGTACTTTAAGTTTATACAATTCTTGAATACTAGCCCTTGAATGTCAAGGAGTGTAATGATTATATTTATTTAACGCTTGTAGAACGATTTGTTTAGCCAATAGTCGGCGATTTTCGGGTGGATTAAATTGGGAAACATGACGCCAAGGATACCAATCAATAAGAATACGGAAAATATGCCGGAAAGTATAAATACCATTGTCTCATTCTCCTGCGCTAAGTTTGGGCTTTAGATACCTGATTGCAGTGCTTACTATAAAAATGGAAGCCAAATTATTTTTAGCATAGATTGCCGACTAGTCAAGAAGTGTTAACTTTTGCTTTAGGTTTTTTGTTATATTTTTTAAAATTTGACCAGATGTATATTAATTTAGGAAATTTTTAAGAAAACTAAATTATTAAACGTTTGTGTTAAGACAAATTTTTATTATAATAGCTAATAAGTGGTGGATTAAAGTTGCGCCCGTAGCTCAGTGGATAGAGCCCCCGCCTTCTAAGCGGGTTGTCGTTGGTTCGAGTCCAACCGGGCGCGATTAAAAATTATGGGCTCACTGGGGTCATTAGCTCAACGGTAGAGCAGCTGCCTCTTAAGCAGTTGGTTGAAGGTTCGAATCCTTCATGACCCAAATTTTTAGGGGCGAGTGGCGGAATGGTAGACGCGCTAGACTTAGGATCTAGTGTAGTAATACGTGAGAGTTCGAATCTCTCCTCGCCCAGTTATTAAATAGACTAATTAAGGCAATACAGGGTTTTAAATTGTAAGCTTGGTTGTGTCCTGTTGTCAATAATTTTTGTTTTAGAGCGCCAAATTGCTCTTGTTGGCGTGGTTTTTAGATGGTTTTAGAAGCTTAGCAAGTAACTTTATTTGAGTTATATTAAAAAAATTCAAAGTTTTAATCGGTGGTTTGTAAAGAAAATTTAATAAGTTTAAAGATTATTACGGACAATTTTTACTAGATCATGAATATTCTGACCTAGGTAGAATATAATTAAGTAAATTTAATAATCCCGACTTGTAATGGTAGATGATTATGACACAACCCGAAGATACGACAGCTAAAGAGGCTGAGGAAAGTTCTAAAAATAAAGACAATGAAGAGAGTTTCGCTGAGACAGCGCTGCGACTAGGTGGTAAAACTGAAGAGGAGTCAAGGCGAACTGGAGCTATTGACAAGGCTGATGACCAGGTCGAGAGACTGTTTGCTCCCCAGTACAAAACCAGTAATTCACCTATACATAAATCGGTATGGTCTAAGACCATACCTTTTGACTTGTTTCGTGTGCCCAAAATAGACAGCGATAGTATTTTGTCGCCTAATATGAAAGCTTGCCTCAAAATTTTAAAAGAACGTAAAGACGCTAAAACTATTTATGACGACCAAGGTAAAGTGGCTAAAACTGTCCTAAATGATATAGGCAAACACGGTTACTGGGGCATGCTAATTGATAAGGACCATGGCGGTCAGGGAGCCAGTACGCTTGAGTTTATGCATTTTCTGTCCAATGTAGCCCTTATTGACCCTACTACAGCTGGCTTAGCTTCGGTCCATGGTTGTATTGGAGCTGTTGACCCGGTTCGTTCGTTTGGCAACGAGGCGCAAAAAAATAAATACTTGCCTAAATTGGCTAGCGGTGAAATGCTGTCTGGTTTTGCTTTGACCGAACCCAATGCTGGGTCTGATTTGACGGCCTTAAGAACAACGGCGGTACTGGATGGTGACCATTATATCGTCAACGGTGAAAAATTATTCGTGACTAACGCCATTTGTGGCAGTACTATAGGGCTTGTATGCCTTATAGACAACAAGCCGGCCGTTTTAATAACCGAACTGCCAGGTAGCGAAAGTGAAAGTTTTAAATTAGTTAATTACAAGATTTATGCTCTTCAGCATACTTATAACAACGGTTTAAAATTTACCAATTTCAAAGTGCCCAAAGAAAATTTGTTGACACCGCAAATTGGTGATGGATTGACTATAGCCTACCATGGTTTAAACTTAGGGCGCCTAGCTTTATGCGCTGGGGCTACTGGCGTTATGAAAGTATTATTAGCCAATATGCTGCCGTGGGCTCATTATCGGCATACATATGGACAGTCTATTGATACCAGAGAACTAGTTAAACACCGTATCGCTAAAACGGCTAGTTTAATTGTTGGTGCTCAGTCACTATATTTGTGGGGTGCATGGCTACTAGACCAGGGCTATAGGGGAGAATTAGAATGTATTGTAGCTAAAATATTTGGCAGCGAAGCTCAAAAAGAAGTGGCTATAGAATATTTTATGAAAACCCATGGTGGAAGGTCTTTTGTCCAAGGACATTTGTTTGGCGATAATATTTGCGATTTTCTAGCCCCAAGTATCTACGAAGGCGAGTGTGAAATGCTGGGAATGGGATTTTTTAAGGCCTTGGCCAAAGAACACGGTAAAAAATATTTTGAACCGATAGCCCAAACATTGCATGAACATAAAATTAAAAATTTCAACCCAGTTAATCCAGCCCACGCGTTTTTATTGCGTAAGCAATTAATACCTTACTCATTCTGGTGGCTCGAAAATAATATTTTTGCCGCCAAACAAAATACCGCCTACGAGGTGCAATCACCTTTAAAAGAGCATTTGGATTTTGCCAGTCAGCGTTTAACTGAATTACCGGCTATATTGAGTGACAATATGGTCAAGCACCAGTTGAAATTAGCCGATAGGCAATGCCTTATCACGCAGTTATCAGCCCAGGTTCAAGACGCCATAACTATGATAGTATCCTCTTTGTATGCGCACAACCAAGCTGACGAAGCGGTGATTTTAGCCAGTGACTTTTTAGGCACTTGCCTTAACTATAAAGCTACGCGTAAACAGCCTGATTCTGCGTATTTTAAAAAGGCTAAAAATCTGGCTGACTGCGTTTTAGACGGTAAATTTTTGAATATCAAAGATATTGCCACCGGTGACATTATTTTTCCGTATTAATATTTTTGATTATCAATGCTAAAAATAATCGCCATAATTGGTCCATCTGGCTGTGGTAAAACCGATTTAAGCTTTAAACTGGCTAAGGCTTTGCCTTGTAGCATTATAAATAGCGACTGTAGGCTGGTTTACCGTGAGCTTGATATCGGTACGGCCAAGCCAACGAGCCTTGAATTGGCTCAAATTAGGCATTATTTGGTAGATATAGTCGATATTAATGAAATTTATACGGTTGGAAATTTTAAAAAAGACGCCTTGGAAATAATAAGTAGAATTAATAATACCGATGATTACGTCATAATATGTGGTGGCACAGGGTTGTATTCAAGCGCTCTATTATTTAACTGGCAAATACCTGAATACGGGCCCGATGATTCTTTGCGCCAAAAACTCAACGATGAAATGGGGCAATTTGGCGTTAAATATATTTATGATAAATTAATGGATATTGACCCAGATTCGGCCTTGAATATTAATGTAAATGATAGCTTTCGTATTATAAGGGCGCTTGAACTGTGTTATTTAAGCGGCAGTAAAGCTTCTTTGCTAAGACAAAAAAAAGAACCAATGGCTAATGTTACCTGGGTAGGTTTAAATACCAATTCTAAAGCTAGTTTAGTCGAGAGAATTACCAAGCGTTTTGGCCATATATTAGACCATGGGCTCATCGATGAGGTAAAGTATCTATATAAAAAATATGCTGACAGCCAGGTTTTACATAATACCGTAAATTACAAAGAATTTATCCCCTATTTAAAAGGTTTAACGAGCTTAGAAGAAGCCTGTAATTTGGCTATTGCTAACAATTGTAAATTGGCCAAAAAACAGCTGGCTTGGCACAGACCTAATAATGATATACGTTGGTTTGATATTGATAGTGTCAATAACGATGAAATTGCCAAAGATATTTTAGATTTATTGAATTGATTAGAATAAGTGCGTTATTTAAAATTTAGAATTTTTTCGCCCAATTTTTTAATAAGTGCGATAGAAGTGTCCGGTGTCATGTACGGCCATATCTGATAACTGTTAATGTCTTTGTACGAGTTATCTGAATTGACTATTTTTCTTAAAGCTAGATCGCTATATATCTGGTTTATGTCATCAGGTCTTAAAATACCTTGGCTTCGATTAATTGTACCAATGATTGAGTTTTCGATAGTATCAGACCGAATTGGAATATGCGATTCAAGCGTTACCAATAGTGGATTATCGGCAGCAGCGTTGTACAATTCTTTGGCAAACCCCTTGTAACTGCCACCTAATAAGCCAAGAACTAATTTATTTTTGGAGTTTTCAAAATATTTATCCATTATTTGGTTCATTTGCGTTCCGCTATAGACCGCATCGTCTAATATTACTAAATTGCGATAACTTTTGCTGTTTAAATCAAGACTCATAAGCTGTGTTTTACTTAAAAAATT
>JAJYFO010000123.1 GCA_021785395.1 bacterium | reverse complement strand
TCAGCTGTTGTTATAGTTCCGGCTATTGCGTCTAAATTTATAGTTCCACTACCGGTATCAGCTCCGGCTGATACGTTACCATTTATCAATATGCTTCCAGAAGTTGCATTAGTCATTTTTAAGCTTAAAGTGCCGGCATTTCCTACGCTGCTATTGTTTAAGTTTACGCTTGTGGAACTGTCGCTAACAAAAGCACTACCAGTTGTAGCTCCGCCAATAGTAGTACTTAGCAGTAAATTACTGGCATCTACTAAAATAGACTGGCCACCAGATCCCGTTGTTCCAATATTACCACCAGACGTAGCTAAATTTACTGTTCCAGCGGTTAATATAAGGCCACTTGCTGCTGTGGATATAGTTCCCGAACCGCTAGCGTTTAGTGTTATAATACCAGTACCAGTATCAGCTCCAGCTGATACGTTACCATTTACTACTATACTTCCAGAAGTCGCATTAGACATACTTAACTCAATAAAGTTAAAATTAGTCACACTGCTGTTGTTTAAGTTTACACTCGTGGCACTATCGTTAACAAAGGCACTGCCAGTTGTGCCTCCGCCATTAGTAATATTTACACTTAAAGCACTAGTATCAACAAAAACAGGATAGAAATTATTTGCCCCTATATTACCACTAAAAGTAGCTAAATTTGCCGTTCCAGCGGTTAATACATCGCTACTTGCATTGGTGGTTATGTTTCCAGTGCCGCTAGCGCTTAATATTATAACCCCAGTACCATTATCGGCTCCAGCTGATACGTTACCATTTACCACTATACTTCCAGCCGTTAAATTAGACATGCTTAAGCTTAAAGTGCCAGTACTAGCTACACTGCTTGCGTTTAAGTTTACACTTGTGGCACTATCGCTAATATAGGCACTAGCTTGCGAAGTTACCGTTAAATTCTGACAGTCTGTTAATAAGGCTTGATTGTTTGAGCCAATATTACCATAAGTTGAGATTAATTGTAAATTTCCCGTTGTGATTAAAGCTGGACTACTAGAAGTAATAGTTCCATAAGCTCCTACAACCAGCTTTACTGAACCAGTGCTATCATTGGCGGTAGTTAAATTACCGGCAATATTTATCGACCCAATTTGATTATAGTTTGTCATATAAACTGTAAATGCGTTAGCTGAATTAGACGCATTTATATTTAAACTTGGAGCTTTGTCGGCAAAATATGCACTGCCACTAGAAGTTGTTGATGTAAGATTAGATGTATCAATTGAAAATGAATTAAGCGAAGTACCAATTGTAGAAGTAGAAATATTAATACTGCCAGCCGTTACTACATATGTATTACTGGTTGTAGTAATTGAACCACCCGTTGCTAAAATTAAAGAACTGCTTCCTGTATCACTTCCTATAGTTAAATTGCCATCAATAGAAATAGGTGCACTATTGAACATTGATAAATAAAAAGTACCCGTTGAATTTAGCGTAATATCGGCATTGCTAATACTCACCGGAGTTGTAACCAAATCTCTTATATATACGTTAGCACCAGCTGTTGACGCTGAAATCGTAATATTGGGGCTATTTATGGCAACTGGGTTGGCTGGAGATGTTCCAATATTACTAGCCGAATTTGTGGTAAGGCTAACATTATTAGCTGTTAATGCACCGCTTGTCATAACAATGCTACCATTAGAGTTGAGAATAATACTGCCTGTTTGTGAAACGGTTCCGGCATTTATCGCTCCGTTTATGGATATACCCGAACCACTTGTATTATCTAAATAATAAGTTCCTCCCGAGGAAACATCTGAGAGTAATACGCTTACAGGAAGTGAATTAGTTATATAAGAACTTCCACCTGAATTTACCGATAAATTTTCAGTTGTAACCGATAGCGTTGAGCTTGTTGAACTGCCAATATTTCCGGTACCGGCATTTAAGTTTATCGTACCAGCATTAAAGCTACCTCCAAGTGTCTGAATTGATCCAGTTCCACTTGCGGTTAAATCTATAGTTCCATTATAAATTACACTACCAGCTGTAACAGAACCTGTGGCTATAATACTGCCATTGGGACTATTCATTACAATACCTAAAACACTGTTACTAAGCAATGCTGTATTAGGTAAAGCTAGCGTAGAATAACCTGAATCGTTCATATAAAAATTAGAATTTTGTAAATTGACACTTAAGCTACCAGTATATGCCATTAATGGCGTAGCATTATTACTAAATGAGCCAGCATAAGCCGTAATAATTAAACTACCAGCAGACAAATTGTTATTTCCTACATTAATATTTCCACCGGTAGCAATTGTCATAGAACCCGTATTAATATTGGAATCCAATTGAATATTTGCATTGGTTAATGTAGTTGTAGGTGATATCACACCATTGGTTTGGGTGCCGGTAGAATCAAAAACCACACCAGAAGTTACGGGAATAGCACAATAAAGCCCAAGCGTACCAGAAGATACGCTACCTGAATTATTTATTGCCCCAACTTCAATACCGTTAATATTACCCGTAGCCGTGGATATGATTAAGACATTACCGCCATTATTAGAGCCTTGGGCATTAATCTCATATTGCGTTAGAGTAGAGGTACTGGCTAATAAGACTTGCCCACCCGATCCACTACTATTAGCAACAGCTACTAAAGTCACATTGCCAGCATTGCCATTAGTTGCTGATGTATTAATTACGGCAGAATTATTTGCCAACGTATTATTAGTTACCAGATCAATATTACTTCCATAATTACCAGTTGACAGCCCAAGGGATACAGTAACAGATTCACCGCTAGCTATTGCTGTGCCAGGAATGGGAACCCCGGTTGTAGTATTACTACCAGAATATGAAATATTTGTACCAACACCAGCAATCATTACGACATTACCACTATTTGAGCTTCCGCTGGTATTTATCGACGAATTAGAAGAAGAAGCAATATTAATCGTACCATCAGCTATAATAGCAATGTTATTTCCACTGGTAGTTATTGTACCGTCTATAAAAATGGCGCCACCATTAGCAGTATCAACATAGGTAGGGTCACCAGTAACATGTGTATTACCAATCACCATATCACTTGAAGCTGTAGCCAAATGTATGCTATCGGCATTGGTATTAATTTGCCCGGTAATATTGCCAGTTACACCTTGCACATAACCAGAGTCAGCATTAATATTCAATGTTTTGCTTAAATAATTACCGCTAACTAAGTTAATACCATTATTGCCGGAGGAATTAGACTCAGTTAAATTTATACTACCATTAAGTGATTCAAAATTACCATTGGGATTACTGGTTATGTCTAAATTAGTCAAGCTTACAATATTTACGTTACCATTAAGCGATTCAATAGCGCCAACATTAAAGATAACAGGGGTATTGAGCGCTAAATTATTACTAGTAGCTATGGTACCTTCATTAATTAATGACTGGCTAGTATTGATAGTTAAATTACTATTACCTTGAATTTCGCCAGAACTTGTATTATAGACATTATTAGCCGTTAAACTGGCACTGCCGATAAACTGGATATCACCGTAATTTACCAAATTACCACTTAATAATAATGAATGACTGTTGTCTATTAAGGTAACCAAATTGGGTAAAACTAAATTATCAATGTTATTACCAAGCAATGAGGCATTTAAACTTCCAGCGACCGCATTGCCCAATGTACTTAAATCTAAACTTTGATGACCAGCGCTTAATACCTGGGCTAGGGCTAAAGCTTCAGAGGGAGTTACCAATTGATTACTGTTAATTTCAAGACTATGCCCACCAACATTAATGTCAACCTCGTTAGTCAGATGACCAACATTAATTGAGTGCAATATGGAAGTTAAATCTAAGTGAGGACTCACAATACTGTTTAAAATTGTGTTAATTTCCGTAACTGGATTAACAACTGTAGTGTTAAATCCACTCAAAGCCTCATGGACATTATTATGGATTGCGGCCATATTAACTGTTTCGGCAAAAGCCCTATAATTTAGCTGGTTGAAACCTAGTACTATTAAAAGTAAAGTTGCAAGTGTTTTTTTCATTGATTCAAATTCCCTATTAATACTGCTATGACTAAGGGTTCCCTTCAACATTCCATTTTCAAAGGCTTGTTTGAAAATGATATGAAAAGCGTTTGGGCTTATATATAGATAATTTCATCCACATATATTAATTTAAAATAAGCTTTTGTTGATATGCACAAATATATAACGTTCAAGTGTGTGTTTTTCACTTGAAAACGAATTGATTCTATTTTTAACAAAAAATCAATGCCTATTTTTTGTATATGCTTAGAAAAATTCAAACGTCAGTAAGACTTTTCAATCCTAAAATTATTATTTCGATAAATTAACAATGCTAAGATTTGTTACAAGCCGTTAGGGGAGGGGGGTAATAAAATTGGTCCACTTTAGAACTATTTCGCGCCATTATTAACTAAGCTTGGTAATATTATTACATTATAGTTTTAGCATATTCGTGGTAACTGGTCGTATATTAAGGTGTCCAGTAGGCGAGTGCCACCAATATGCGTTTTGGCGATAACTTGAGGCTCTTTAGACGCAAACACCCGACCGATTACCCTGGCATCTGTGCCTAGTTCATGCTTGTGCATCAAAGATAAGCATAATTTTCGAGAATTACAAAAACAACGCAACTGCATAGAGCCTGTTATTGGCCATCTAAAATCCGATCATCGAATGAATATTTGTCGTTATTCGCTCGACAAGAGGCGATAAAATTAATGTGAGTCTGGCAACGCTAGCCTGGAATTGCAAAAAGTGGGTAAGAGATATACAAAAGGATGAATTAAAAGCTGCCTGACAACACATCCGGAATATGGAAAACAATAAGTTTTAAAATTTGATAAAAAAGTTCCAGCTTTATAGGTTATAGATAGTCATTTTTAAAGTTTAATTTTCAGTTTGAACTAACTAATAAACTTTAAAATATGGACTATTCAACTAACTATTTGAAATACATGTTAGTTTTGAGCCCATGCTAAAAATAATATGATACGATAAAATAAAATTGAGAAAAAAACTTATGCTAATAAAGATCCCACCCTAATGATAAGAGTCACTGATTTCTCTCTTTAAATAATAGTAAGTCGAGAGGGTTAATTATTTGGTCACAAATAGAAACTTTTATATTAAAATCTAATAATTAGAACTGTGTTATAATGAGTCTATAGTTTAAAGGTTCCACCCCGTTGACAAGAGCCCCTGGGCTCTCTCTTTCAAAAGAGTAGTCGGGGTGGTCGTTTTATTTTATCAATTATAATAAATTTTATCGCTTAATGAAAATATATCAAACTGGGTTTTAACTAAATGTTTGATTTCATTTTTTAAAAATTTGTCACGATTAATATGTGGGGTTAAAGTACACATACTGGTTAGTACAAAATATTGGGTACCATTAGGTGAAAAGTCGAAATTACCCGATTCATCAATAAAAATATATAAGTTGCTCATAATATATTGCGAGTTAGATTTATTAAAAACTACGTTATTAATTATTAACAAAAATGGCTGTTAAAGTCTAATTAAATTTTAATTTATTGAAGACACAAAAATTATTTACTTAAGTACACGGATGAAGCCCTGGCTAATTTTTGCATGACCCGATTTATAAGTCAATAAGTCTAGCATATTCGTGGTAACTGGTCGTATATTAAGGTATCTAATAGGCGAGTGCCACCAATATGCGTTTTGGCGATAACTTGGGGCTCTTTAGACGCAAACACCCGACCGATTACCCTGGCATCTGTGCCTAGTTCATGCTTGTGCATCAAAGATAAGCATAATTTACTATCCGACTGGTCGACAATAGCGATAAATCTACCTTCGCAGGCGACATAAAGCGGGTCGATACCAAGCATTTCACATAGAGCCTGAACATTGCTATTTACCAGGACTTTAGCTTCGTTTATTTCAATAGAGACATCAGACGCTTTAGCTATTTCATTGAGAACCGTGGCTAAGCCTCCGCGGGTAATATCTCGCAAAGTATTGATTTTAACGTTATGGCTCAATAATTCGTTTACTAATGGGTATAAGGCAGCTGTATCGCTAGTGATTGTCGATTCGAGTTCAAATTCTTCGCGCAAGGCCATAATGGCCATTCCGTGCCTGGCGATGTCACCGCTTACAATAACTACGTCGCCTTCTTTGGCCTGTTTAACCGAAGGAATTATTTTGTGCTGAACCTGACCAAATCCGCACACTGTAATAAATATTTTATCGCCAGTACCTTTGTTGACTACTTTGGTATCAGCCGCTATAAGTTTAATGTCGTTTTGCTGGCAGGCTTCTTTAATTGAATTGATAATTTTATTTAGGTCGGCTATTAAAAAGCCTTCTTCGAGGATAAAGCCGCAGGCTATATACTGAGCTTTGGCGCCGCGCATAGCCAAGTCGTTTATGGTGCCATGAATCGATAAGCTGCCGATATCACCGCCAGGGAAAAAAATGGGTTTGACTACAAAAGAATCGGTCGACACGGCTAGGTTATTATTTACAATACTGGCGTCTTCTAAGTCATTTAAAATACTGTTGCCTAAAGAGCTTAAAAACGACTCGGCTATTAAATTGCTGCTAAGCTTGCCGCCACTGCCGTGCCCTAGTGAGACAGCCGATAAATTAGTATTGGGTAAACTGCAGCTAAAATCGTTAGACAATGTCTTCTTCTCCTAAACAAATATGAATTAAGTCCCACAAAATATGTAACATTACGACGTGCGTTTCCTGGATGCGGTGGATACTGTAGCTGGGGACTATAAAAGCGTTGTCGGTTAATTTGGCCAAACGTCCACCGTCTTTGCCCAAAAAGGCTAGTGTAAATAAATTTAGAGACTGAGCTAATTTAAAGGCGTTAATAAGGTTGCTCGACATTCCTGAAGAACTTAAGGCCATTAGCATATCCTGGGGTTTGGCCAGGTTTTGTAAGGGTTTATTAAAAACCATAGAAAAGTCTTCGTCGTTACTTATAGCCGTAATCAGAGCACTGCTAGGTGTGAGGGCTATACACGCCAGTGACTTGCGTTTGGTAAAAATCGGGTGGTTAAATTCGACCATTACGTGCTCTGCGTCACAAGCGCTGCCACCATTGCCGATGACAAATAAAGTACGACCCTGTTTGAATAGTTCGGCCATATTTTGAGCCAGTACTATAAATTTTTCGTCGTTAGCGTCGAAAAAAGAACTTATGGCCAGAGACGTTTGCTTGATTTTATTTTTTATTAAATTTTTATCCATATTTTAACCTGGCCTGGCGTATTTGTAGTAAGCCGCACAGGCACCTTCACTTGACACCATAGTTGCTCCGTACGGGGTCGCAGGTGTGCATTTTGTACCAAAACAAGGGCATTGTGGTGGTTTTTTTAGACCCTTTAAAATTTGCCCGCTAATACATTCACTCGACTCTTCCACGGGTAAAACGTCAAAATTATAAAAATTACTAACGTCGAATTCTTTGTACGCGTAGCTTATTTTTAAGCCACTTTTGGGAATCGTACCGATACCACGCCATTTGCGGTCACATACGCTAAAAACGTCTTGCATAGCGCTTTGAGCGATAACATTGCCTTCACTACTTACGCAGCGGCTATATTGGTTGTATAATTGCGCCTTATGGCCTTGTAATTGTTGTACGGCGTAGTAAATCCCATAAAGTATGTCTAATGGTTCAAAGCCGGTTATAATTATGGGGATTTTAAAGTGGTCGACCAATTTCTCGTATTCTTTTAACCCCATTACCGAACACACATGACCCGGACCAAGAAATGCATTGATCCTGTTTTCCTGGCTTTGCAGTAGGCTGGCTATCATGGGTGGGACCAATACCTGTTGGGATAGGACTAAAAAATTTTTTAGCTTTAATAACTTGGCCTGTAATAAAACCATAGCATTAGCTGGAGCCGTCGTTTCAAACCCTATGGCAAAAAACACGATTTGTTTAGTCTGGTTATCTTTGGCAATTTTTATAGCGTCAAGCGGTGAATAAATTATCTTAATGTTTGCACCTTGACCCTTAGCCTTAAATAGGTCTGATTTAGACCCGGGGACCCTTAACATATCGCCATAAGTACAAAAAATAACGTCTTTATTGAGGCTTAGATCTATGGCATAATCTATAGCTTCGATGGCTGTAACGCAGACCGGGCAACCTGGCCCATGGATAAGGTTGATATTGGGGTGGAGCATTGCTTCGACACCGTATTTTAAAATTGTATGCGTCTGCCCACCGCATACTTCCATAATATTGCAAGGCTTTGGGTTTAGTTCATTGATTTGT
>JAJYFO010000122.1 GCA_021785395.1 bacterium | reverse complement strand
ATCGACCAATACACTGCCCGTTTATTATCTAGATTCGTTCTAGCAAAAACTAAAAAAGTGCCCAACATACCAATTAAGTAAGTCCCAATAGTAAAAATCTTGGCTAAATTATCCGGCATTACTATTTTAAAGAAATATCTCAAACTAAAAATAAAACTTTCGTGGGCAAAATTGGGTGGGATATTGGCGTTATTCTTAGACGCCGAATGAATCGTATAAACAAATTTAGGATAATTAATAGTAATTTCAAAGCCACAAGCATAAATTGAAACAAAGAAAATAACGATTACTGAAACTAACAATAAAAGCAATAATTTAAATCTTTTTTTAGCTAGCGTTAAAAGGCCTAAAAATATACAATAATGGGGCTTTAGCAAAATTAAAAAATTCAAAAAAGAATAATAATATTTCTGGTCAAAAATAATTACATTTAAAATTAAAAGAACCGAGGCCGTTATAATTAAAGACGTTTGGCCCAGATAAATACAGTGCATTACCGGCAAAGTGGCAAAAAAGCCTAGCAAAAAATACGCCAAATTAGTTTCGTTTAAAACACCAAATTGTTTTTTTTGAAAGTAAAAAGTTACCCCAAAAACCAACAAAGACGCCACAACAAAAAGAAGATAACAATATTTAAAGGGTACTAAAAGCAAAGGCAAAAAAATCACACCCGAATAAGGCGGATAATCGATATAGTACAAAACAGCTTTGGCTGATTCTAGAACTTGTCTATATACCATTTCTTGTTGTTTAAAATCGAAGAAATGACTGCCTTTCCCAAGCGCTATCATTTTAGCGCTGACATAATACTTAGTAAAATCGACGCAATTATATTGATTTTTATAAATTGAATCAAAAATATTTGTCGGGTTAAAAAAACCGTACCAGATAATAAAAAAATATATAAAATAACAAGACAGAACAAATAAGTATAAAGAGCCTAAAAATTTAGGTAAAAAACTTATTTTCATCATCAATTACTATAATAGGGCAAGATACTTTAGCTTAAAGTAAATTTAACTAATAACCTATCGTATGTAAACAGGCTTGAACGGTTTTTTATTAATTCTTATAGCGACAAATTTAATCTTGTCTATTATCACTAAGCAGTTTTTCCAGCTGGCTAGCGATAAATTACCAATAAAAAAGCCTAAATTAATCATTAACTAATTTAGGCTCTGGTTAAAAAATAAATAAATTAACTATATCTTCGTCAAAGCTGTTTCTAAAGATTTACCAAGTTGAGCAATGTGTTGCTGTACAGCTTTAATTTCAGCCTCATTGACTCCGTAAAGCGCCTCTAAACCTTTTCCACCATCTGTAGCTGCTGATTTTACGGCCGATTCGAACTTGGTCATAAAGTCAGCCTGCTGTTTTGCCAAACCTGACTCAGTCAAATCCTGACTACGACTTTTAATTTCGGAATCTTTAGTGACCCTAGAACCACCAACATCACCAGCCATTCCAGCTATTCCAGGATCAGGAGGAAAGACGACATCAAAACCTTTAATTTTAGAACCTTGCTTCTCACCAGCCTGTGGTTTGGAGGCTTCAACTTTTTTTATTGGCTCAAATTTTTCCATTTTAGTATTCCTTTTTGAATAACCTGTATATATTATACTACCCAGAATTTAATAATGTTAGACATTGATTAAACTCACAATCAAAATTTAATCTAAAATCGAAGCCAATACAATGTAAAAAATTTCATAATTAAGGCCATTTATTCGTATTTATCCCCATTAATAAAATAATTTAGACCTTAGAATTATCTAATTTGACCAAAACCTGTTATTTTACAGCTCCAGCCGTGTTCTTTAATACATCAAAAGTACTTACCAGCTTTATATTTAGTTTTTTTATACTAGCTTTAAACTCAGGGCCTTGGGCAAAATTTTCATTAAAAGCCTTACAAGCATCAATAATAATAAAGGTTTCAAAGCCAAGCCCAACCGAATCACAAGCTGTCTTGTAAACGCAGTAATCAAGAGCCAGTCCAGCTAAATAGACCGATTTTATACCATTTTTTTGCAAATAAATGGCCAGGTCTTTATTTTCAAAACCGCTCAAAGTATCGATCTTGTCGTCAATACCCTTATCAAAAACAGGAATATCGTCGTCGAGGTAAAGATTTTCCGGTGGATTATAGCCAGGACTTCCGGCGATACAGTGCGGCCCCCATTTAGCGAAGCTTTCATTAGATACGCTGTGCTTATCGCGAATATCAATTACTAATTGAAAAAAAGGGCTCTTACTTAGGATGTTGACATTGTCTATAATCTGCCAAGCATTTGGGACGGCCACTCGACTATTAGCCATAAAATCATTTTGTATATCGATTCGCAATAATGCATTGTATTGGGAATTAGGCATAGCTTTAATCTAGTCAAGGTAAAATTCTATAAATTTTAATTATCTCTTAAAGCAAAACCATATTATAGAGATTTAATATTTATTATAATACATTATATAGTCTCGACCATAAAAAATTAATTATATGCAAAACGAACCAATTGTTAATATTTTAATAGTTGACGACCAAGAAGAAAACCTGTTAGCCCTTGAGTCGGTTTTAAGTTCTTTAAATGTAAATATAGTTAAAGCCGCTTCTGGCAAAGAAGCCTTGCGCCAATTACTCAACCTGGATTTTGTGTTGATCATACTAGACGTTAGGATGCCCGATATGGATGGTCTGGAGACGGCCAAAATTATTCGTCAACGCGAAAAGACGAAACTTATACCAATTATTTTTCTGACCGCCGGTTTTGAGGCAGAAAATGACCCTTTGACCAAAGTCGCCTATCAGCTAGGCGCCGTCGATTATATAAATAAACCGTTTGTACCAGAAATATTAAAGGCCAAAGTAAACGTATTCATAGATTTATATTTACAAACTGAAAATAATAAACGCCAGGCACTATTAATAGAAGAACTAAAAGCCAAAGAGTACGAAAACAGAATTTATGAAGCCAAACATCAAGCCGAGATAGAAACCAAACGGATACGTGAAGAGTTAATTAAACAAGAAATAGAAGCCAATATCCTCGAAGAAAAAAACCAAAAAATTCTTCAGGCCAACCAGCTTAAAAGTGAATTTTTAGCCAATATGAGTCATGAAATTCGCACACCTATGAACGGTATTATTGGGCTTACCGATTTACTGTTAAATACTAAGCTTGACGCTGAACAATTTGAATGCCTCAATTTAATCAAGGAATCAGCCGAAGCCCTTCTAAACATAATTAACGACGTTCTAGATTTAGCTAAAATTGAGTCTGGCAAAATTAATCTTAAAGATTCTAATTTCAATTTAGTCAAACTCGTCGAAAGCAGTATCGACATTTTAGCCAATAGCGCCAGGGACAAAAACATAAATTTAATCTGTTCTATAGACCCCAATATTCCTAACAACCTATACGGAGACTTTGGGCGCCTACGTCAGGTTTTAATAAACATAATTGGCAACGCCATTAAATTTACTAATTCTGGAGACATAGTTATAACCGTAAATTTAACCAATAACGAAGATACTTCTAAACCAACTTTTTGCTTTAGTGTCTGCGACAGCGGCTGCGGTTTTGCCACAGAAGACTTACCCAATGTATTTAAAGCTTTTACGCAATTTAACACAAAAGATGACAATACCCAGGTTGGCAGCGGGCTTGGCTTATCAATATGCAAAAAAATAATTGAGTTAATGGGTGGTAGCATACATGTTGAAAACAATAAAGATTCAGGCTCAACAATTTGGTTCGAGCTGCCTATAAAAATAGCAACTGGTCAGAGCACGCCCGAGTATAAATTGGATACAACAATAAATTCTGGCTTAGGCAAAAAAGTACTGATAATTTCTAATAACAAAAACTTAAACAAAGTTATTTTAAGCAACTTAAACAGCTGGGGATTTACTTATTCTCAAGTTAGCAGTATTGAAGAAGCGCAGGATTTACTTAAAAACGATGGTCAATTTGAACTTATCATTTTAGATAATATATTTAACAAAAATGAAAGCCAAGAATTTATCCAAGAACAAATCGATAATTTGACCAAGTTGGCTAAGCTCATCTTTTTAAGCAACACTAAAATAAAAAATTTAAATAACGATAAAGATAAAACGGTACTGCATAAACCTATTCGTCAATCTAAACTCTATGATTCAATTTTAAATTTGCTTAACCCCAATATAGAAAATACAACTAACATAAATTCAAAAAATACCGATGTAAAAACCGATGTAAATAACATTATAAATCGACATTCTGAAAAAATTCTGCTAGCCGAAGATAACCTAGTCAACCAAAAGGTAGCCATGTTGCAATTGGAAAAACTTGGTTATAAAGCTGACATAGCCTTTAACGGTAACGAAGTTGTTGACAAAGTAAGACATAATAATTACGACCTTATTCTAATGGACTGCCAAATGCCAGAAACAGATGGATTTGAGGCAACCAGAATAATCAGGAATATGGACAACCCTAAAATTAAAGACATTAAAATTATCGGTTTAACTGCTCAGGCCATGGACGGTGACCGGCAGCGTTGTCTTATGGCAGGCATGAACGACTATTTGAGCAAACCAGCTTCGCTAGAAAAACTAAAAGAAACTATCGACAAATGGCTTGTTAATACCGCTTCAGACCAAATCTAAAAGAGATTATGGCTAAATGGCTTGTTAACAATCCTCCCGACTAAAACTAAAAGAAACTATCGATAAATGGCTTAGTAATACTGCTTCAGACCAAAACTAAAATAGTGAGAAATAGCTTAGCAAAAACACTTCAAACCAAAACTAAAATCGATTTAAGTAATACTGGGTATTTTATTATATAGCCAAACCCTTAGAAGTGATAGCAACAGCTCAATATCGACCGGCTTGGCTATATAGTCGCTGGCTCCAGCTTCTAGGCATTTCTCCTTATCACCCTTCATCGCCTTAGCAGTAAGCGCAATAATCGGCAGGTCTTTAAATTTGTCAATTTCTCTAATCTTGGCCATAGTTTTATAACCATCTAACTCTGGCATCATAATATCCATTAAAACGATGTCTATATTATCATGGGCATTTAAAATTTCGATACCACTATAACCATTTTCAGCGCTTAAGACATTCATATGATACTTTTCTAAAATGGCCGTTATAGCATAAATATTTCTTATATCGTCGTCGACGATAAGAACGGTTTTATCCTTTAGTATCGGGTCAGCTTTTTTGGATTCTTCGAGCATTTGTCGATTAGACTGGGGCAGACTAGATTCTGCCTTATGAAGAAATAAAGCAGTCAAGTCGAGCAAATATTCTTTAGATCTGGCCAGTTTTAAGATAAGTTTATCATTATACTTAGCCGCTATTTCTTCTAGTTCGGTTTCAGATGGATAGACCGGATTTTCTTTAAAAGTAGATATAAGTATTGGCAACTTGTCTATTTTTTCAAATTTATATATTTGTTCAAGCAAGGTATTTAAAACTTTAATATCTAGTTGTTTAGTTATTACGAGTATATTAACCGCTTTATTAGTCAAGTCATTCAACAAATACTCGATATTATCGTTAAAAATCAACTCACTATTTAAACAATTAAAGAACTCCCTTAATTCTTCGTATTCTTCGCTATGCGCCAAGAATAAAATATTAGTTGTATTTAACTCAATCGTAGCCTTTAATTTTTGGATAAGACTATTAATCTGCTCGACTTTAAGCGGTTTCTGTTCAATGCCAATAGCGCCATAAGACAAAACCCGGCGGCGTTTAGCTTCAGAAGATATAATATATATAGGCAGATGTCGACTTATAAATTTATGCTTTAACTGGTCAAATAATGCCCACCCATCGACCATACTTATATCTGTATCCAGTATAATTCCTTTGATCGGATATTTTTCCAATAAAGTAAATACGTTATCGTTAGAATTGGTAATAATAACTTTTTGCCCAAAATCATGCAACATAGACATTAACGTTGACGCAAAGCTTATATCGTCTTCAATTACTAAAATTACCTCGTCAGTATCATTAAGGTTTAACCTATCATCAATGGCTGCCTGCGCTTTGGTTATAAGATTTGACTGGGTTTCCATATTTATTTTAGGCGCAGGTGTCAAAGCCTGGCCGCGGTTAATGATTGACAATTGACTGTCATTAGCGCTATGGCCTGTAAAAATTCTAGGCAGGTACAAGGTAAACTGCGACCCTTCATCGATTGTACTATTTAAATGTATCTCACCACCAAGAATTCTAGCGATTTCACGACTAATAGGCAAACCAAGACCGGTTCCGCCGTATTTACGGTTAGTACTTCCGTCAACTTGCTGAAATGCTTCAAAAATGAGGTTATGCTTATCTTTAGGAATACCTATACCGCTGTCAATTACCCTAAAGGCCAGGACTTCATCCTGACTAATTAGGGTTGGCGACTGAAGATTTAAATTTTTTGTACTAACAAGGTCAAGCTGTAATGTCACATGGCCCTTTTCGGTAAATTTGAAGGCGTTGGACAATAAATTCTTTATTATCTGCATAAGCCTTTTGCTGTCAGTATAGATATTTTTCGGCACAAAATCCTTCATTTCAACGTTGAATGAAAGCCGTTTATCCTTGGCAATTTCGCTAAAATTACGTTCAGCGTATTGCAACAAGTCTTCAAGGTTGACCTCGCTGATTTCTAGCGACATTGTACCAGACTCAATTTTAGACAAATCGAGAATATCGTTTATGAGCGCCAGCAATTCAGACCCAGCGTTATATATAGTTTTGGCAAAGTCAATCTGTTTATCTGATAAATTACCTTCCATATTATCGGCTAGCATTTGCGACAATATCAAAAGCGAGTTAAGCGGTGTCCTTAATTCATGCGACATATTGGCCAAAAACTCTGACTTATACTTAGAAGCCAAAGTCAACTGCTCAGCTTTTTCCAGCATTGAAAGCCTTGCCTGCTCAATTTCTTTGTTCTTGGCTTCAACTTCGTTGTTTTGAATTCCAAGTAACCTAGCTTTTTCTTCTAAATCTTCGTTGGTCGTGCGCAATTCTTCTTGTTGTTGATAAAGTCTTTCTTCGCTAGCTTGTAGGTTAATAGCTTGTTGTTCTAGACGCTTATTGGTTTCAGTCAATTCTTGTTGCTGTTGCTGCAATTCTCGAGCTAAAGATTGAGACTGAATCAACAGATTTTCCGTACGCATATTAGCTTCAATGGTATTAATAACGATACCAATACTTTCGGTTAACTGGTCTAAAAAATTTAGATGGATATCGCTAAAATTATCGAAAGAAGCCAGTTCAATAATAGCCCTTATCTCACCTTCAAATAAAACCGGTAAAACGACCAAATTAACTGGCTTCGACTCACCTAGACCAGAGCTTATTTTAATGTAATCATCAGGAACATCTAGCAATAGAATGCGTTGCTTTTCAACCGCACACTGGCCGATAATGCCTTCGCGAAGTTTAAAACGGTCGGATAGATGTCGCCGTCTTTGATAAGCATAACTACCCAAAAGCCTTAATTCTGGCTCACCAGCCTCGTCGTCTTCTTTAATGTAAAATACGCCTAATTGAGCTTCGACCAATGGAGCCAGCTCGGCTAAGACTAAATTGGCTACGGTTAACAAGTCGCGCTGACCTTGCAACATTTTAGTAAATTTGGCCAAATTAGTCTTTAGCCAGTCCTGTTCAGTATTTTTCTGCGTGGTATCTTTTAGATTGCGGATCATCTCATTGATATTATCTTTCAATAAAGCCACTTCGCCGCTTGCCTTAACCGAAATCGACCGCGTTAAATCACCCTTTGTAACAGCCGTAGACACCTCTGAAATGGCTCTAACCTGAGTAGTTAAATTAGCCGCCAACTGATTTACGTTATCGGTCAAATCTTTCCAGGTTCCACTAGCTCCAGGGACTCTGGCTTGGCCGCCCAAGACGCCTTCAACTCCTACCTCACGGGCTACAGTTGTAACCTGTTCGGCAAAAGTTGCTAAGGTATCGATCATTTCGTTTATCGTTTCAGCTAATTCGGCAATTTCACCGCGAGCTGTCAAAACCAGTTTACGCATTAAATTACCGCTGGCTACAGCCGACACGACTAAGGCTATTCCACGCACTTGCTCAGTTAAATTACTAGCCATAACATTAACCGAATCGGTTAGATCCTTCCACGTACCCGAAACACCTTTTACATAGGCCTGACCACCTAATTTCCCTTCGGTTCCGACCTCACGGGCGACCCTGGTTACTTCACTGGCAAACGAGCTTAACTGGTCGACCATGGTATTAATGGTGTTTTTTAATTCT
>JAJYFO010000121.1 GCA_021785395.1 bacterium | reverse complement strand
ATATCTGTCTAATATCGAACTGACTAGTAATTTCAAACGAAAAGAATTATTATACCAGTATGACTATCATCCCTTCCAAATCCACTCCTAATCAACCAAGCCCAGTCAAAGCCGAGGCGAAGGCCAAGGCCAGCCAAAACAATTACCCTGAAGACAAAATTTCTAAATCCAGCAATTTTGTAAACGTCGAACCTCAGTCTAAAAGTAATAATATCAGGCCGCAAAATTTTTCCCAGTATCTAGGTCAAAGTGAAGTTGTAAGGATTCTTGAAACGTCGATTAAAGCAGCCAAAAGCAGACAAGAAGCGCTGGACCACGTTTTATTCTACGGTCCACCTGGCCTGGGTAAAACCAGTTTGGCCATGGTTATGGCTAACGAACTAGGTGCCAACTGTCTTGCCACTTCAGCCAAATCTTTGGACAAGCCCAAAGACATTCTTGGCTTATTATGCCAGCTAAACCCAGGCGATTTACTATTTATCGATGAAATCCATGGCCTGTCCAAAACGGCTGAAGAGCTTTTATACGAAGCCATGGAAGACTATTGCCTTACCCTAACCACAGGTAAAGGGTCCACTACCAGAAGTATAAAATTACCCTTACCAAAATTTACACTGGTTGGGGCGACCACCCGAGTATTTAATTTATGCAAGGCTCTAAGAGACCGCTTCGTATTTTCGTTTCGCCTAGATTTTTATAATACCGAAGAATTAACTCGAATCGTAGCCAGAGGCAGTAAAATTTTAAACGTTCCCTTGAGTAATGAATCATGCCACACTATTGCCGTAAGATCACGCGGAACACCAAGAATAGCTATTCGCCTCATAAAAATGGTAAGGGATTTTAGTCAGGCCGAAAACAAAAGCCAAATTAATTCAGACCTGGTTAAAACGGCTCTAAACCATTTTAAAGTTGATGAATACGGTTTAGATGAAATAGATAGAAAATTTTTAAAGGTTTTGATCAACAATTTTAGTGGTGGCCCAACCGGTATAGAAGCGATTGCCCAGGTCTTGGGCGAGGAGATTCTAACGCTACAAAACGTCTGCGAACCTTATTTAATCCAGACAGGTTTTATTAAACGCACACCCAGGGGTAGGGTAGCCAACAAATTGGCATACGAACACCTAGGTCTGATATAACGTTTTAAGGAGTCTAATTTTTAGTTTGTGTATATTAAAATGCCCACAAAAATCGATTACACCAATTTAAAATACATAGCTTTAATAAATCTATATAACCAATGTCAACTGAGGTTTTACCATGAAAAGTAAAATGCGGATATTATGGGGATTTATTCTATTTTTTACCGGTGTATTTAGTTTTATTTTGGGTGGCTATTTTTTAGCCATAAGCCTTGGTCTTGGTTGCTATCTGGCCGGAATAGAGTACATTAACTTGGCTAAGGCCAAAGGAACAAGACCCAGTATCAGAATTGTAAAGGCCATGATTATTGCCTTTATTATAACAGCCTCGATACCTGGCTTAGGTATTCCAGCGTTCAAAGACTTTTCGCCTTTAGCCCATTTTCCCATATTATTAACAACAGGAATATGTTTATCCTTTTTTCGTCTATTGTTTCGCCACGAAAACCCACCAGCAACTAATAGTGATATTGCTACCACGATTTTAGGTTTCATCTATCTAGGATTTTTACCATGCCATTTAATTTTGCTTCGTAATTTATGCCCACATAATATTGTCATTGATCCAAGCAAACCATGGCTAGACCCTGGTGTTGCCTACTTATGGGCGACTATGTTTACAATTTGGTCGACCGATGTCTTTGCTTACTACGCTGGTAAAATTTTTGGCAAAAACTTACTTTATCCCCAGGTATCACCCAAGAAAACGGTCGAAGGGTCTATTGGCGGACTAATTGCAGCTATATTTTTTAATACGCTGGTATTCTATCTATCCGATAATTATATCTTTAAATGCCATCCTTTTAACTTTCAATTAATCCAAGCACCATTTATGGCTATTATGGTATCGGTAGCCGCCCAACTTGGGGATTTGTGCGAGTCATTACTAAAAAGAGACGCTGGCGTTAAAAATTCATCAGAAATTATTCCTGGCCATGGAGGGCTATTAGACAGAGGTGATAGCGTTTTGTTTGGCGGGGCAATAGCCTATTACTGGATAAGCTTATTAATACTGCACAACTGGTAAATATTTCTTTTGTACAAAAAAAATAACCTTAATTTAAAACTACTTTGACCTAAATGACCATTAAACTAAAAAGTACACGTATAACATTCTATAATTGCTATTACACGAATCTGGCACTAACCCACTAAACTAATTAATAACAGTCCGACTTTATGCCTCGAACCAAACTCATTTTAATAGTATTTTTAACTTCAATGCTAATTATAAATTCATATATGTCATTAGCCCAAAATAGCCTCCCCGACAAGCTGGATAAATCAATGAATTATATTAAAGCCAAAAAGTTGATAATTAAAGCTAATTTCATCGCCACATACGCTAAATCTATAGATGAATATGAAAAATATTACCAGGAGGCCATCAGCCTTTGTCCTGACAATAGCCAGTTTTATTCTACATACGCTGGCAAAATATACGCGAATTACCCTGTTAAGGCCAAAAGTTTACTTGATAAAGCAATAAATTTAGATAAAAAAAATTCTCTGGCCTATTATTTGCTTGCTTTAGTTTACAGTAATAGCAATAATTTGAATCAAGTATTTAACTTGAATAAGGCTATCGAAAATTATAAGCTGGCTCTAGAATACGAAAAAAATTCCGACCTAAAATTTAATATTTACCATTCATATAATGATGTTTTATGTTTAACTAAAAACTACGATACCATAACTAATAATTGTCTAATGATGGAAAAATTAGATAACAACTTAACATTTCCTAAACTAATGGACATAGCCACAGATTTACGTGACGGAAAAAATTTTAATGGGGCAATTAAAATTTTAAAAAATATTTTAACTTTAAAAAATATGAATGATAATGATAAATATACCGCGTATTATAATTTAGGCCTGTGTTATGACGCTTTAAACAACTGCGACGAGGCCATTGATTGGTATAACAAGGCACTGACACTATTTGAAAATGAAGATATTAGACTAAAACAAATCAATCTATTTATTAATTTCAAAAAATACGATTTTGCCTTAAAAAATGTAAAGTTTATTCTTTCGTATAGCTCTAAAGATACGGCTGCTTTGTTAAACCAGTATCTAATAAACATACTCCAAGGTCAAGAAGTCAAAGATACTGACTTTAACAAGTTTTTAACTTTTGACCGATACGATATATATAAGATAATGCCAGCAACCGAACAATTAATTAAAATTGGAAAAAATGACCTAGCTTTAAAATTATTGACGTATTGTATAAAGATTAATAAAGAAAATATCTATCCCCACATAAATCTAGCTAAGCTTTACTTAAAACAAAATAACCTAGACGATTATAATAAAACTATAAACTTAGTAAGGTCAGCCGATTATATTTCTCGCAAAGATAAGTATAAATTTGTCAATTCACTAGATTTATGCGTAAGTGATTTTTTTATTAGTCCCAGCTTAAAACACCGCCAGTCTGATAGTCTGTGACCCTGCTTTCAAAAAAGTTCTTTTCTTTATTCAAATCTACGCTTTCACTCATCCAAGGAAACGGATTATTAGCTCCATCGTACTGGATTTTCAATCCAATTTGACTGAATCTTCGATTAGCAATATATTTTAAATAACTTGAAAACAAGTCTAAATTTAACCCCAGTATTCCGTTTTGCAGGGTATCTTGAGCATAAGCGTATTCAAGTTCGACACCATATTTTATTATATCTACCATTTCGTTTTGAAAATCTTTAGTCCACAAATCAGGATTTTCGGCAATAATCTGGTTAATAACGTCGATACCAAAATTCAAATGCATCGATTCGTCGCGTAAAATATATTGAAACTGCTGGCTTGCTCCAACCATTTTATTCTGACGACCTAAACTTAACATCTGAACAAAACCGACGTAAAAGAATATACCTTCCATAACGATATAATAACTAATTAGATTCTTTAAAAGCAGCTGATTGGTTTCAAACGATCCGGTTTTAAACATCGGGTTATTTAACTCTTTAGTCATCTCAAGCTCAAAAGCAGCCTTATTATGCACACTTTCAACTTCGTTGTACATATTAAAAATCTCCACTTCATCAAGGCTTAAACTTTCCACTATATATTGATAAGCATGCGTATGCAAAGCTTCTTCAAACGACTGGCGCAATAAATACTGACGGCATTCAGGGTTAGTAATATGCTTGTACACGGCCAAGACCAAGTTATTAGCGACAAGTGAATCGGCGGTACTAAAAAATCCCAAATTACGCTTAACCATTCTCTTCTCATCTTTACTCAAACCATTATTACTTCGCCATAGGGCAATATCGGGAGCCATGCTTATTTCTTGCGGCATCCAGTGGTTAGCGCATGAGTCTAAATATTTTTTCCAGGCCCAAGTATACTTAAACGGAACCAGTTGATTAAGGTCGCTTGAACAGTTTATAATCTTTTTATCGTCAACTTTAATTCGACTTTTAACACCTTTTAGTTGAGTTGGGATTGAATCTTTAAAAAAACCTGTGTCATTAAAAGTTAAATCAAAATTACTGATATTCTTGATTAAATTTATTCTTTCCATTGTAATTTCTCCTATCATGAAAGTATTGTTAATTAATTACTTATGCGTATAAAATCAGCTTAAGCACTATTTTTGAAAAATCAAAAACTTGGTTTATTGGCAAGCCTCACAGTCCAAGTCATTAATATTGCAGCTTGTTTTTGCCACCATATTTAGTTTATTAATGGTAATCGTAGATTTTTCTATATTAGTAGCACTTTTAGTTCTTAAGTAATACGTAGTTTTAAGGCCTTTCAACCAAGCCTGGATATACATATTGCTTATTGCCTTACCGCTGGGGTTAGCTACGTATAAATTTAAACTTACGGACTGGTCTATCCATTTTTGCCGTCTAGCCGTTAAATTAATTAGAACCAAAGGGTCTATCTCAAAAGCCGTTTTATAGAGATCTTTTAAATATATAGGTAAATTATCAAAATTTTGTACACTACCCGATTCAGCTTTAAGTTTATCTATCGTATCAATATTCCACATATTTAAGCTTTCTAAGTCACTAGCCAAATACTCATTAATTACGGTAAATTCGCCAGACAAATTAGACTTAACAAATATATTCTCGAACGTTGGCTCGATAGATGACGTTACACCAGCAATATTAGCTATAGTAGCGGTTGGAGCAATAGCAAGACAATTGCTGTTACGCATACCAAACCGTTTAATATGGTCCCTAACCACCTGCCAATCTAGGCTTGTTGATTTATCTAGGTCAACATATTTACTGCGCTCTTTTTCGAGCAAGTCCAAACTATCGATCGGTAAGATACCTTGGTCCCATAGCGAATTTTCGAAACTAGAGTACTTGCCTCTATTTTTAGCTAGTTTGGAACTAGCTAGAATAGCAAAATAGCTAATTGTTTCCATTGATTTATCAGCAAATTCGCAAGCCTGGGCACTTGTAATGGGGATTTTCAATTTATACAAGGCGTCCATAAAGCCCATTAAACCTAAGCCAACAGGCCTGTGGCGAGAATTAGCATTATACGCTTTGGTGCTAGCGTAATAATTAATATCAATAACGTTATCGAGCATTTGCATAGCCGTATTGATCGTTTTTTCTAATTTCACCAAATCTAAGTTATCATTAATTAAATGATTAGACAAATTTATAGAACCCAAATTACAAACAGCCGTTTCATCATCGCTTGTATTTAGGGTAATTTCGGTACATAAATTAGAGCTATGGACAACACCCATATGTTTTTGTGGGCTGCGCAAATTACAAGGGTCTTTAAATGTAATCCAGGGATGGCCGGTTTCATATAAAGCGGTTAGCATTTTTTTCCATAAATCTTTAGCTTTAATTGTTTTAAATAATTTTATTTGGCCATTTTTAGCTTGATGCTCATATTTATCGTAGGCAATTCTAAATTTTTCGCCATAGCTATCATGCAATAATGGTACATCATCAGGGCTAAATAATGTCCAGTCACCATCTTCAATAACACGTTCCATAAACAAATCGCAAACCCAGTTGGCCGTATTCATATCGTGGGTACGACGCCTATCGTCACCAGTATTTTTGCGCAATTCAAGGAAATCTTCGATATCTATATGCCAGGTTTCTAGATAGGCACAAGTAGCACCATTGCGTTTTCCACCTTGATTGACAGCTAAAGCTGTATCGTTAGCAACTTTTAAAAATGGTATCAATCCCTGGCTTAGTCCGTTAGTACCTTTAATATAAGAACCAAGCCCTCGAATATTGGACCAATCATTACCCAGACCTCCGCTATATTTCGACAGCAAGGCATTTTCCTTAATACCGTCGTAAATAGCTTCTAAATCGTCTTTAATAGTTGTGATAAAACATGATGATAGCTGTGGTCTTAACGTCGCACTATTAAATAGCGTCGGTGTTGAGGGTAGAAAATCAAAATTAGACATTAATTTATAAAATTTTATAGCTTCAGTATCTAGCTCTTTTTCATTAAGAGCTAGACCCATTGCGACCCTCATAAAAAAATACTGGGGCATTTCAATAAGTTTGTCTTTTATTTTAAGTAAATATCTATCATAAATCGTTTTTAAACCCAAATAATTAAAATTATTGTCGTTTTCAACTATTAAGGCATTACTCAATTTTTCCAAATCAAATCGGTTAAGGTCAGGGTTAAGTAAATTAGCGTCAATCCCTTTTTCAATGAAATCTATAAAATTATTTTTATAGTCGATATCTTTTATATTAATTAAATCAATATTTGAATCAGCAAAAATTTCTTGTTTTAATTTATATAATAAAACCCGGCAAGACACCTTATTAAATCGATAATTATGTTCAATTAAACTATTGGCCGTAAGAATAAGCGCATTTATCAATTCAGTTTGCGAAATACCTGGGTAGAAATAACTAACCGCGCTATCAAGCCAAATTTGTTTATCATTTTCAGAAATGAGATCACAACTACAATATTTAATTATTTCTTGGTATTCTTGTTTCAGGTCATATTTAGCTATTAGATTCATATTATTGCTCCAGTTCTAGTTTTAAACGATTATTTAGTTTGGTCAATTTTAAATTTAAAGCCAATACGTGAAATAAAAAAACCTTCTGGCTTAACCAAAAGGTAACGATTAAAATAAGCAATAATATTGCTTAAGCTAACGATAACCTTCGTATCCCTCGACTTGGCTTATCTATGTTACACATCAGGTGGGTAGCCTGGCTTTTAGTACAGTTGCGGGACAGCGATGGAATTTCACCATACTTCCCCCACCGAATAATTTAAAACAAATTATTCCTTTTATTGCTGAGGTGTATTAAAATGTTTTTTTAAAATTTTTCCTCCCAAATTTTTTTTGTATGGTTAGTCTAACACAGTATTTTTTTTAATCAACCGGTTAGAAAAAAATTTAATCTAAGACGTCTAACTAAGCAGAATACATATATTTAACAATGTTTTGATATGCATTTTATAGACTCAAGATATAAACCAGGGCATATTATTGGATATCAAGGTACCAGTCTTAAAGATTTATCACTTTTAAACATTCAATCATAAAATTATAATCTTAGCTAATGCCTCTAAATGATTCTTACATTAGTATCACAAGCAGCTTATGCTTATTTAAACGGTTCAATAAGCGTACAGGCCTTAGGTTAAAAAGGATATTGCATTATTTATTTTCTTAGCCAACGATAATATTTTTTATGCGGCAAAGGGATTTTAGCACTTGTCCATGGTCTTAATGGCTTAGTAGCGGCTGATTTTGGTTTTCTATCTAGAGTTTTTATAAACGCAACAACAATTGTAATCATTCCAAGGGTTAATTTTCAGGCTAATAATTAATAAACTAAAAAAAAATTAACCGGCGTTTTCAATTTCAAGGTTTTGATTTTTAATCCAGTTAAGAGGAAGCAGATCAACGGCATCATTGTAATCGCCATCTGTTTAGGGTTATGTTAATGCCACTAGCTGCGTGGTAGTAGTAGCCAGCGTACTCAAATTCACTTGTTACACTCGGGGCTTGACCGCTAGTTCCTGAGTTGACCGTGAGATTGCTATACGGCGTGTAGTTATATTGTGTTATCAAGTTACCTTTGCCATCGGTCACCTCCCGAACTGAATTTAGTTCATCGCGTGTTATGTAATAATTTGTACCAGTGC
This sequence comes from bacterium, assembly GCA_021785395.1. Classification (GTDB taxonomy): domain Bacteria; phylum Cyanobacteriota; class Vampirovibrionia; order Obscuribacterales; family JAKAZS01; genus JAKAZS01. The sequence goes on along the minus strand of JAJYFO010000121.1, from coordinate 108 downwards.
TACCACTGTAACTTATTTGTCCATAGTTAAAATATTGCGTTACTAAAGCATTGTTTTCGTCACGAGCTTCGCACATAGAATTGCCGCACCAGATAAATTGCCTGGTTA
>JAJYFO010000120.1 GCA_021785395.1 bacterium | reverse complement strand
TCGTATAACTGTGTAGCTGTAGTTGTGTGACGTCCATACTGGCTTAACTCGTTAGCTGTGGCTATGCTTAAATGCGGATTGATAACATTGAGCAGGCTAGATTTGCCTACACCGGATGGACCAGCAAAGACGGTAATTTTATTTTCTAAAAGGCCAAGTAGACTATCTATACCATAACCGGTAAGAGCGCTTACAAAACATAGTTTATAGTTAAGCTTCGTGTAGACGTTTTTCACTAGTTCAAGAGTATCGATCGAGGCCAAATCCGCTTTGTTGAAACAAATTATAGGGTCGATTGAATCTAGCGATAATTCAAAATGCAATAATAATTTATCTAGTAAATTTAAGTTAGGGGTCGGGTTTTGTAATGACTTGACTAAAACTACCTGATTTACATTAGCTATAGCTGGTCTTTTGAGCAACGACATACGTGGGTAAACTTCGGTTATTATGCCTTTGTGCGATTGATTGGAAAGGTTTTCGTCAAATTCTTCGATAGATACGATGTCACCGGTCAAAATATTAAGACTTTCTTTTTTGATCCTGGCTTTTGCCTGACATAATATAGTTTTATCGGCAAACGGCCTGTGTACTAAATATCCGCCAGCATGACTGCGTAATACTATTCCAATTTGACTTGGGTTAATTTTATAGTTGTTAAGATAGTTTGTGAAAATGTAGTCTAACATGTTTTAAATATATAGTAATTATTGCTAGAATAAAGCTATTAAGAACTAATTTAAGCTGTTTTATAAAATTAAAATAATTAAATAATTGCTTTAATTTTTGATGTTACTTAAATTTAGCGCTTAATCGTTTGTGTTTTTTAGGTATTAGCCATGAATTTAGAAAAAATTAGGAATATAGCCATTATTGCCCACGTTGACCACGGCAAGACGACTTTAGTCGACGGGTTTTTACGCCAGACAGGCATTTTTCGTGACAATGAAATGCTTCAAGACTGTGTTATGGACTCTAACGACCTAGAGCGAGAAAGAGGTATTACCATAATTGCCAAAAATACAGCGATCAATTACCAGGACTATTTAATCAATATTGTCGATACGCCAGGCCACGCCGATTTTGGCGGTGAGGTAGAAAGGGTTTTAAACATGGTCGACGGGTGTCTACTAATTGTTGACGCTTTTGAAGGACCCATGCCACAAACCCGTTTTGTTTTGCGTAAGGCTTTGCAGCAAAATTTAAACCCTATTGTCGTAGTAAATAAAGTCGACCGCCCCAATATTAATCCGCATGACGCTATCGATAAGGTTTTTGATTTGTTTGTCGAATTGGGCGCCAATAATGAGCAGTTGAATTTTCCCTATATTTTTTGTTCGGGTTTAAAAGGCTGGGCGACAACCGTTGAAAACGAAGAAGGGGTTAATCTAAACCCGCTTTTAGATTTAATTATCAAACACTGCCCGGCCCCAGTAGGCAATATAGAAGAACCATTTTCGATGCGCATTAATATTCTTGATTATAACGATTATTTGGGTCGCATAGCTATCGGCCGCGTTTTTAACGGAGAAATTAACGCTGGCAGCAGTGTCGTTTTGCATACTAGCGATAATAAAAAAATTAGAAGTAGGATAACTAAATTATTTACTTTTCATGGACTTAAAAAAATTGAATCACAAAACGCCAGTTGTGGTCAGATTATCGCTTTGGCTGGTTTTAACCAGTGCCAAATTGGTGACAGTATAACTTTTAATGAAGATACCCCACCACTAGACCGTATTGAAGTCGAAGAGCCTACCGTTAAAATGTCATTCTTGGTCAATAATAGCCCATTAGCTGGAACCGAGGGCAAATACGTCACGAGTCGAAACCTCAAAGACAGGCTGTATCGTGAATTAGAAACAAACGTTAGTTTAAGGGTCTCAGATACCGATAATACCGATACATTCTTGGTAAGTGGTCGCGGTGAATTGCATTTAGCTATTTTGATTGAAACCATGCGTCGTGAGGGTTTTGAATTTCAGGTGTCACGACCCGAAGTGATTTTCAAAGAAATCAACGGCGAAACGTGCGAGCCGTTTGAAAGGCTTTTAATTGACGTTCAAGACGAGTATTTAGGACCAGTAATGCAGGAATTGGGTCAGCGTAAGGCTGAAATAATTAATATGGAGTCAACCGGTAAACAGGCATATGTGAGTGCTATGATTCCAACCCGTGGTCTTATTGGTTTTTCTAATATTTATATTCGTATAACCAGAGGCAACGGAGTTATGAACCATACTTTTGAAGAGTATAGAAAATATTGCGGAGATCTAAATTTTAAGCGAAACGGTGCTTTGATAGCTTACGAAGCTGGTGTGGCTACAAGTTATGCGCTTGAACAGGTAAGCGACCGGGGCGTCTTTTTCATTAGACCTGGCACCAAAGTATACGCTGGTATGATTATAGGTGAAAATAATCGACCCCAAGACCTAGAAATTAACATTTGCAAAACCAAGAAGTTAACTAATATGCGCAGCTCTAACCAAGAGGTTTTAGTCCATTTGACAGCACCTATTGAAATGAGCTTAGAAGATAGCCTGGAATATATTGCCAGCGACGAATTGTTAGAAATTACGCCTTTAAACATAAGAATGCGAAAATTTAATATATAAAAATCGATTTTTAAAATTTAGCTAGCATTTCAATAGATTGTTGGCTGAAATAAAATTAAGGTTAATTTTTGTTTATTAATTCCATGCTCAAATTTTGTCGCAAATTGTTTATCGGTACTAACTTAATGTTTTTTGGATTAAGTTCTGGTTATGTCGTGGCTCAAAACGCCGTTGCAAAAAACGAAAATAACTACCACAATAAAGCCAGGTGCAAGTCAGCTGAATTAGTTATCAAAGAACAGGTTCAACTGGCCAGGCTGCAAATGGACTCTTACCATAATAGTATGCGTGCTATAGTTTTGCACCAAGCTACCAATGACGCCAAAGCTACTAAAGAGGAAAAACTAAAGGCGGAAAAAGAACTGACCGAAGCAACCGAAAAGCTTGAGGAAATTCCTCGCTTGTCAACCTTGGTCGACCATCAAAGGCAATTAGCCGAAAAAAAGCACGCAGATGCCTTAAATGAAGCCGATGAAGCCTTAAATCTTGCCCGTCATTACGCCAATTGTTACGAAGATGAAAAAAATAAGAAAGCCTATGCGATTGAAACATCTGCCAAAAATTTGAGTAAATTATTGACGTCACCCAGTTCCAAGTACAGCAAAATTAAATTATCCAGTCAGGGTACAAATTTGTATATTCGCCATTATGACTATAGTCGGTAAAATCTAGACAAAACTGGTAGAATGAATATTCTAGATGTTTTAGATGTTTCCTTAAATATTATTAATGCCTAAATCAGTTACCAGCCAGCTATTAAAAAGTTATTTAATTAACATAGCCAAACGGCCCATTCATTATTTAAAGGCCAGCTTTAATATTTTAAAACTTTATCAGACCAATGGCCTTAAAGGTATTAAAGATTTAATGGAACTTAGGGTTGACGAAGCGACCATGCGAAACGACTATTTTAACTGGGTTAAAGAATATAATAGTTTAGTTGATTTAAATAGGCTCAAAGAAGTACAAAAAAACTTTGAACTGACGCCTTTAATTTCAATTGTAATGCCTGTGTTTAACCCCCCGCCTAAATGGCTCACAATTGCGATTGAATCGGTGATTAATCAAACCTACGAAAATTGGCAATTATGTATAGCCGACGATAATTCTTCGGATTTAAAAGTTAGAGAATTACTCAATTATTACAGTAAATTAGACAGTCGTATTAATGTCGTTTTTCGTAGTTCTAACGGGCACATAAGTGAAGCATCTAATTCAGCGATTGAATTAGTCAAAGGCGAATTTATCGCCCTATTAGACCACGACGATGAATTGCCACCTTACGCACTTTATAAAGTTATCGAATGTATCAACCAGAACCCTGATGTTAATTTAATATATTCTGATGAAGATAAGATAAACCAAGATAACCTAAGATATGGCCCATATTTTAAGCCTGACTGGAATTACCACCTCTTTTTAGGCCAAAATATAATTTCGCATTTAGGTGTCTACAAAACCAGTATAATTAAAAAAATCGGCGGTTTTACGCTTGGTCTTGAAGGATCTCAAGATTATGATTTGGCTTTAAGATTTATCGAGCAAATTCAACCAAGCCAAATAGTCCATATTCCCCACATTCTTTATCATTGGAGGGCGATTGAAGGGTCGGCGGCATTAAGCCCAAGCGAAAAAGTCTACCCTTACGAAGCAGCCAGGAAATCTATTCGTAATCATTTGGCGCGCATAAACAAACAGGCTGTAGTTTCTAGTGCTTCACTGGAAATAAGTCATTTTCACCGTGTCCAGTATAAATTGCCATCTAATATTCCTTTGACTAGCCTTATAATTACGAGCCTAGCTGACCCATATCACTTGTACCGTTGCCTGGAGTCAGTATTTGCTACTACCAGTTATTCAAATATTGAAGTAGCTGTTTTGCTGGGGTCTAAAACCATTGGTGAATGGAATAAAATTAAGGAGTACATTGAAAATGGCCTTAATCCAGTAAGTTTAGCGTGTTTTGAATACGATTTAAATCTGAGTTATGCTGCTAATTTAAATAATGTTGTAGCTAATTTGGGTGGCCAGGTATTCTGTTTTTTAGACACCAAGGTCTTTCCTATAACTAAAGACTGGCTTACAGAAATGGTTTCAATTAGCCTCCAGGATAAAATCGCTATGGTTGGTCTTAAGCTGATATACCCTAACGATACTATTGCGCACGCTGGCTTACATCTTAAAGAAAACCAACCATATGCTAGCCTTCATCATTACTTTGATAGATTGTCGGTGGGTTATAACGCTAGATTAATTTTAATGCAAGAAGTAACGGCGATAAACGGCAATTTATTTGTAATAAATAAAAACGCTTTTAATCAAGTAGGTGGCTTTGACGCAATCAACCTTAAAGAAACCTGTTTTGACGTTGACTTGTCCCTTAAATTAAAGGCGAAGTCTTATAAAAATATTTTTACTCCTTACGCTGAAGCTTGTGTTGAAATCGATTCTGGTGGTATTTTTAATCTTTATGGAAATATTAACGAAGCTGATTTCGACCATCTTAAAGCCAATTATCGTGAATATTTTAGTTTTGACCCGGGTTATAATCCTAATTTAGACGGTAATTATGACGATTTTAGGCTTGTTTTTCCACCCTGTTTTAACTATCCCTGCCAAAGCATTAAAACCGCTGTAAGCGTAAATTAATATCAGGTCTAGCCATGTCCAAAATTATTGATACCACTAATATTGATAAATTAGTCAAATTTGATTGCGATTTATTGAAGTATTATAAAGTTAAATACATTGTTGGCGTCGATGAAGTTGGCAGAGGGTCTCTGGTTGGTCCGGTAGTAGCTGGTGCTAGTTTGTTTAAATCTGATTTGAATTTAGCTAGGCTTTGGTATGAGCCGATTATAAAATTAAATGATTCAAAAAAACTCAACCCTAAACAGCGTAAAATAATTGATTTGAATTTACAGAATCTATGCTATCGTGCCATAGGCTCGAGCGATGTAGCTGAAATCGATACGATAAATATATACAATGCAACCAAATTAGCTATGAAAAGAAGTGTCTTGAATTTATTGGCTAGTTTATGTACGGCAATTAATGAATTCGATTTAGACGAATGTTTGATACTTATAGACGGCAACATGAAAATCGATGACTTGAATTATTGTAATATAACTTTAAAAACGCAATCGGTCGTTAAAGGCGACAATTTTTCAGCTAGTATTGCCGCAGCTTCTGTAACAGCTAAGGTATACCGAGATAATTTAATCGTTAATTTAGCACAAGACTTTCCTAATTATAAATTAGACGTTCATAAAGGCTATGCCACCCAGTTCCATCGCCAGGCGATCGCCCAATTTGGACTTACTAAAATTCACCGCAAAAGCTTTAAAACTTGATTAAATTTATTCTATATATTCCTTTTGGGTTATATAATTATGTTATAGTAAATTAGTGTGTTTAAGAGGTCGATAAATGTCAGAATGTATAAATAGCCATAATTTAAATCAGTTAATCAATAATAATGCCAATATAAAGCTAATTGACGTTAGAACTCCTTTAGAATTTAAATCCCAAAAAATTGACGGCAGTATAAATATTCCATTAAGTGATTTGGAAAAAAATCTTGATAAAATTAGCAAAGACGAAACTTGTTATTTGATTTGTCGCAGTGGTGCCAGAGCCAATACAGCTTATTCTATTTTAAGTAAAAATGGCTATAAACCAGTCGTATTGACCGGTGGCATTATGGACTATGCTAATAACCAGTTCCCCGTTTTGAAAGAATCTGGCAAGCTCAATTTCACTATCGAACAACAGGTTCAGATCATGGTTGGCCTAATGATTTTAGTTGGCTTTTATCTTGACAGCTTGAGGCTATTAGTATTTTTCTGCGGTCTAGGTTTATTAATCACCGGTTTAACCGGGTCATGTTTGCTTGGCAAAGTTTTGTTAAAGGCACCATGGAATAGCAGTTGTAATAAAGCCTGTTAATCTTTTTTTTTGTATATATGGAGGCAAAATGATTTTTAAGCAATTTTTCTTGAACTGCTTGGCCCATTATTCTTATATAATTGGCAGTAACGGTAAGGCCTGTGTGATTGATCCAAGTCGAGACGTAGATCAGTATTTAGAATTTCTGAAGGCTAATAATTTAGAACTTATGTATATAATTGAAACGCATAGCCACGCTGATTTTGTAAGCGGGCACTTAGAATTGAGTTCGATAACATCTGCTCCTGTAATATATGGTCAGAAGGCCAAAGTTGATTTTACGCACATGGGTGTAAGCGATAATGATACTATTAATTTGGGCGATTTAGACCTTCGTTTTCTAGAAACACCAGGTCATACTTTAGATAGTATTTGCATTTTGGCTACCGACAAAAATTCGACAGCGTCTTATTTATTTACCGGTGACACTTTATTTATTGGTGACGTAGGCAGACCTGATTTGGCTGCTAATTCGTCAGCTAGTGTGGCTGATATGGCAAGCTTGCTTTATGATAGCCTACACTCAAAAATTTTAACACTGCCACCAGAAATAATTATATACCCAGGTCATGGAGCTGGGTCCTTATGTGGTAAAAGTATCGGCAAAGGGCATTCATCGACTCTTGAAGACGAAATGAACAATAACGCTTTGCTTAGTTTGAGTAAAGAAGAATTTATTGATGCCGTCGCTAAAAACTTACCACCGATACCAGCCTATTTTAAGCGGGCAGTTGCCATGAATCAAACTGGACCCAAGTCAATTGACAGTTTTAATAATTTAACGGTAATGTCGGGCAATGACATAAATAGTTTCGATTTTGCCCATAATACCCTTGTAGACGTCCGTAAACCTGGTGAATTTTCCCAAGGTCATATAAAAGGGTCTATAAATATCGGTCTTGATGGACAGTTCGCGTCTTGGGCTGGTAGTATGCTTGATTTGGACAAACCTATATACATTGTAGCTAGCTGTGAGAGCGATATAAAAGAAGCCAAAATCCGTTTGGCCAGAGTTGGCATAGACAACGTTAAAGGCTACTGGTTATTTACCGATAGTAATAAACACGAAGTAAAAATGGTTAGATCAAGTGAAGTCGGTGTAGAAAAATTAAACGAAATTTTACGGCAAGACTCGGTCGATATTCTTGATATAAGAACGAACACTGAATTTAAAAAACATAGTATAAGCGGTTCAGTGAATATACCTCTTTTAGAATTAAAAGACAATTTACAAAACCTGGACAAATTTGACAAAATATATATAATTTGTGGGAGCGGTTACCGGTCTTCTATAGCCTATAGCTACTTGGAAAGCCTTGACAATTTTAAACCAAAAATAATTAATATTATTGGTGGTATGGCGTCTTATTTAAATTTGACTAAGTCTGATCTGACTAAAGTTAAGTCGTAATTTTAAAATCGTGTTAAAATTTACCCTATAGTTTAAAATGTATTGTACGTTTTAATATTGTTGCGGTTTTTTGACGGCTATAGGGTGTGAAATGTTTCTGGGTAAGCTTTTAAAGATTTATGTTTTTAAATCTGTTTTATTATTATTATTATTATATTTTATTATCGTAAATAATAGTCTGGTTTTGGCTGGTCAAAGTAAAGACCCTGAAAAATTGTCGGACGTCAGTAATATTAAGGATACTAAGAGCCCTGCCGATACAAATACTGTGTCGACCTCAAAACCATTAACAAAGGCTGAGATCAATACCCTCTTGGCCAATATGTATACAACGCTAAACCATTTACATTCTGTCAGCCTTGATTTACAAAACGAAGCTAGCCAGACGCAGTATGATGGCAGTGACCTTATGACGAGCGCCATGGTTATGCAGCCT
>JAJYFO010000119.1 GCA_021785395.1 bacterium | reverse complement strand
TTATCTTTATTAATTGAGATACTTTATTCTTGTCTAGGTTTTTTATTATCTTTATTTTACTTTTTTTAAAGCAGGTAGTTTCACTCAGTTATTTTTACAGCTTGTATAGCAATTAAACTAGCCCTTATTGGTAAGGGTTAGTCTTGTTATTTAGTTACCCGCAACACCTTTGCGTTAGAAAATCGTGGAGGCTAACATGGCATACATGACACCAAAACAAATATTGTTGTTTCGTCACGCTGAAAAACCAAGTCTCAAAAACGACCCTGGTCTTTCAGCGGCTGGAGTTCAAAGAGCCCAGCAACTAGTAACCTATATTCCGTCCCAGTTTGGCAAGCCGGACTTTATCTTTGCTACGGCACAGGGTAAGTCGAGCAATCGTCCTTATCTTACCGTTGAACCTTTGGCCAACGCTTTGAACATGAAGATTCATAATAAAATCGCTGACAACGATTTTAACAAATTGGCCACCGAATTACTGACACAGCCTACGTATTTTGGCAAGTTGGTCGTCGTGTGCTGGCATCATGGCAATATTCCTAACTTGGCCAATAGCTTGTCGGCGCCAATAGGGTCTTATCCTGACCCATGGAAAGGTTCGGTCTTTAACCTAATTTTAAACATTGTTTACGACGAGTCGGGTAATGCTAGCTTGACTCAAGTAGTCGAACCGTTTTAACGATTGGAGGACTTTATGTTTAAATTTTTCGAATCCAAGCTTGGGCGTTGGGTGCCTTTGATTTTGGTTATGGGCTTTGGCGTGCTGAACTATTACACTGTTTGGTTTGGTAAGTCATTGCATAATAACGAAATCGTCTGGCTGAAACAGATTGTCACTGCCATTACGCCTTATGTGTTTACTGGTCTGGCGGCGCTGGCTATGTTCAGCCTGCTGTATCTCATCTATGTGCCGATTAAAGCTACTTTGCAGAAAATTCTCAAAGAAGCCAATGTTAAGCCGAAGGTTCACATTATTATAATGCGCACCTTTACCCTGTCGTACTGGGGTTTGATCGGTTTTATAGCGGTCAGTTTTATTTTTTCTGCCTTTGTTTCTAAAGTCGTAGTTGGAGCTGGCGTTTTTGGTGCAGCCATAGCCTTGATTTTGCAAGGCTTGGCGACCGATTTTGTTTATGGTGTCTTGTTGCAGTTTGGGGCCAAATTCCAAATCGGCGACAGGCTAACCTTAAGCGAAATTGGTTATACACCGATGTCCGGTACAGTTGTTGACATCATGCTTTTGAGCACTGTTTTGGACACGCCGCAAGGCAAAATTATGCTGCCCAACTCACAGATTTGGAAACAGGCTATTACAATTAATAACCCGGTTTCTGGACCGGTAAAGTAGTATCGTTTTTAAACAAGGCTATGGGTAAAATCTATAGCCTTGTTTATTCTTTTTGCTTTATATAACTATATAATATAATAATTTGATTTGACAATTAACCCAATTTAATTGAAAAACTATGTTACATTATGATCACATTGTATTTATTTCGCATTTTTATGAATAAATTCGCTAAAATAGTGAATAATATGTTTGACGGTTAAATATTTATCGCTTTACAAACGAACAGTTATTTTTTAACAAGTTTTTTAAGAGGAATTTATGTCAGAAGGACCAGAACCCCAAGAATTATTTGAACACGTCGAACGTCGTCACCAAGACATCGAAGCTGCCGAGGAAGAAAAGGTAAAGCACACCGATAGGTTTACCATGAAAGCCGCCCTTATTGCTTCGGTACTTGCCGTTGCGGCTGCTTTAACGTCTATCTTGGCTGGACATACGATTAACGGAGCTATTTTAAAACAAATTGACGCCACTGACGCATGGGCAACCTATCAGTCTGACACTACTAAAGCTAATATTTATGAGGCAAGTAAGTTTATAGTAGAATCGATTACTAGCGCTGACCAAAAAGCTAATGACGAAAAGTCGCAAAATATAATCAGTGAACTGGCTCGCAAAGCCGATAAATACGCTAAAATTAAAATTGAAAGAGGTCATGAAGCTCGTGAAATGTCTTTAGAAAGCCATAAGGAACTAAAAAAGCACCAGCAGTTTTCCTTAGCCATGGCTTGTTTTCAAATCGGAATCGTCATAACTTCGGTCTCAATTATTGTCAGGCGAAGGTTTTTATACCATATCGGAATTGCCGCCGGGTTGATTGGTAGCGCTTTGACCGTTTATGGTTTAAAGATGTAAGTTGTTAAAGCAAGCTAGTCAATGAGGGGTAAAATTTGTCGGGAATTTTTTTTTTTTTTTTTTTTTTATTTTGAATATTATTCTATTATATGATATAATAATATTTGGCAAAAAAAGCAATAGGGATTAGTTATTATTTAAATCCCCATTGCTAAGTTGAAAACCACCTCAGTTCTGTGGCGATCTATTGTTTTGACGTAAGCTCATTGGCTTAGCTTTGTAGTTTGCGTACCAGATGTGTCGTTATTGTTGGGTGAATTAATATACCCATTCAACCAGACGATTAAATTGCCAAAATTTGGCGTGCCCCAGCCAGTTGGATGGTTAAAGCCTTCGTGAGCTGGGTAACCCGGGCCCATTTGCATGCCGTTATTGCCAGCTGTAACGTTATAAAAAACGTCATTGTAGGCTTTGGAATTGGCAATTTTGTATATGTAAATATTGGGCATAGCAATGCGGTGCCCAATTTCTTCTTCTGCCAACCCCCAACCAGCTGCCCAATTGGGAGCAGCAAAACTGGTTCCACCGGCTACTCCTACGTGATTGTTGTACACCAAAGTATAGCCGGTTGCTTCATCAGCATTGAGGGCAACGTCGGCGCTATTGCGATAACTATTAGAGTCGATACCAGGTCCAACCTGCCACCAGGGCTTGGTGAAAACTCCGGAAATTCCACCACCAGACCCATGCCAAGCGTCTTCGATATCGCGGCTGCCATCACGGTTGAGAACCAAAGTTGTTCCACCGACACCGGTAACATTAGGGTCGCTACTGGGATAGTCAGCTGACATAATCATCGAAGGTCTTGGGCCAAATGGCGTTAAGGTGGGTACGTCGTAGGCGCCCGAATCGCCAGAAGCGCTAAAAATTGCGATGCCTTGTACGCTAGCTTCTTCGAAAATCTGATGTTCAGTCATCATGCTGGTCGGATTCTCGATTTTTTCAGCTGCTCCCCATGAATGTGAAATAACGTCAGCAACGTTGTCGGTAACAATCTTATTGAACATTAAAGCAAAATCAAGGCTGCTTGGTTCTTTAGCGATATACATAAGAATATTGGCACCTGGAGCCTGCGCTCCAACCTGTTCTAGGTCGATCGTGGTTTCAAGCTTGCTCTGGCGCGGTCGACCGTCTATATAAATGTTCTTTATAGAACCGGTTCGGTTAATTCCGAATAAATTCCAGAAATTATTCACATCGTCGGGCGAATAATTATAGGCGCTGGCGATGGCAATGGTAACGCCGTGGCCGGAAAGAGTTTTGCTATTACCGTTATTATTATTGCTGTTGGGATAATTGTAAACGGTTGCGATAGACCCTGGAGCAAAACCTGGTGGTAATCTTGGGTTACCGTCAGCGTAGGGTTTGTAATTCAAATGGCTGTGGTAATTGGTCGACTCGCTTCTAAACTGGACAGTTTGGACCAAGCTTTTCAAATTGTCGGGCATTTGAATTGACTTGGTATCGCTGTCAGCAGTCGAAGTAACGCTATAAATATCGTTGACCGAGCCAAACAACTTCTTAAGCTGGTCGTTCGTTCCTTCGGCTTCGATTAGCAAATGGTTAGGAGTGAGTCCGATTACGTTTAGGCCGTTTTTGCTGAGATAGTCAGCCAGTTCAACGTATTGCTGCGTGCTAGGACTAAAGCGGTCGACAAATTGGCTAACGCTTAAATACTTAAGAAATTGGGGCGACTTGGGGTCGTTTTGGTCCTTAATAAGCTGTTGTAGTTCGTCTTCATGCTGCAGCTTAAGGCTTATGACGAACTGGGTAAGGTTCTCGTCGCCAGAATTGGTGTTGTTCGCCTCTGTTTGGTCATTGTTAGTGTCTAAGGCACGGTTATGGCTTATGGGCGAATTGGTATTGCTAGCGAATCCATATCCGGCAGTCACGGACACCATGGACGTGGCAATACTCAAAAGCATTGCTAGACGGGCAAGACGCATGGTCTTTTATCCCACGTTTCGAAAGACTAGTTTTAACTAGTCTTGAAGTTCAGCTTTATACTTACTTGGTTAACCGAATAAACAGTTAATAGACTTGCTGGGGTTGGGTGTGGGCTGAGTTTGTGCTTTGTAGGTTAGGTGGTTTTGGTCGGTAAGTGTATTAACTGTAGAGAATGTATCTTAATGAATTATTGATAGTAAGGTCAAGCCTAAATTAATGTTAGCCACTAGTTTTTAGATTAAGATTTACAATTATCATAGCCATAGGCTAAGAAATATTTTTATTAGAACTAGTTGATTCGCTTTTAACGAGTAATTGTGTTGGTTAACCTTTTATCCAATAATTATGACAATAAAGGTTAACCTGAAAATTAGAATTGTGTAAACGCACAGAAAAAATTCTATGATTTATTCATTATAAGGTTTAACTGGGAAAACTGCTAAAAACTATTTGATAGTTTTTTTGGATTTATTTAAAAAATGTTAAGCAAGGGTTGAATTAACTAGTAAGCTAAAAATATCGGCTTACGCTTAGAAAGCATACCGAGCTATTTAACAATTTAGTCTGTTAGCCAAGTTCTATAACGAATTAATAGATTGGATTTACAGGTAAGCTGTAAAAAAATTGCCCGATGTTATTACTATTATACTATATAATAAATATAAGCAAAAAAAGCGATAGGGTTTTGTCTTTTAATTTTTTCCCTACCGCTTATTCTTAATGGGTTGTTATTGTTGTAGCAATTTAATTGCCTTTCTTATATCTGGATTTATAATTGTTTATGGTTTGGCTCTAATGTTTTTATAGGCTGGATTGATATAATTATAAAGCCAATCGATTAAATTGCCAAAATTGGGTGCGCCCCAGCCGGTTGGATGATTAAAGCCTTTGTGTGCTTTATAGCCAGGTCCTATGTCTAGGCCATTATTGCCATTAGTTACATTGTAAAAGATATCGCTATAAGCTTTAGAATTACCAATTTTGTAGATGTAAATATTAGGCATGGCAATACGGTGACCGATTTTTTCAATGGCTAATACCCAACCAGCTGCCCAATTTGGTGTTGCAAAACTGGTACCACCACTTATGCGTAATACATTTTTGTAAACCAAATAATATCCAGTTTTCGGATCGGCGTCGAGGGCAACGTCAACTGTATTCCTGTAAATATTATTAGGAACACCTGGGCCTACTTGCCAGATAGGCTTAGCAAAAATTCTTGAGATGCCGCCACCGGTTCCTTTCCAGGCTTCCTCACTATTACGTAAGCCATTGTGGTTTAGGGTCAAAGTGGTTCCCCCAACGCTGATGACATAAGGATCGCTGGATGGATATTGAGGTCCCATCTCTAAAGATGGTGGAAGAATGTATGCTCCATCGTCACCTGTAGAATTAAAAATAGAGATTCCTTGGGCATTAGCTTCTTCAAGAATCTGATGCATAATATTTATGAATTCAGGGTCGGTAACTTTTTCCGAAAGACCATATGAGTGTGAAATAACGTCGGCAGCATTGTCGGTTATGATCTTGTTGAACATCAAAGTAAAGTTTAAGTCACTTAAATCTTTGGAAATATACATAAGAACATTGGCTCCAGGCGCCTGGGCTCCAACCTGTTCGAGGTCCATTGTGGTTTCCCCGCTAGTTTCATGTGACCTGCCACCAATATAAATGTTTTTGATTGAACCAGTTCGTTTAATTTTGAACATATTCCAAAACATTTGCGCGTCTTTGAGTGAATAACTCTCTCCTGCAGCAATGGCAATGGTAACGCCATGCCCCGATAGGGTTTTGCCACTGCCCAATTTGTTATTACTATTAGGGTAATTATAGGCCGTAGCTATGTCGCTTGGGCTATAATCAATATATTGTTCGGGTTTGCCGTCGACTATTACAGTAAGATTTGAATGTCTGGGAAAAGCGATTGACGGTTTTTCAAGCTCAATCGGTTGCACTGAATTACTCAAGTAATTGGGGATTTTGTTTTGCGTTTGATTGGTTTCGTCGGGGAAATCTACCATGCGTAATTCATCGATAAGGCCAAGAGTTTTGTCGATTTGGTCTTCTGTTCCTTCAGCCTCAATTAGCAAACGGTTAGGCGTTAGCCTGATTATTTTGAATCCGTTTTTGGTAAGATAGTTTACAAGTCCAAAATAGCGTTTAGAGCTTGGGCTAAAGCGGTTGACAAATTGGCTGACCGAAAGGTATTTTTGAAACTGTCGCGACTTTGGGTCGTTTTGGTCTAAGATAAGTTGTCTTAGTTCATCTTCATGCTGTAGCCTAAGACCTAGGGCGAATCTTTTAAGGCCACTCTTACTAGGACTTTCGTTTTCTGACTCTGTATCGTTGTTGATGGTTATGCGTGCTTGGTACAGGCTGTTTGGTGAATTGGTATTATTGGCGAATCCATATCCGGCAGGCGCCGACACCATGGAAGTGGCAATACTCAAAAGTAGAGCTAGACGGGTTAGACGCATGGTCTTTTATCCCGAGTTTTAAAGACTAGGCGAAATTAGTCTTTTGTGGTTTAGCTTTAAACTTAATTGGTTAACCGAATAAACAGTTAATAGAATTGGTATGGGCGGTGTTTGGCTAAGTTTATTTTTGGGGGGAGTAGATGGATTTGGACGATAAGTATATTAACTGTGGAGAATGTATCTTAATAAATTATCAATAGTAAGGTCAAGTTTAAATTAAAATTAGCCATAGTTGTCAGATTAAGATTTACAATTATCATAACCTGAGGCTGAGGGTAATACAAAAAGTTTACAAAATTTGTCTTCTAAACTTACGCCTGAATTAATAGTACGAGCAGCAGAATCCGACTTATGACTTTTGTTTAACTTAAATGTAACGTTAAAATTTGTAGCTAATCTAGATGGTTATTTTACTCGATCTGAAAATAGCCTTAAACCAGCCGTCGTTCAATTGTATGAAACTTCGCTGCTTAAAGAAGGACACCAGCTCGTTAATGAGGTTTTGGGTGAAGACATTAAAGCCCAGCATCCTGATTTTCTTGGTATGACTTTAGAAATGGAAGACCCTCGTGAAACTGGTCTTGACCCTGAAACGCTTGCTATCAGGTTAAGCAGGGCTAAGTTCTGAGTGCTCCAAATACAAATATCATATTCTTGATTTTAAGGACTCTGGTTACCTTGAACCAGCTCAGCATATAGCTTTTGTCTACAGACCTGATAAATTTAAGTCTGTAATTGCCGCTCACACCTTTATGACTGATAATGGTGGCTACCAGTTAGCTAAAACTAACAAGACTGTTTTAGAGTTCAACAAGGCTAATAATTTTTGGCAAACACCCGATAACTGGTTAACCTGGATTGTATGTTTTATGGCTTATAGCCCCAGTATAACGTTTAGAAAAACGTCTGGCTAATCAAAGATTTGATCAGTTTTTAAATGAAAAGCTGACAAATTCTTTACTTTTGGGTTGGCTTAAATTGACTTTAAGAGTTTAGTAATCATCAAAGAGTTGCTATTTTTTATTTTAAATAAGTATAAATGTAGTTTGTCGATTATCTAGCTAGAATCTGAAGCAATTTTCGTTAAAGTTAACTTGCTTCTACTCCTTTATTTGGATAGGCCTGGAATATTTGTCTTGAATACGATATATTCAAATCTATTAGACCTTTCTAGCTCAGGTTTTTTAGAAGCGGTAATCTCTTTTAATTTAAATCATGGCTTATGTGTACGTTTACGTTGGTTGTTATTTACTAAATCATTTAATAGAAATTACTAAAAAGAAAAGAACCAGGGATATGAAATATATCCCTGGTTCTAATTGCTAGTAAGGTTAACCGCAGCAAACACAATTGGTTTATCACCAACTGTATCGATCAGTTTTATTGCTTTTCTCAAGTCAACTAAGGGTTGACTTGTAGCTAATTAGCCAGCAACGCCATTCTTGGTCGGAGCCGTCGGAGCCGGAGCAGGCTTGGTAGCTGTCGGAGCCGTCGGAGCCGGAGCAGGCGGAGTCGCCTTATAGCCGGCCAGCCAGTTGGCCAGATTGGCCATGTCCGGCGTACCCCAACCTGTCGGGTGGTCGTAGCCAGCGCCAGCGTTAAAGCCAGGGCCAACGCCGTTGTCGCCGTTGTTGCCATAAGTTACGTCATAGAAGACGCTCGAATACGCCTTCGAATTCGCGATCTTATAGAGGTAGATGTCCGGCATCGCGATGCGATGGCCAGCCTCTTCAACGGCCAGACCCCAGCCAGCAGCCCAATTGGGTGCTGCAAAACTGGTACCGCCAGCTTCAATCCACTGATTCTGGTAG
>JAJYFO010000118.1 GCA_021785395.1 bacterium | reverse complement strand
TCTTAAAGGTAAGGTAAATTTTAAAGTAGAAGTAAATTAAACTTGGTTAATATTAATTTTATTTATACAACTTCGATTTTACTGTCGTCGCCCAGCATCAGCCTAAAGGCTAAGGGTCTTGTTTGACGACGCGTTAAGCCAACGTTGGCGCCGATTAAACTATCCTCGATGCGACCGTGGAAATTTAAAATTTCGCAGTTTTCCCTTAATATTGAGTGCTCGATTTCAGCGTGGCTCACCCTGGTATTGTCACCGACGGATGTGAATGGTCCTATGTAAGTGTGCTCTAGGTGGCAGTTATCGCCAATTACAGCTGGACCCCGGACAAAGCAATCTTTTAGTATGCTGTTGTGACCAACGACGACGCGACCAGTAATTTTGGTGTTTTCGTCGACAAGGCCTTTGTTGGAAGTGTCGGTCATTTCGTCTAAAACGACGCGGTTAGCTTCTAGCATATCGTCTTTTTTGCCGGTATCCAGCCACCAGCCTTGCAATTCGTGGCTGTTGACCTTGTGTTTGGTTTCGATTAGGCATTGGATTGCGTCGGTAATTTCTAATTCGCCGCGTTTGCTCGGCTTAATCTGGTCGATTGCTTTGTGAATTTGTGGGGTAAATAGATAAACGCCGACAAGTGCCAGGTTAGATTTTGGGTTTTTGGGTTTTTCTTCCAGGTTAACTACATTGCCGTTTTTATCGAGCGTGGCAACCCCAAAAGACTGAGGGTTTGTCACTTCTTTGAGTAAAATTAAAGCGTCGACGTGGCTATTGTTGAATTGTTGCACTAATGGAGCGACGCCGTCTTTTATCAAATTGTCGCCCAGGTACATTATAAAAGGGTCGTCTTGGAGAAAATCGCGAGCCGTTTTAACGGCATGAGCCAGACCCAAGGGGGCGTCTTGAACTATGTAGGTAATTTTGGCGCCAAATTTTTTCCCGTCGCCAACGCATTCACTGACGGCACTTCCGGTTTCGGGGCTAATAATTATGCCGATTTCGGTGATTTTAGCTTTAACTAGTGCTTCAACAGCGTAATGTAGAATCGGTTTATTGGCCACCGGTAAAAGTTGCTTGGCCTGTGTATGGGTAATAGGTCGCATACGCGTACCCTTACCGCCGCTTAGTATTAATCCTTTCATGATGTTTTAATAAACCCCCTTACTAGTAAAAACTGCTTGAAACGTATTTAAAATTATTTTCCAGTCTAGTAGATAATTCCAGTTGTCAACATATTCTTTGTCAAATTGAATTTTTAAATCGTCGCTTATGTCGTCACGCCCGTTAATTTGAGCTAGTCCTGTAATTCCCGGTAAAACATCTAGAATGCCAAGAACTTTCCGCCTTTCGATCAATTCGTACTGGTTGTAAAGGGCTGGTCTTGGCCCCACTATACTCATTTCACCTTTAACTATGTTGAACAACTGGGGTATTTCATCCAGGCTGGTTTTGCGTAAAACTGCTCCAACTCTGGTAATCGGGCTGGCCTGCTTTAGCATTAAATCGGTAGAAATATCGGGGGTGCCAGTTTTCATCGTCCTGAATTTGTATATGTTGAATATTTTTCCTTTATAGCCCATGCGCTTCTGGCTGAATATAGGCGACCCGGGTGAGTCAAGGCAGATACAGACGGCTATTATAAACAGCAGTGGTGTTAAAAATATCAGCGCAAGACCAGCAATGGCTATGTCTGTTAGCCTTTTAAACCTTAAACCAATTTTATGACTTCTATTATTCATGAAACTTACAATTAGCTGGATTTCAATAACTATGATACGATAGTTTTAAAAATTTTATTGTCAATGTGTAGCAGTTAACTATTTTATTAAATACTATTTATTTTTATAACGTAAAACAGCTATTTCGTGTTATATAACTTAAAGTACTTAATTAGTACTTTTAACTTTGATCTTAGCTTTAGATTAATTAAATTAGCGTTTCAAAAAAATGAAAATTAATCATGACACATTGTCGGTTCTTATCGTAAACTGGAATACTCGCGACTTGTTGGCTAAATGCCTGGAAAGTCTTGGTTTAGAAGCTAAAAACGTGTTCGACAAATTAAGTATTGAAACACAAATTATCGTTGTTGATAATAATTCGGCCGATGGTTCGTTGCAAATGGTTTCGGATTTATTTAAAGATGTTACGTTAATTGCTAATTCGCAAAATTATGGCTTCGCTTACGCTAATAACCAAGCTTATGCAGTAGCTACCGGATTTTACATACTAATGCTAAATCCTGATACCATTGTGCTGGAAAATAGTATTATCACTCTTATTGAATTTTTACAAGGGCATAAAGGTGTTGGAATCGTAGCCCCCCAACTATTAAATACTGATTTGACTATTCAGAAATCGTGTCGTAGTTTTCCAACTATTCAAGCCATGTTTTATGAATTATTGGGACTTTCTAAAATAAATCAAGCTAAATTTGGCCAATATAAAATGCTCGATTTTAATCACGACTTCGCCAGAAGCGTTGACCAGCCAGAAGGCGCCTGTTTGCTGACTACAAGGGATGTCATTGATAAATGTGGGTTTCTTGATAATAATTTTTTTATGCTGTTTGAAGAAGTTGACTGGTGCTATAGAGTTAAACAGGCTGGTTATGATATCTGGTTTGAGCCTGGTGCCAAAATTATCCATCACTACGGGCAGGCTATTAAACAGGTAAAAAGTAAAATGATTTTCCATTCACACAAAGGGTTTTATCTGTTTTGGAAAAAACACTACCGCCAGAATAATTTTTGGCTAGACCCTTTTGTATATGTGGGCTTATATATATTGGCCATGTTAAGGGTCGTTCAGTACAAAATTAAGTCTGTTTTGGGTTAATTATATAATTAAGTAACTCGCTTTAAAAGTCGTTGGCGAGATATATGCAATTTATCTGTAAGAGTAACTTGTTTAAGTAAACTAACTCTATTATAAGTTTTCTACACCTTTGTATGCTTGTTTTAGAGCTTTCCAATAATCTTTGCAAAGTGTATAACTGTAGTCGCTGGCCGAACCAATAATCGACTTTAGAGCTCTTTCACTGGTATCAGTTAATAAATAGGTTTCTTCAGATATCATTTGGACTTGGCTGTCCAAAAATTTATAAAAATCGTGCTCGCTGGTTTTATATTTTTTGTCAAAGAGGTTGTCGACACCATTTTTAAAGGGCGTAATGGAGTTAATTGTATCGTTCCAGATATTTTTAAAATCGTTAATATACGGATTTTGACCGGTCAAATTCACGTCAGTAAAATATTTGTCAAAAGTATCTAGAGACATTTTGAGTTTACCATCGTTAAGACTTGTAATACCATATTTGGTTACGCCAGAATTTGCAAAAACGGTACCGTCATTCATCCCCCATGGATTTCTGACGATAACGGTATTAGTTTTCGGGTCAAATGATAAAACGCTGTATACATGGTCACCAATAAGAGGTCCAGAACTGTGTTCGCCCAAGTACGTTAAAAAGCCAGTACTGGCTCCAGCTGTGACTGGCATGTGGTCAATGTTGAGAGTTTGGTTAAGAGACTTGGCCAAATTTGCTTTGCTTATATTGCCAAGCGTAAGTTCTCTATTGTCGTTATCCAGAAAACCCATTGAATCCATAGCCACATTTTTGTCGGTGAGAAGATGTAGTGCTTTAGAACTGCTTACTATATCCCCTAAGATTGGGATCTTTTCACTTTGTATAGATTCAAAAAAATTACTTTTATATTGACCTATATGGTCGTACTTGAAAAAGGCTGTTTCGATAATATCGGCCCAAATAGCTGAATTGCCAATATTGCCATTTTTATAATTTTGTTCAAGGTCTTTTATTGTCACGGTGACCGGATGCGTTTTATCGCCAGGAAATGTTACTGTAAATGAATTATTGCTATTTGACTTTATCATATTACGAATCAATTCTTGGCCGTTTTTAGTATTGGCGAGGCTGGCTAAGGCAGCTTCAAAAAAACAGTCGCCAACGCCATCCTGGTCTACGCCAGAAGGATTTATTAGTTTGTTATTTACTGTATTATTATTATTTACTTTGCTATTAGCTAATTCTTTATTGGCATCATGTGAAATTAATTTATGAACAATATCATGAGAATTTACACCATAAAGTTTATTGTATAAATCGGTAATTGAGGATTTTAAAGAACTTTTTACGTTATTTTCGACGGATTGAAAAATTTTATCCATAATTTTACTTGATTTGACCACTCGAGCTGATAATAACTCCTTAATATAGCCAAATTTTTGTCGATTTATATTGGGGAAAATACGAAAGATAGATTAAATTTTAAAGTTATTAAGAAATCATTTTAAGCAGGTTTAGTATTCCGGCTTTAGCTTTTAATTTGTGTGTTGGTAAATTATCGGCGTTTTGTATTTCATTAAAATGACTATCGTAATACTGGTAGGCTTCCCATAAAATATCGATATTGGTCTTAGTTGGCTGCCAATTTAAATCACTTTTTATCTTTCGGTTATCTAATACAAAATTTGCCGAAAGCATTCTGTAATGATATGGTCCAAGTGGCGATAAGTTTAACTCATATAAAATTTTTAAACTAGGAACGACTATACTCTCTGGCAAACTTACCAGTTTGATTTTTTTATTGGCTAATTTGGCCACACTTGCGTATAATTCGCGCATGGTTGGAACGTTGTCTGAACTTATGTGATATAGTCCTGTCTTGGTCGACTGCATCGCCTTATAGCAGGCGTTGGCTAAATCCAGAGCGTATATGAATGAATATCTATTATCACCTTTGCCCACTAAATATACTTTTCTTTCTTCGCGGATAAAGTCAAAAAGGATGGTAAGCAGGCCTAGTCTGCCGGCAGCGATTATAGTTGGGCAGCGTATAATTGAGCTGGCCACGTTGCCAAATTCCATAATCGTTTTTTCCGCCTCAAGTTTAGATCGACCGTAATCTTCGATAGGGTTGGCTGGGTAGTTTTCGTCAACGACACTATCACAGCCTGCTCCATAAACGCAGTTGGTCGAGGTAAAAACCACTTTGGGTATATTAAGTGAACGGGCAATTTTCATCACGTTTCTTGTGCCTTCTACGTTAGAAGGGAAGAGTTTATGTTTATTGGCGTGGTCATGGCCTAAAATCGCTGCAATATGGAATATCCCGTCTATATTTCCAAACGACCGGCAGGCTGATTCGAATAAGTCGTAATTTTCAATATCAAGCTGTTTATAATTATATTTCGATACCAACCTAGAATCGAGCATAAAATCAATGACTAATACGTCATGACCTTGGTCGATTAGATATTCGGTCATTATACTGCCAAAAAAACCCATGCCACCTGTTACAATATATTTCATATCTTACACCTTACTATTTGCTAATACTATGCACTAAGTCGACTAAATATTTTACGTTATCAAACGGAGTCTTAGGTAAAATCCCGTGACCCAGGTTAAAAATAAAGCCTGGCCTAAAATTAATGAGCTTAAAAATTAACTCGACTTCTGATTTGATAGTTTTAAAATCGGTTAAAAGTATGCTTGGGTCAAGATTGCCTTGGATAGCTGTATCATGCCCTAATATATCCCAGGCAGTGTCTAGGTCCATGCGCCAGTCGATGCTATAAACAGTGGCGTTGATATTTTTTATTTGAGTATAGAGGTGGCTGGCGCCGTTGCCAAAATATATAAATGGGATACTTTTGTCCATTGAATTGCGTATTTTGATTAAATACGGTAAAACCAATTCCTTAAAGTTATGACTGCTCAAAATTCCAACCCAGCTGTCAAATAACTGAATAGTGTCGGCACCGTTTTTTACCTGTTCGTTAAGGTAGGTTATGGTTATGTCGGTTAGTATAGTCAGTAATTTATGGGCAAATTCTTTGTCGCCAAGCATCAATTGCTTAGTTAAATTATAGTTCGTAGATGACCCACCTTCTATGATATAGCAAGCTAATGTAAATGGGGCTCCAGCAAAACCGATAAGCGAAATGTCGGTAGGTAAACTTTTTCTGGTTATTTTAAGCGCTTCAAAAACGTAGCTTAAATCATTTAAAACGTCAGGTGCTTTAAATAAATCGATGTCTTTAACGGACCTTACCGGATTAATTATACTGGGTCCGCCTGGTTCTTTAAATACTACTTCTAGACCAAGCGTATTGGCTATTAATAAAATATCGCTGAAAATTATAGCCGCGTCTACACTAAGTTTTTCTCTGGCCGTAAGGGTAACTTCGGCACAAAGTTCCGGATTTTTGCATAAATCGAGAAATTTAACGTGTTTGCGGACAGCCTGATATTCTTTCATGTACCGCCCGGCCTGGCGCATTAACCATATTGGCGTATGGTCAGTAGTCTGTAAATTACAGGCTTTTAAAAATTGGGTATTTGGCATAGTTTTATTCAAGGTCACCTAGTTTTTCCTCTACCATGGTTAATAATTCGTCTGATTTTAGTATATTACACGCTTTCTCAATGTCTGTGGCTATTATTCTATCCTTTAATAAAACGCTTATATTGTTTCTAAGCGCATTTAAAGCTATAATAACGCCTTCACCAGGTCGCAGATTAAATGTATTTTGACAAAAATCGGGTTTTTGGGCGTCGTTTATATTCAAACTGCCAAGGCGAAAATCTAGACCCTGACCAGCGCATAACAATTCAATAGCCAGAACGTTATAGACGTTTTCTAGTATCATTAAGGCCTTCCGGCTGGCAATTGTACCCATTGACACGTGGTCTTCTTGGTTGGCAGACGTTGGAATCGAATCGACGCTGGCTGGATGCGACAAAGCTTTATTCTCTGATACCAGGCTGGCAGCTGTATATTGGGCAATCATATAGCCTGAATTGAGCCCACCGTTTAAGGTTAAAAAGGCTGGCAGCCCATTAGATAAAGTAGGGTTGACGAGTCTTTCTATTCTGCGCTCGGCGATATTTGCCAATTCTGATAGGGCAATGCTTACATAGTCCATTACCATGGCAACCGGTTCGCCGTGGAAATTGCCACCAGATAAAATACCCTCTTTAAAAATAAGTGGGTTATCGGTGCTTGAATTTATTTCGATATTTACAACATCGCAAGCGTGCGTTATGGCCTGACGCACAGCGCCATGAACCTGGGGAACACAGCGTAAACTGTAGGCGTCTTGAACCATACCGCAGTCTTTGTGGCTTAAAATAAATTCGCTATTGGCTAGTATTTTGCGTAAGTTATTGGCCGATTTAATCTGCCCTGGATGAGGTCTTACGTTTTGTATTGAGCTATTATAGGCGTTTACCGAGCCTAGCATAGCCTCAAGGCTCATAGCACTAATTATGTCGGCCTGTTTTATCAGTTTAGTCGCTCTACCTAGTACCAGACAGGCAACAGCTGTCATTGCCTGTGTTCCATTGGTTAGAGCTAAGGCTTCTTTGGCTTCTAAAGTAAGCGGTTTCAGGTTGAATTTGGCTAAAACAGGGCTGGTTTCAACTTTATGGTTGTTTTTGTCTAAAACGTGACCCTGGCCGATAATACTCAAGCCTAAATGCGCTAAAGGAGCCAAATCGCCGCTTGAACCTACTGACCCTTGTTGTGGGATATACGGGCAAATGTCATTGTTTAATAATTCCAGCATAAATTGTACGACTTCTAGTCTGATTCCCGAGTAGCCTTTAGCTAGAGCGTTTATCCTTAATAGAATCATGGCTCTGACTATTTGTCTGTCAAATGGCTGGCCTACTCCACAGGCATGGCTGTGCATGAAATTTACCTGTAATTCGTTTATATCGTTATTGTTGATTTTTACGTCTTTAAATTTGCCAAATCCGGTATTGATACCATATACAATTTCATCGGAATTGAGAACTTTTAAAACTAGGCTGCGACTGTTATTAATTCGCTCGATGGCTTCGCTCGTTAATTTTACCTTATGCAAGTTATAAGCTACGTTATATACCTGACTTATTGTTAGCGAATTGCCATCAATGTATAGGGTTTTGGCCATTAGTCTAGTTTACCTCACGTTATCGTTGTCGTCGTTGAATTGGGCTTTTATTAAGCCAGAATAGATACCACCAGTTTTCAATAAACTTTCATGACTGCCCGATTCGACAATTGAACCATGGTCTAGCACGACTATTTTATCGGCTTTGCTGACAGTCGAAAGCCGGTGCGCTATAACTATTACTGTTCTACCGTGCATGAGTTTGTCGATGGCATTTTTAACCATAGTTTCGGACTCTGTATCAAGTGAACTGGTCGCCTCGTCTAAGATTAAAATCGGGGCGTTTTTAAGAAAGGCTCTAGCTATTGCGATTCTTTGCTGCTGACCACCCGATAAATTAACTCCTCGCTCTCCGATAATAGTTTTGTACTTATGGGGTAGGTTCTCGATAAATTCAGCGCAAAAGGCCTGTCGGCTGGCTGCTTCAATTTCAGCAAAACTGGCATTGGTATTGCCCATTTTTATATTTTCTTCGATGGTTGTATTGAATAAAAAATTATCCTGGCTGACAATCAGTCCATCTTCAGAGCTTGTGTTGCGAAAACCCTTGCTCTACAAGACGATATCCGCATCGTT
>JAJYFO010000117.1 GCA_021785395.1 bacterium | reverse complement strand
TTAATCACCGTAACAATACTTGAATTGAGACTACTAACCCAGACTTGACTATCATTATTATTAAACTGAGCTCCAATTGGATTTATGCCTGTTATTACATTAGTTAAAAATTGAGGATAACTAATAATTCCATTTCCAGCTGTTAAATTTACTAGATTCGCATTGATATTACTACCCAAATTAATTAAAGCATTTGCTGCAGTAACCGAATACGTTCCATTAGTTGTATTGGCAGCATTGTTAAATATAGTTGTACCACACACAGGATAACTTGATTGCAGGGTAACGGTTCCAGAACTAGAATCAGTAACATAAGCATTTCCATTTGGTGCTGATAAGGTTAAATTACTATAACCTAAGGATATTGGCGTTCCACTCGTTCCGATACTTCCGTTTATTGAAGCTAAGACTAAATTGGTAGCGCTTACATTTGTAAAAGCTATATTAGAACTTATCATATTACCATTTTCAACGAATGCCACCTGGTTATTTGTTCCACTTGCAGTTACCGCTCCAGTACCAGTAACGGCAAAACTGGCATTGCCTAATTCAAAAGCAATATTATTTCCTGTGACACTGGCTCCACTAGCGATAGCAACTCCTATAGCAGCACTTGTGTCTAGACAATAAATTCCACTTGTAGTATTGGCTCCATTGGTTATTGTGTAAGGTGTTCCATTAACTGATGTAACTGAAGTAGAGTTTAACTGGACATTCGTTGCCGAACTATCTGATACGTATACATTGCCATTAACTGCTTGAGCAGATAAAGTTGTCGCAGTAATGGTTATTGAATTACCAGTTCCAGTAGCACCAACACTCCCATTTAACGAATCTAACGCAACCGTTGGAGCGTTTAGATTCGCTCCAAGTGATGTATTAGTAATTGCTCCATTTGACACTATAGCTGCTAACGTCGTTCCAGTTACAGCAGCACCTAGATCTATCTTTGCCGAATTGCCAGTATTTGTAGCTGCCAGTATTATATTATTCCCATTTATTGTACCCGTGTTTGACAAAGTTGCAGCTGCATTACTGGCCACATTATAATTACCAGTGTTAACATTAGCCGTGTTATTAAACGTTGTTGTGCCACACACTAGATAACTAGACTGTAAATTAACAGCCGTGGCATTTGTATCTAACACATACACGTTTCCATTTGGCGCTGATAAAGTAATGTTGGCATTACTTAAACTAAATGGGGAAGTTGTACTAGTCCCAATACTGCCATTAAGGGATGCAAGCACAAGATTAGTAGCAGTTACATTACTTAAAGTGGTAACATTAGCACTAGTAATAGAACCATTGGCAATAATGGCGACTTGATTGTTCACACCAGAAGCCGTAACAGCGCCACCACCCAAATAATTTCCGGTGCCGATATTAAATGATATATTATTGGCTGTGACGGTAGAAGGGCTAGAATTAATAGCCAATGAAGTTGCTGAAGGTGTTGACAGGCAATAATATGTGCTAGCACTATTAGTCAAAGTGTTTGAATTGGTCAATACAATGGCACCTGTATTTACATCGCTAGCTTCTACAGAACCATTTACAGCACTAAGGGTAAGGTTTGATGTGTTTACACTTAAATCATTAAGAGAGTTACCAATCGATCCAGAATTTGAAACTATTACAATATTTGGAGCAGTAACTGCCGTTGCTGAAATAGCCGTATTGATTGAAGTAGTAGCAGTATTGGTCGCCTCAAGAAAAAATGTACCATTAGCTGCGTTTGCAACACCACTACAAGGGTCATTTTGTAAAGTTACATTCCCTGCAGAATTATCCTGAATGTACACATTACCATTTGGTGCATAACCAGTCAATAAGCTAGCATTAACATTAAACAAACCACTAAGCAAACCGATAGAGCCATTATTACTTGCCAATACGATAGTATTACCAGTAACACTATCTCCAGCATTTGTATCAACAATTCCAGTTGAATTTGGCACAACCAAATCAAATACACCAGTACTGGCGTTTACAGTTGAAGTATTTACGGTAATATTATTAGCCCCAGTTAAATTATTTTGAATATAAGCAGAACCATTTGCAGCTGTAACCGTTAACGCTAGAGCATTAATTTGTACACTTGTAGCACAGCTACCGATACCACTGTTTCCACTAGCAGTTAGAACTACTGCTGGAGCTGTTAAGATACCACCAGATTCAGTAATATTACTAGTTGTAAGTCCAGTTGAAACAACTGTTATAGCAGACCCAGCTTCAATATTATTGTTTATAGCCAAGGCTTGGAGCAAATGTATGTTTACAGCTCCACCAGATCCTAGTGCATTAATTGAATCGTTAGCATAGGGTGATGAAGAAAATGGGGTACCACCTAATGATGAAATAGTTGCCGGCAATAAACTTGTTGTCCCATTAAAATTAAGTGAATTAGCAGTAATATTAATTACACCACCATTGCCAGCTGATCCACCCAAATTACCATAGACTGTATTAGTATTAGCTCCAGCTTGTGCTACATTACCGCCAGTTAAAGGCGAGTCAGTCTGTCCGCCTGCGCCAAAATTTCCACCCGCACTTGTTATCCCATATAAAGCTCCAGCTCCATTTCCGCCTAAACCGTAGCTACCTGCTGTTGCATTGGTACTACCGGCAGCGCCACCAATTCCAGCTCCACCACCAGAACCGGCAGCTGTAGTATTCCCACCGCCACCTCCACCATAAAAGCCACCACCACCTCCACCTCCATAATAATCACCACCACCGCCACCTCCACCAAATGATCCACCACCACCGCCACCGTCTTGCCGATTACCAGCAGCGCCACCACCACCGCCACTAGCTAAAACTGGTCCAGTAATTATAAGAGCAGATGTAGTGCTAATAGTTATACCTCCAGCACTACCACCATTACCACCGTTACCAACAGAGCCATTACTACCACCTCCGCCACCTCCACCACCACCGGAAGTATTAATGACACCCGAAACATTAATAGAACCTTGCGAATTTAAAGTAATTACTCCACCATTTCCACCATTACCTCCACTAGAAGCTGTAGTTGAATTGGCGCCATCACCACCACCACCACCACCACCATAGGCATTAAGATTACCAGTACTTATGCCTCCATTAGAATTTATGGTTATGTTACCAGCACTACCACCATTATATGGAACATAACCATTAGCTGCATTGGCTCCAGCTCCACCGATACCAGAAGTATCAATATTGCCAACCGTAATTGGATTACTATTAATTACAGTAGAAGGAGTTAAATAATTTCCCGAAGAAATAGTTCCATTCGCTCTAAAACTCATCGAAGTACCACTAGAAAAAGTTGGTTGTGCAGCATAAATTCCAACACTTCCATTAGTAGCAGCACCACCATTAGCAAAAATATTGCCCAAAACATCAGGCGTTCCATTAGTCGAACCGGCTATTATAGTCACACTACCACTAGCGCCAGTCCCAATTCCAGAAGAATTTAGCGTTGAAGTAGAAGGCAGATAAATACCCCCATTAGCATTAGCCGACGTTCCACTATAAGCTGCCAAGGTAATATTACCACCAGGATTATTGGCTGTCCCCGAAGCAGCACTAGAAATTACCAAAGAAGAAACGGCCGAAAAATCAATATTACCACCTCCAGTTGAAGCACCGTTAAAAGTTACGGCGGTACCTGCTGGCAATGGTGGTAAATTCAATCGACCACCACTAACAGGATTAGTAATATTAGCCCCAGCAATTAAATCTATATCAAAGCCTTTACCGCCATGATTAGTAGTAGCCGAAATAGTAATTGCGGTATTAGCGGCACCAATTATACTCCCAGTCGCAATTATAGCCAAAGCTTGATGGACATTAATATTTCCATTGATGTTAATATCCCCGTAGTTGTAATAGGTCGGGTCACCGTTTATATTGATATTACCAAGATTCAAAACATTTGAGTCAGTGTTAACGTGTGCGCTTGTACCTGTCATATTAAGCATGCCGTTTAAATTTGCGCCAGCCACATCAATATTGGCTAGCTTATCGTCAAAATTAATGCTGGCAGCGTTTATCGCACCTCCATTTATACTAACGTCTAAGGGTAAATTGTTATTGGTGTTGCTAAAATTTATATTTTGGCCAGCCGAAACATTTCCATTAGCATTATTTAATATAACTTCACTGTTAACGTTTGCGATAGCATTAAAATTTACGCTTCCTAGCGCCTCAATAGTTCCGTTATTATTGATTGAATTAACCAAAAAATCGACGTTTTGCCCAGATAACACAGCCAATTGGCCAGATTGTGAATTTTGGGTCAAATTAGGCGTGGTGATATTTAATTCAGCCGAGCTTTGAATCAAGTTAGAGTTTATAATTTCATGGCTTGCGCTAATATTTAGATTTAAAGGCTCTAGTGATAGCATCGTCGAAATAACGCCCGAATTTACAAGTGACCCAACCTGAATATCTAAATTATGCGCTGTAACCGAATTAGATAAGCCATAGAGGCTTCCGTAATTGCTTATATTGCCTAAAACATTGAGGTCAAAACGATTCGCATTTACATTTAAGTAAGCCGAAACCTCATTGGGAATACTGATGTT
Source organism: bacterium (assembly GCA_021785395.1). Taxonomy (GTDB): domain Bacteria; phylum Cyanobacteriota; class Vampirovibrionia; order Obscuribacterales; family JAKAZS01; genus JAKAZS01. The sequence continues at coordinate 3,993 of JAJYFO010000117.1, read as the reverse complement.
TGCGATGTTTTGATTTAAAAAATTATCTAGATTTAATCTTCCGCCAATAGCGTTACCATTAATACCGAGCAACAAATCCTGGTGATTATGCGTCATTACCTGCTGCAAGGCAATAGCTTCAGATGGAGTTATCATTGAACTAGCGTTAATATTTAACTCATGCCCGCTAACATTAATGCTACCTGGCTGGAAGTTAGTTAAGGTTCCAGCCACAATATCGTGCAGAATAGAATTTAACTGCAAGTCAATTACATGATTTTTAAAATCGGCCTGGTTAAGAGCATCGACAGCCATATAAGTTTGCGAATTGCCTAGGTGATGCGGCATCGCCGAACTATTAGCATTTGCCTGATTATTAAGGTCAAATAGCGACAAATACGTACTTAGAACGAATTGAACTAAAAATATAACGGCCCAATATTTTTTTTGGGCTTGATTGAACTTTACTTTCATAAACGCTTTCCTGGAAACTTAGCCGGTACAACATCGCATTATTAACATCAACAACGTCAATTGTATTATGTAATAATGAGAATCTCACATAACTTAAAAGAAATTTAATAGTAAAAACACTAATCAAACTGCTTATGAAACAATAATTTCATTAAAAAATTCTTGCGATACATAAACAAAATTAAATTAAAAACTCTTTCAAGCCTAGTAATTGCGATAAAATTGCAAAAATCAAATATTTAAACAATCAAAATCGTTACAATTCAACCTAGCAATAAGCAGTTAAAACATGGGATACAACATTTATTTAACAACATATTTATGAACTACAAAAAGAGACTGAAGTATAAAAAACGACTTCAATGACAAGATAGCTTGTTTTGCAAAAGTAACGTGAAGATTATAAATAAAATAGTAGCAAAATAATTTTAATTAACAATTTATTAATGACGATTTATTGACAGTTTAGATAAAGCCTATTTAAAGTATTCGATCAAATTATTTACCGTATCACTATTAGACATAAATTGAAAAAGGGCTTCTTGCGAATTTACCTTTTTAAAGCCTTTTAAATCAGGCAATTTAATATCATAATCGGCGTAATATATCATATTGGTGGTTATGTATTCACATTTATTAAAATCTTCGTCACAGGATTCCAACTTTAAAGTAATATTGCCTAGCATAGGCGACCCTGTTGTTCGTCGATGAATGTTTATATAATTAGAATCGATACCCTTAAAATCACCAACAACCACTAAAGAATACTTTAAAATATTGGCGTGGGGTTTTGGGGAATATTTTAGCTTGTAAATAGTCGAAGGTACATTCAAATAATTGAAATTTTGACTTTTGTACCAAAGTTCAGGCTGCTCAAAACTTTTTCCGTCAATGTTACACAAATTATTTAAATAGTGCGCTCCCCTAAAAACGGGTATGCGGGTTAAATCAGACAAAAAATACAGTTTAGCATTTACGTTAAAGTAATAGGCAAATTTATGACCTGCAAAGTAATAAATATCAATTTTAGGATTGCTAGTCCTTATTTTTAAGGCCGAATCGGTAATATAAGCAGTCAAAAGGCCAGCAATTTTAGTATTTTGTTTTATAACCAAAGCATTTTTAGCGAACGTCTTGCCTTGATTCAACAATCCCATAATAAAGACCAAACCAAAAATTAGTATTCTTTGATTATTGAGCATAATTTTCAATTTTTATACCACTAGCGACCTTAGACATTATGTAACAAATCCGTTTCAAAAGCCCAGAAATTATTAACTTTAAACGACATATACTACATCAATGATAACAACGTTTGTTCATTAATTATTTATTTTCTTCGACCAAAATAAATATGCTGGCAAACCAGAAATTACAATTAATACACTTGCCAAACAATAATTCGGCGAAACAACGACTTCAGCCACCATTATAGTTAAAGCCAAAACAATATATAGAGCTGGTGTTACAGGATAAAAAGGGACTTTGAACAGTCTTGGACGGTCGCTAAATTTTTGACGAAATAAAAATACGCTACCTATAGTTAAAATGTAAAAAAACAGCGTTGCAAAAATTACATATTCGAGCAAATTGCTGTATGACCCGCTAAACGTAAGCAAACTGGCCCAAATTCCTTGAAGCACAAGACCCATAACCGGTACTTTAGATTTTGGATGGATTTTAGACGCAAACTTAAAAAATAGACCGTCCTCAGCCATCGCGTAATAAACCCTTGGAGCTGCTAGAATCAAGCTATTTAGACCCCCAAACGTCGATATCATTATAGCCGCGGCCATGATATAAACACCAATTTTTCCCAAAATAACTTCTAAAACCGCTGTTGCTACTCTATCTTCAGTAGCATACTGTATACCACAAGATATAATATCGGTACCATGGGGAGAACCATGTAAAGGTAATACCACCAGATAAATTACATTTATCAAAATATAAAGCGTACAAACAACGCAAGTACCGATAAACAAGCTTTTAGGCAAAGTTATTTCTGGGTTGATTACCTCTTCAGAAGTAAAAGTAACATTATTCCAGGCGTCCATAGAAAAGAGTGGACCAATAATTCCAGCCAATGCTGTTAGTATAAAAAAACCGGTATTACTGTGACAAATAGTAGGCATGTCAAAAAAATGAGATAGATTATAAGTAAGCCCACTAGCCCTATTAAAAATGGAAACCCCCAAAAGTATAATTCCAACCAAACTAATTAGCTTTAGAAGCGTAAAAAAATTCTGAATAAATTTAGCTGCATTAATGCCCAGGCAATTATTTAAAGTAAGCAGACAAATTAATCCAACCGCTACCAATTGCAAAGAAGATATAGGGAAATTAAAAATCGAAAAAATTATATTGCTAGTTGATAAACAAGGAATAAAAACGCTCAAGAATTTTGCAAAAGCCACAGCAACAGCTGCTATAGTACCAGTCTGAATTACGGAGAATAAGGTCCATCCATAGAGAAAAGCTACAAGGTTATTATAGGCATTTTTTAAATATACATATTGACCACCAGCTTTGGGAAACAATGATGCCAATTCACCAGTACAAGTAGCCGCTAATATAGTCATTAAGCTGGCCAAGACCCAAATTAACAAAAACAAACAAGGTGACTGAACCAATCTAGCTGTTTGGGCTGAGACCAAGAAAATTCCCGACCCTATCATTGAGCCAATAACCATGGCACATGAGTCTTTTAAATTTAGAGCTTTAACAAAATTAGAAGATGTCATTGGAACTTTTTTTAAAATAACGATAATATAAATTCTATCATTGTTTAGACAATTTTACATCGCCAAATAATAAAACCCAATCTAGATAAATAACCATTGGGAACTTGTTACATTTACCAAATTAAAATGCTAGAATCAGTATATAAGTGTCAGGAAAATAATGCAAAAAAAGAACAATTAAAACAATGTTTGACGTAAAAAAAAGTATAAATTATCTTTTAAAACTTATGCTTACCAATATATTTATGGTATCAATATTATTTTTTAGTTTTTTGCCCCAAAGCCACTTATTTTTCAACAAATTAATAATAGTCGATTTTATCGTAATACTACTAGCTCTACCAATTAACTTAAATTTTATAGCCAATGAGCTTTACTTCAAAAAAAATTATAAATTAGCCCAAATAATATATGAATTATCATATAGACTTTATCGAATTACCCGGATACTTCCGGGAAATCCCTTTAACATTGAATCAGAAAGAGTTTTAAGACCGCTTTTAGTCTGTTATATAAAGTTAGATAATGGTATTAAAGGAGAAAAAACGGCTCTAGAACTATTAAATTACATAAATTCAATTAATCAAGAAAACAACCAAAGAATCGACATAATATACAGTTTGCTTGGAATAGCTTTAAAATGCCAAGGGAAATATGCTGAAAGCAGCTCAGCATTTCAAAAAGCCATTGAAATTTGTGAAAACGATCCATTGTCAATAAAATCGACTATTGCTAATAAACTTAGCGATCTAAGTGCTAATTTATATATCTGTGGTGAAATCAATGAAGCCCTGAA
>JAJYFO010000013.1 GCA_021785395.1 bacterium | reverse complement strand
CTATTGAATTGAACACCTTTACAGAATGAAATTATTTCTTCTCTAATTTTTAAATTCTTTTCGTCAGGCAGACAAGATGCTGCTTGCATTAAATTTAAAGGATTGGTCGCACTGCCTTTAGATTCGGCTAAATCGATCAAATTGCGAACTTGATTAGCTTTCGTATTAAACTGACGTTTAAGTTCGGTTTCTGAGGCCAGAGGAAAAGGTTTGGTTGCCATTTCGAGCCTTTTGTCAAAGTATTCCTGAATTTGCTGTCGCTTTAGTTCAATTTTAAGCGGTATAATTTCGAATATAAGGCATTCAAGCCCTTCTAACTGGGCTTGTAAGTAGACAATCTCATCTTGGGTTATGGGCAAATTAATACCTTAACATCTAGTCGAAAACTAATACATATTATCATAGTAGGGATTTTATAATAATAGCAATTTTATTAAAATAAAATTGCTATTAAATTCAAACTACAAAAAAGTTAAAATTTCAACATAAATATTTTTTAATATTTTTCTTTTATTTACCGATAATATTACTGCTGCCAACACCTACCAAACCTTTGGTCAAAAATGCATGCGAGCTTCCGCTTAAAGGCTCGATCCAAATAGGGGCCGTAAATAACCTGTCTACGTAAGGTAGGTTGGCGTTTTGGTCGTTGCCATCGATATAGTCTTTGGCCATTTGGCTAAAGTCGTGGCCAGTATTAGGATTCCATTGTTGAGTCTCAATATTAGCGACCTGGTTAAATGGGTCGATACCGTTAGCTTTGCTTAATTCATCGGGTGAAACACGGTCAATTTCGGCAAAAATCAGTGATTTAGCACCCAGAGTATGGTTAATCGCGTTGAAATTAACTATATTTTGGCTGTCTAAAACTTGTTGGCCGGTCAGTTTTTGGGTGGCGATTACGCTAGCTAATTTACCGTCGCCGATTTGCGGGTCGCTCCAAATTTTTACCTGGTATTGGGCGCTAGGATCTACATTGCCCATAACTTTTACACTCGGAGTTAAAGAATTTACGGCTCTACCGTCCAATATATCGCCCATTAAGACATTACCGTCATTGGCCGTAAGTACTCCTGACAAAGCTTTAAAATCAGTTGTAGCAATGGTTCGACGGTTCCTAAGGCCATTGAGCAAACTTTCCTTATCTAGACTTGGCGCTAAAATTCCGGTAGCTGCTGGCGGATTACCTATTCTTAAAGGCGTTCCGTCGCTATTAAAGCCATAATGCGTGTCAGCTCCGTAAGTTGGGCTTAAGTGGAAACCTTTGTCTAGGTAGCCAGCATAATCCATCGACGTGATGTAATACGGATTGACGTGGGCTTGGACGTTAGGATTTAGGGCTCCACCTTTCATTACTTCGATATTGTGGACATAAGGGTCCATGGTTTGTAACCATTCTTTTTGTGAACTAAACGAAGCTGCACCAAAGTCGTGACCCTGGCGGTCGGCTGGCATACTGGGGTTGTAGTCAAGTTTATAGCGGGGATGATTGAATTGCATGATGGGGTCTTGACCGGTTGAATCTTTTATGCCAAGTTTTTGCATTTGCCCGATAAGACCTTTATAATCGTTGTCGTTAAAGGTAATAACGGTTTGGGTATCGTCGTTAGCTCTAAGTCCAAGACGAATTAGGGTTCGGCTTAAAAAACTCATTCTCCCACCGCGCGGTAGCTCGAAAGTCTTCAAAAAATCGGGTGAATCAAATACATTCATATGGTTACCACCAGCAATATGGCCAACTTGTGGGTCGGGTTTACCGATTGTGCCAACTTCTGAACCAACTCCACCTACGAATTTACCATTTTGGGTCGCCGCTTGAGCCTGGTTAAATGTATCGGCGTATTCTTGCGGGTCAGCTGCTTCAATTGGCGTGCCTTCTTCATCGACGGCTCTAATTGACCCGGGTTCCACTCCTCCTCTGGCCAAAATATGGTTGTGGTCGGTTACAAAGGCAAAGTCGCGACCGGCATTTTTTTCAGCGTCAAAAATTTGGCTGGGTAGACCAATTCCATCCGAGTAGCGCGAATGCAAGTGTAAGTCACCATAGAACATTTGTAGTGAATTAGCCGTATCGACATTGGACTTGAAACTTGTTCTAAGGGACAGATCGCCTATTTTAGAAGCTGCAGCAATACTGCCTAAGTCTGATTCACTGGCTAACGTAAAACCTGATTTGAATAAATCGGGGCTTTTTTTAGCCATTTCTAGAACTTTATTTTCTGAATTGATCAAAAATCTTTGGCTGGCCTGGGAGGCATCGCCGAATATAGTATCGGTTTTAGCTAGTTTGATGCCACCTTCAGCTCCCATTGCGCCACCGGCAAAGGTTAGCATAAAATTAGCTGCTCCTTTCACTGTATCGTTAGCTAGGCTTTGGGCAACATTATTGACGTTGGCATTTTTTTCTTTAGCCTGTGTATTGGCTTTCACTAATCTTTCTACGCCATCTTTTAATATAGGTAATGTTAAACCTCCAGCTATGATCAAAGATAAAGGACCTCGAGCTGGAATTAAACTACCTAATAAAAGGCCAAAAGCGGCTGAACTTAAAACTTCTTGGCTAGCTTTTTCAACTGTTTTGACCGGATGGTCGTAAGCTTTTTTCGCTAAATTGTCGCAAGCTTTGCCTAAATCGTCAAAAGCAAGTTCGTATACATTTTTATTTAACTTCTTATTGGTTTTGACAGGGTTTATGTCAAATTCTGGCTTTAATATATTTAATTCGTTCATTTATTTACGGCCTCGTGAAAAGTTTAACTGGCTGGATTATGGCAAAATTCAGCGGTAACTATCAATGGGGTATCTACGCAAGCAAGATTAAAATTGAAAATTATTTTTCCGAGGCTATTTAATTTATACTTAATTGCATTGGTGTAGTTGAGATTAAAATTGAAAATTAACGTTAATTCTAAAAATTTCAAATAAATTCTGATCTTTTAAGTTTTTTTTACCTTGACACAAATTTGAAATATTAGTAAAATTTAATTAGGGTTAAAATTTTTTAATATTTAGAATTTTGAATTTGTTCTATAAATTAGCATTCATTGGACAAAACGTTATTTGGCAGTCTTACTAAAACTTTCATAATATAGGTAGAAATATATGATAAAAAACAGTGCTTCTAAAGGAATCCAAGCTGTCTTTATGAGGTCTAAGCGAGCTAACGCTTTAGTTCTGATAGCTGGAGCAGTTTTGTTTGTGTTTTTAGTTTTAGGTTATTTTGCCTTTAATTACGCAAGCTTGCAAGGCACAAGTGCTATGCAAAATACAGCCATTGAATCGGCAGCAATTACAGCCGCGGCTGATTTGTCGCGCATAGTATACGATGACCCTAATTTTGGCTATATTGCTCTATCTGACCATCCGCCTATAGCGCCAAGCCAGAACGGTAAATTTGCTAGCGACGGTTATCCTTTGTCGGTGCAGAGTATCAATACGTTAATAGGCACGGTATTGTTAGATTCTCAGGTAGTGAATAATTTAGCCTTAGACCCTGGTTCACAGCAATACATGGGTCAATTGGTTCAGTCTGATTATGGTAACGTCGTTGCAGCCGCCCAAGGTTTATCAAATACGTTAAATAGCGCCATTAATGGAGGCGTTAACGTTAAAGACTGGTACGATAATACCGTTAATATCTTAGCTGACGCTCAGGCAGCGTATAACAACAACCTGGGAAATGGCTTAACAGCTGGGGGAATAAACAGTAAGAGCAATCAGTTGACTTTACAACTTGGTTACCTAAACCAGGTTAATTCAACGAATATACCCACTCCTAACAATTATTTTAATTACACAACGACCGGCGACGCCAATAAATACTGTTACAAGTCGAATACTAGTTACAGCGACCCAAACGGAAAAAAATACGTTTTTTCGGCCATAGGCGATTCTGTTCAATTAGTTAATAATAAAATGTTCTCGATGCAGCCCATGGTGGCTAGCCAGTTACTAATTCCTACCATAGTTAAGGCCGCCGTCAACCAACAGGTTAATGTGACCCCAGATGGTAAAAATACTCAGACTTTGACTAAAATTGCCTGTGCTGAACCGTATAATCAATTAGACCCGAAACCTAACCCAGGAGCTCTTACTATCCGATTCCCACAAGGTTTTCTGCCTAATTTAGTATCGCCTATTTCTATAATTACCGACCCATCTTCGCAAAATCCAATTCCACCAGGAACTGGGCCTTATACGGTTCCGACTAAAACGCAACCCAATCCAGGAATTGTAAGTAGTCTTCAACCGGTCTCTGGGCCAGATACGGTGTCTAAAGCAACTGTTACAGCGATATATCATTGGCTAAGGCACGCTGGCGTTAAACCTGTATATCAGCCGCTAGCCAATTCTGCTAGCGTTCCACAGGCCATCAATGGCAGCAATCCGGTTATAGCTGTAGGTGATATTAATACCGTTTTGAATACGAGTTTTCCAAACCCACCGCAAGTTGTCTTAAAAGTGGTTGCCCATAATACGGGTACGCCTTTGCCAAATACCAACAATACCAATGCACCTGTTTATGATAAGTATTACCCGGTCGTATACACCTATACTTTCGACGTAGCCGGCCAGGTTGTTGGTCAAATGAACAATATAAACGTACCTAGCAATAATCCAACAAGTAATGTTTTAGACAAACAATTGTTTTTTTACGCCAGCGCTCCGGTTAACTCTCCAGCGCCGCCTAATCCGAAGAATAAAAAACCCAAAAATACACCTAATAACCCTGGTCAGTCGAATAATTTTGGTTACTATAATTTGAGTACTAATAATATAGCTTCGCCACCTGGCCAGATGGGTTTAATGCCGCCTGGGGTTACTCCACCAATTTCTGTATTAGCTACAAATTCGATTCCTTTGACCAATAGCTTAACGCCACCGTCGTCGGCAGCTATAGTCAGTGTTGCCCCGTTACCAGTAGGCACCCCGATTGCGGCTAATTCTGTCCCTGGCCTACTTGGTCCTGTTGGGCCACCTTTATTGAATTCTCTAAATAGCGCAACCGATGATGATGACGTAACGCAAAACTTTAAGACTCCCAAAGGGCACTCAGTTCCCTCTAATACTTGGACGCAGTTTAACGCTACGATAAGGGATAATTCGTTTAACCTTGGCAAAACGAATGGTGGCTCCCAGGCCGGCGCCCCTAACCACCACAATTTACCGGCGGTTATTAGCAGCAACCCTACACTCAGTAATTTTGGCAATAATAGCCTTAAAATTCGTCCCAGTTACTTAGTCAATGGAACTGTTGCTGATTTGAGATTCTTTACATCTTATCAATTTTGCGGTGACGTTAGCCCGACGAATAATAATGACTATAATTCTGCACCTCAGACCGCTTTAACTAATCCAAATAATTAGTTATAATTTACTGATGAGAATATTTTTTAAATTTTATCATCGTATTCAAGCTCAATCTTTGGTCGAATTGACTACTGGATTAGTAGTATTAATCCCTGTGGTAATGTTGTTTTTTGACCTAGCCCTTATGGTTATTGCTGTTCAGACAAATAATAATATCGCTCAAAATGCTGCCAGAGTAGCCTCGATGGGCAGTCCGCTACAGTATCAGTCAAGGGCTCAGGCCAGCGTTAACCAGGCTGCTTTAAGCCATAATGGACCTATAACTAAAATTGTCATGGTTAGTGCGACGACTAATTTGACTCCAACTGATATAACGAATTGGGAAAATAGTGGTGGTCTGGTAGTACATTTAAACGGGTCGCAAACATATCCAGGCATAGTATACGTTACTACCAAGATTAGCGTAAAACCTTTTTTGATTTCTATAGTAACTAATAATAAGCCGCTGTCTTTTACCACGGTGCAAAGTTATCCATTTTCAGCTGTACTTTATGATCCGGCTTCTGGTACTAATTCCAACCCTTGGACGCTACCAGCTACCGGTGGAAATGGGGCTGCCCAGCAGTAAAAAAAATGTAATTATATTGTTTTGTCGCCCCCTTACACCCATGTATCCAGCGTTGTAGGGGGACGTATGTTATTGCTTAGCTGATGTTTGACGTCCGGTTGGGATTATAGTCCATGGATTATTAGAATTTGGGTTACCAGAACCAGAATAATAACCAACATAGCTAAACGGAAAAGTATGGGTCGCATTAAAAGTCATAACTTTGCTACTAGCTAAAACCCAAGGCAATACAAAAGGTCTTACCTGAACCGACGTAGTTATAGACACCAATCCGGTACTTACCTGATTACCCTGATGGTGTAATAATTCACCACCAGAAATCTGCCAGTTTTGAATATCTGCTGAGGTTAAATTAGTCCAGGAATTAGTAATAGCGATGTTAGCTATAGCTCCAGAATGGCTCTTATTGGCTTGGTCAACATAAACCTTGGCCCTATAGTACGATTGGGGTGCAATCGAAGCTAAAGTACCAGCTCCAGAGCCGCCTGGCGAACCAGGACTGCTTGGGGCACCATTAGACGCTTGCCTAGTAGCATTTCTAGCTACATCGTCGTTGATTTGAACGACTACGGCAATAAGTAACAGGTCTAGAAACAATAATACCGTTGGAATTAATATAATCAATGTGGCAACCAGTTCTAATAAGGTTTGACCTGATTCTCTTGACCTGTCATCATACATGAACATACCTTAATGTTTTGGATTTTTAAATGGTGGCAGCGTTGAACTAAAACTTTGGCTTAAACAAAATCGCAAGTCAACAGCCGTACCGTTCGTTAAATAACTTGGCCGTACATTGTAACCTGGCGGTATATGGTACACAGGTTGATTGTAGGACCCCGGAGCTATTGCCTGGTTAGGTGTTCCAGCGTGCTGACCACCTTTGCTGCGACCAATATACCTGGTATTGTCACGCAAAAAAGCGTCGTACTGGTTCCAACTAGAAACATTGATGCTACTACCGTTTAAAGCTTCCCATCTAGCTGTAGTAGAACTTGACGAAGTAGACGAAGTAGTAGAACTTGACGAAGTAGTAGAACTTGCCGAAGTAGATGAAGTAGGACTGGCTACTGGTGCTGTTGTTGGTGCGCTTACATTAGTAGACGGTCCATTGATATGTGGCTGGGTTGGATTCATTGTTGCTGATTGACTTATCACATTAGGTGCCCAGACATAATGTTGATTTTGATTCACAAGTGAATCGGGTGCTAGATAAGAATTATTTGTTTCTAAGGCAACATTGACCCTACCGTCACTACCAAAAGTGTATACATTCACTTCATTGTAATATTTGCTGTATATGGGTGTGCTCGTTTCATAGTACCGTGTAGTATACGTGGTTGAGCCAGTACTTGAATTATATACAGGTACAGACTCCGATGTATAAGTATAACTGTACCCTGACAAACTATATTGTGGTGACGAATGGGAAATACTTTGGAAGGGTTGATTCAATATACTAGGGACATCACCTTGGTAAACAATATTGCCACTAGAAGAACTGCTGTTTGATAACCCGGCGGTAGCTGCGCTTACAACTGGTTTTAAGCCGGCTTGTTTAAGCCAGTCGTAAATACCTGTCACAAAATGCTGGTTTAAACTCAATGTACTAGACGATGTGACAGGCTGTAATAACGGCGTCTTACCGCCGGCGCCACCACCAACATAACCTCCACCTGGCACTGGTTGAAAGTCACCGGCCACTGGTTTATTAGGTCCTGACTTACCACCGGCTCCGCCTGTAATATTATTGGCAATTGGCAAATTTAACAGCGGGTTAGTGATTATATCGCATGGCGTAATTAAAGATGGTATACTTCCATTAGGAAATCTTATGACCATAGAACCTGGATTTGGCCTTGGGTCCAGTTGATTGGCTGGTTGGGCGCAGGCTACGGCTTTTAAGGAAACAACGTTGCTTGTGCCATCGCTATTTCTATACGTTGTAGATTGGGTCGCTTGGGCTTTAACTATGGTCGGTATTAATGTTTGTACAGCTTGAATTGGGCTTGATGAAAACGAGGTATTGTTCACCAGTTGAATGTTACTGCCAATTGCCGAAAATACAAAATCCATGTTGTCCTGTACATAGTTAGTGTTAGAAGAAAAACAATAATTTGGGCTGCCCGAATTTACGTAGTTATTCCATTGGTTGGGCTTTGGAATATTCGTATAAGAAGGTTGATTCAGATACCCAAGGCTTAGGGTAACGTTGCCGGTCTGTTTTGAACCGTCCTTGTTAAGGCTGGCAATGTTTGTGTTGTAAGCATTTTGTGCGTCCAGACAAGGGTTTACTAAATTCCCGTACCAGTCAGCTTTTGGGGTTCCAGACGCTGCTGCGTTCAAAACCTGCTGCAAACCTTGAGCTGCGGCTATAGCATTCTGGTAATCTTCTTTGATTAAAAGCATGAACTGGTCATAAGCTCCGGGCGATAAAGAACCTTGTGACTTCATAGAATCGGCTATTTGAGCGTCCAAGTAAATGGTACCAAATATTACATTTATACTTTGAACCGAAACAGGGTAATTGTCGGCCGCTAAATTAGCGTTAGTGTTTGGAGGAGCTATCGGTGGGTTGTCAGACAGAGCGACTAAACCAAAATTGGGGTCATCGTAAACAATACGCGACATATCAGCCGCTGCTGCTATTGCAGCCGCTTCGATAGCTGTATTTCCGACCTTAGAAGCACCACAAAGGCGTACATAGTTTAATCCAAACGTCATAAAGACAATCAATAAAATAGCCGAAACGCAAGCTCCCAAAGCTATCATATTGCCGTGGGGTTCTCGAAACGCTTTGACTTTGTGGCGGTTTTTAAAAGGTTCCGGGCTAAATTTCTGACCTTTGCCAGGATGCTGGTTGTTTTTTTGTCGGTACATAAGACGGTCACTCCTTTATGTATGCGAGATTCCCCTCGTTTAGTAGATGCTTCTTGTAGATGCTTTTGCCAGGCTTAGAATAATTAGGCAATTTTAGGAAATTGTTTTTCGAAATTAATTTATGAACCCTTAGTGCACCTTAAATGCGTATCTTCAATTTTTATCCATAGTCTTCCCTCTATATTAATGTTTTATAATATTTTGCCGTACTTGTTGTGTGGGTTTGTTGGTGTCTACTTCTTGTGGGTAAGCTCAAAACCATTGATTAATAAGGTCACCAGATAATTTGATTGAGCAGGATATTTATTAGCAAAATTTAATGTTATAATTCTAACTTATCATGTCCAATTAAATCTGTCAATATAAGGCTAGAGTTACCGTAAATGGCTACGGATAGCTACTGGTATGACTATTGAAAGACTATAACCAAGTAATGGAGTTTCTGAAAATTGTGTGGTAATTAAATTTCAATCCATTATAATAACGGTCCAAGTAATCAACCCTGGTTTACGCCTTTGATTATATCTAGGATTCTTTTGCTGACACTGCTAGGGTTTATGTCTTTGAATTCGTGTGATTTCATGTGAAATACGCCAGCTATGCTGCCGACTCGGTAAATAAAATAGGTTCGGTCATCCTGGCCGATTAATCTATCGATATTTAATTTTTCTTCGTCCGAAATCATTTCAAATTGTGGCGAAGAATTTACCCTGTTAAAGAAATTTTGCATGGTTTGGTGTTTGCGCTTTCTACCGTCGACCCTAAACATCTGAGGTCCTAGTAAATCAGCGTCTTTTTTAGCCAAAGCAAAGGCAACTATTGACCCTACGTGAATAATTAAATAATTTCGGTATTCTTCGGGTAAATGCTGTATAGATTTTGCCACGGCGGTTATGCCGATTTGGAATTTAGCGGTATCAGACGTTAAAGAATCGAACGTTTCTTTTTCTATAAAGCTATCAAATTCGTCCAGGTAAAGGCTGGTGGTATGCAATAGATGCGCAGATGTGCTGCTAAGATTAATAGCCGCTTGTTTGAGTCCGGTGACGATTAAACTTCCCAGTAAATTTGCGTTTTGGTCTAATTGTCCCTGGGGAATTTTAACCAATAAAATTTTCTTTTGGGCGATAATGTCGTTTAGGTTAATCGTTCCGTTGGGGTGAGTTAAAATAGGCCTTATTCTTGGGTCGCTTAGCATTGGCGTTACCCTGTTTAATATTGGTTCTACCCAGTTGACCCATTGCTCGGTTCTGGCCAATTTTTTATACTGTCCCCAGGTTTCAAGCAGTGTAGCAAATTCAACGTGGTCTCGCTTTTTACGCTCGACACCCTCGAGCAAAATATCTCTGGTGTCGTGGTCTTGTAACAATGTCGGTAAATCGGTCAAAGTCTTCCCGTTAGCCGTTAAAAGCAGGGCTGAATTTCTTAAAATATTGGCCGTTTGGGCGTTCCACTGGCTCTGTGATCCAGGTGGTTCGGTATATATGGCTTTAAAACCATATACTATCGCTGAAGCGGCTGCCTGAAGATTACCATCACCTGTTAACTCTAGCGGATTATAAGAATGCATCTGATTTTTTTGCGTAGGGTCTAATAGTATAACCCTTTTAGCCAAAGTTTTACCTTTCTCATGGCTGGCTATCCATTGCGCTATAAGGTCAACTAAACCACCGTCCGAATCTATCACAACGACACAGCGGTCGTTAGCTAAAATGTCTTGAGTTATAAAATTAGCTAGTAAGCGTGATTTGCCTTTATTGGCTGTACCTAGAATTATCATATGAGGATTTTTCTCACGAATCTTTGGTGTTAGCGCCAATTCTTTTGTTTCCCAAAATTTATAAGGTTTCCATTCAACCCTTGTACCAAGCGACAAGCCACCAATTCTATAGGCTGCGCTCATCTCTTTTAACATCTTTTTGTGTTGAGATTTGAACTGAGAAGTGACATAACGCTGTTTCTCTTCGATTTGAATTTTACCATTGGGTCCAAACAAGTGTATCGAATAAAAAATTAAAAATACAGCCAGTCCTATCCCGCCAACGGCAGCGTAAGTAAAAGAATTGGTTAAATTATTCAACGGGTTAAAATTATTCGCCTGGATATGGTGAGCCTTATTTGCACTGTTATCTTGACTCGGTTTAATTAAAATACTTTCCCATTGACCGTTTACAGTAACTGGATGACCACGCCAACCGTAGTTTTGACGAAACGTTAGGTTAAAATTCCCCTGCATGTACAAAGGCTTTTGTTCAAAATTGATCAAACCTTCATAATTTACTGGTTTAAAAACTTCTTGGCCGTTAACATAATAGCGTTTTACAAAACTAATTTTATTTGGCTGGGTAAAGCTGCCAATCAGCTCAAAATTACCACTGGTATCATGGCCTTCGCCAATAATTTGGTTATTGTTTTCCTCCAGGTTAAATATGCCTTCACATTTTTGTCCTTGAGCGACCGCTACAAACTGCCAAGACCCACTTAAGCTGGGGTGGTTATTGGCATTAAAATTAAGAAAACCTGACCCTAAGCCAGCCGTATTGGATAGTATAGTGGTTATTCCGCTTATCATTTGGCTTACTATAAAAAAGGCAATAAGACCAATAACAATTACCGACGTAAGTGGTAGGCTAACGCCCAAAATATTTACTCTATTATTCAAAAAGCCAAATTTGCCGGGATTTTCGTCATTGTCGAGGTCATCACCGGTTTTATCATCAATGTCGTCGTTATCATTATTGTCAAGTTGTTGTTTTTTTTGGAGAGGTTTTTGTCGCCAAGAATCCTTATCTTTTTGTGATTCACCGCTAAAATTTTGTTTTTTAACGGTTTTATCTTTAGTTTCGATATTTTCGTTTAAGTCTTGATAGTCTTTAATGGGTGCTTTAGCTAATGGTGAATGTGTCAGGTCATGACTATCGCTGGATTCAATATCGGGATTTTTATTGGTTTTAGCTGAAAAGCTTCTTAATTTAGGCTTAACGTGAACTGTTTGACTGTTAGTTAAATCATCAATTTTACGGCTTGTCTGAGTTTTAGTATCGAGTTCATTTAGAAACTGGCTTTTTTCTTCAATACCTACTGAACTTAGCAAATCTTCTTTGGTAAGATTTTGTGAATCGTTTATTTCTTTTAAGCTGGGAAAGTCGTCAAAACCCCTTGTTGCCTGTGGGATATAGTCTATCTTGGGCTCGGTTTTAGGCTTTAGTAAAACCTCTTCTTGAGGCTTGGGTTTTGGTTTACTTTCTTGGCCAGGGATGGGATTAAAATCAAAGTTTAAAAGGTTTAATTGGCTTTTGGTTACGTTGTCGTCGGCCTTTTGGGGTTTTTTATCTAATGGGTTTGAATCTTGTTTTGGGGATGTAGCTGGCTCGCTTATACCTAAATTTATATTAGCAATTAAATTGTCGTTGGCTAGATTTAAATCTGGTTTAGGGGTCTTGGCGGACTCGTCTAGATTTACATTCGGTTGATTCGGTAAAAAAATGTTATCTTTGACCAAGTGGTCTGTTTGGGCTTCTTGGTAACCGCTGATTTGTCCATATTGGCGTTGGTTTTCCGGTAAATTGATATTAGGTTTTGGTTCGCTTTTACCATTGTTTGAATCTGAATTTACTTCGGTGCTATTTACTTGGCCGTAAGCTCTTGGACTATCATTAAGCCTAACTTCAGATAAGTTGGTATTTTCATTTATGGGTTTACTGTCAAGATTATTTTCATTGCTTGACTGGGTTTGGCTAATTATGTTACTGATATTGACGTTAAGGTTTTCCACTAAATTTTCTAACGAAATAGAAGCGTACTTAGATTCATCCGGATTTTGAGCGTTGTTTTTAACAGAACCCAAATCACTGTCTATGACACGATTAATTTCATTTTCAGTTTTAACAACGTTGTCATTGTTCAAGTTATTCGTTTGCTTACTTTGTCTAAACGTAACGTCATTTTGGGTCATGATCTCTTCATCAAATAATGATAAATCGCTATCATGGTTGATAACACTTGGCGAACGACCTAAATCGCTTTGGGTTGTTATTTTGTCCTGGCCATTAGAATCGACTAAAACGTTAGGTTGACCGTTACTATTGGTGTTGTTGTCTTTGATCAGTTTCTTCAACCTAATGTTGGTCAATACTTTTTCGCTTAAGGTCAAATCAAGGTTTAGATCTATACTAAGAGGTTTGCTTAGGATTGAAGGTTGTGGTAATTCAGTCGCCGAATAATCAGATATAACCTCACCGCAACTTAAACAGGGCTGCCCGGTTATCACTTTTGAATTTCCACAATTGTGACAAATACTAACTGTAAACAAGGTCTTTACCTAACAACTAAACTAACCATTCCTACATATATGATACCAAGATAGACTATTTCTTAAACAATGTGGGCTCTTAGAAACTTTAACATTTGGACTTATGTGTTGATTAAATGTTTAACAGTTTTAAAATTTGGTATATAGTTAAGGGAAGTGCATTTTTTTAACTAGAAAACTGGATTAAGACGATCAATGGTAACAAATGAAAATAATAAGCCGTCTCAAGCTAAGAATCCTAACGAAAACGAGTCTTTAGCCCAGCGTAGAGCCAGGCTGCGTGGTACGCTTACCAAGCAGGCGATACCTAATGACCCTTTTGGTCTTGGTAATATTCCTCAAAACCAGACAAATCAATCTCAAACTACTGCCAATACCGGTTCAAATACTTCCATAAATGGTAGCGATACCGTAAGTGGGGAGGTTAGTGATTTAAATCAGGCTAATTTAAGTCAAGATAATCAGGTTTTGGAAAATATTGGCGATATTTCAACAACTAACGAAGAAGGTAATCATTTACTATCTGATTTCATATTTGGTGAAGACGGTCAAGAAGTCGATGGCGAAATTGGACCTATTTTGGAAGTAGATCTAGATTCTATAGCCAATTTTGACGATAATACGAGGTCGCCAAGTGATGCTAGCGATATTTCGGAACTTGACAGCCAAAATACCGATAAATCTTTAGATTGGCCTGTTAATGAAACTGTTCTTAATCCAATCGATAACAAACAACCTGACGCTAAGCAAACTGTTGCTAGCTCTAAATCGGTTAAAAATAAGTCTAAACTGAACCAGAGCGATAAAAATGAGGATAAATCTGTCAACAATAAGGGTTTAAAGTTAGCGCTCGACACTAGTAATTTAGATAACGAGACTTTATCTGTTCTTAAAAATCTCGACCTAGGTATTGACGTTTGTGCCACAAATATAGCCCAAATCCATCACATGCTAAAAGATTCTTTAGAAAGTAAAATTAGCAGTAATGCTAATTCTTTTAGCGAAATTGGTGTTAGCTTAACCGTATTAATCGAATCGCTTTCAGCAGCTTTAGAGCCGTTACAGGCTGTAGGTGAACTTGTACCGGCTGTGTCGGAATTGGTTTCAGCCATCGATGCCAAGTTAGACCAAGATGGCTATAATCAGGTTAAACTAACACCTGATGAATTGATTACTAATCTGGCTTTTCAGTTATCTAACGGTCAAATCGACCCATGGACGTTTAAATGTGCCTACATGTCCATATTTCCCGAAGACCACCCGGCTGATTTATTGCACAGGCTGGTCGAACTTCTGGGAACCCAAAGGCTGGCCGGAAATTTATTTAGAGCTGCTTACGACGCCGTGCAGTCGTCAGGACCTGGAGCTGGCAATGATCAATATCAATACGATAGTGCGGTCAACGCCAAGTTATTGAAGGAAATTGAGACGTTAAAATTGGCTAATACAAAATTGAATGAAAGCCTTGTGAAACAGGAAGAACTTCTCAATGAACAATTAAATATACGCGATCAAGAATTACTAGAATCTAGCGACGAGATAAGAATTAAATTTGAAGAATTGAATACGAGGTTTTCTGAATTAAATAATTCGTTTATCAGTCAAAGCACTGTTTTAGCAGAAAAAGATAGTGAAATTCAAAATAAAACCTTTGAGTTGTCTACTAAAAACCAAGAAGTTAATCAGTTAAAGGCTCAAATCGAAGAGTTAAAAGAACAATATAAAGACATGATTACCAACTTACAGCAGGAGCTTAGCAAATCGGCCAACGAATCGTTAAGCTTAAAAAATGAGATTAAATCTTTGAAGTCAGCCGGTAATCAAAATGCATCATCTGATGGTCAACCTAACTTAGCCACAAACCCAAGCTTAGCCAAAGAGCAAGTTAATAATAGCAGTAAACCATTGTTTAAGCAGGATTTAAAAGCCCAAACGATAGAACCTGGATTTTTCGACGCCAATCCTATTGAAGAATCAGAAGGTTCTTTATTCGATTCCGGACCATCTCGTCCGATATTTGATAAACCAGTTCAAACAGGCTTATTGGAACAGAATAACATCGTGACCAAACCCAATAACGCTAATAATAGTCAGCCTAAAATCTCTCAACCGGTACTGAATCCTCAAAGCGGTAAAGGACCGCAAATGCAGACAAATTCGATAAACAGCTCTATACCAAATAATTCTGCCTTAGTAAACCCAGCTACTTCTAGTTTATTAAATTCGGGGAGTAAACCGGCAACTTATGATTTTAGTTATAAAAAACCAGGCCAACCATCGATGTCCGGACCCATTGGAACGGGCAATTATGGTACCGGTATCCGCAGTCAGGTGTTTGAAGTAATCGTCAGGCAAGCCTTAGAAGGCCAGCCATGGAGAGAGACTTGTGTAGGCCCTATGACGCTAAACGCCATTTCTGTCGATGAAATCGAAGCCGAAGTCGACCGTCGCAAAAAATTATTGCAAAAATAATTTTTAATATTCTTACTTTTGGGCTTGTTTTTTAGTTTGATTTGTTTCGATTACATGCCATTGGGTTTGTATATCGTTTAATTTACCCATAAATGTCATTATCATCTGGTCTGGCAAATTGTTGAATGTTGAAATAAAAGTATAGTAAATGACCCCAATGCAGGCAAAGCAACAGATGACTACCAAAGACCTGGTAAACCTTGCCTGGCTGTCAATTTTATTGGCTAAATCAGCAATAGCTTTATTTACGTCGTTACCTTCCATCAATATTACCTCTTCGAAATTTCTAATAGTAAAAATAAATTTAACGCAATTATAGCCGCTAAGTCTTAGTTAATACATTCTTGACAAATTATTTGTAGATGAACTTGCTTAACTTTTGTTAATAAAAAACTTTTTTTATCCAGCTAGGATATTTTTATCTAATTCATAAATGGCAGTCAGCAAAATATCGTAATCGTCGTTGAGTAAAGTGGCTAAGTCAAGAACGAATTTGTCGTGTTTGGCAACTCCCAGTATGGGTGGGTCAAAATTTCGCATAAATTTATGAATATAATTGGTCTTCTTACCATGTTTACTAATGATTTCGATGCCAAAACTATCTTTTTGGCAACTGGTAATATTGCCACCGCCAAACAATAATTGCGTTGGGCAAGGTAGCAAAGTTAAATTGTCTAATCTATCATTGTGTTGCCCAGCTATACTTTGGGCTAATAATTTTAAGTTTTCCTGCGATTGGTTAATAAAATTAAAAGCTGGTAGGTTAATTTTGTGGCTTGGTTTTAGATAGTTTATAAGCAAGTTTTCTAAAAGCATAACGGTTATTTTATCTACCCTACAAGCTCGATATAGAGGGTTACTTTTTAATTTTTTTATATATTTAGTTTTGCCTAGTATGATGCCGGCCTGGCAACCGCCAAATAATTTATCGCCGGAAAAGCTGATTAAATCAGTTTTTCCTATTATAGAATCGTTTAACAAGAAGTCAGACAGAATTGCTTCGCTTGCTTGGTCAAAATAGCCTGTAAAAAAGGCGCTGCCAAGGTCATAGACAATAGGCGCTTTTAATTTGAGTTTAGCCAATTCATCGATACTTACTGACTGCGTAAAACCACTGATTTGGAAATTGGATAGGTGGCATTTTAAAATTATACCGGTTGTTTTGTCGGTAGCATTTGTGTAATCTTGTGGTTTTGTCCGGTTAGTGGTACCGATTTCTTTTAAAAGCCCGCCTGAAGCTGCGATAATATCGGGTAGTCTGAAATTGCCACCGATTTCGATGAGTTCTTGGCGAGATATGACCACGTTTAAGTTCTTGCTTAGTGAATTGACGATGAGCATTACGGCGCTAGCGTTGTTGTTGACAACCAGACAGTCTTCACAATCGGTTAAAAATTTAAATATTTCACTTATATGCCTTAGCCTATCAATCCTTTCTCCGCCGATAATATCTTGTTCAAGGTCGATATAACTTGTAAGGTTAGACGCTACGGAGTCGATTAAATGTTGAGCCATGGGGATTCTGCCCAGATTAGTGTTTAAAATTACGCCTGTACAATTGATCACGCGTTTAATCTTGAGTTTGTTCAATTTCAAAATTTGCGCTTGAGCGTTTTGAATAATTATTTTTCTTAGTTTTTCATGTTCCTGGTCACTTTTTTCGTTGGTTAGATTAATGGGAGAATTTTCCTTGATTTTATTAATTTCTTGGCGTATTATTTTAGCTAGTAAATTGGGCTTGATTTTATCTTTCAATTCGGGGGTATTTAAAATTAAATGCATGGCTGGAATATTTCGCATATTTACTCTTTATCTAGCTCTTAAAGACTGGAAATTTAAATTTATAAGTTTTATGAAAGGTTTATGAAAGGTTTTTGCGACCAATAGTTTAATTATAATTTATAATAGTAATGGTAATTATACTTATTTTTTTCGGGTATAGGCAAAATGGCAAAAAATTTACGAACGACAAAATTTCTTTACCAAGATAAAAACTGGTTGACCCAAAAATACGTAAAAGAGAAGTTAAGTACGGTAGAAATTGCCAGGTGCTACCGAGACGAAGAAGGCATGTGGTGCGACCCTAATACTATATCGCGCTGGCTTAAAAAACATAATATCCCTATGCGGTCTTTGGCCGAGGCCCAGCAAAATAGGCATGTAGTCAATACTGTCATAAAGAAGAAAGGTGTTTCTTGAGTTAAAACAGTACCCCGCCCATCATGAATAATGAACACAGGTAAAAAATTACGCCGCGGCCCATGCCAACGTAAAATAGACAATATATAAAAAAACAAATAGCGCAGTTTAAAAAATAGACTTCTTTGTGCCTCAAGGCTACCATAACAAGTATGATACAAGTACCTAAGGGCATACCAAAGAACAATATATCTATTAACATTTGCTTTAAAACACCAATATTTTTCAAATCGTAGTAGATAGAATATAATGTTTTTAAATGAAAGAGAATCGCAAAAATACGCAAAATAATTTAAACATCGACAAGATAGACGATGAATTAGACGATTTAGCCAGTTTTGTCTATGGCAAAAATAGTGTTTTGGAATATTTGACCAAGCAAAATAGCGAAAATGATACCCAAACCAGTAATGAGTTAGCCCTAAACTGGCGTATTCAAAAAATTTTTGTAAGCAGCGAAATTATAAACGACGCAAAAATATCTAAAATAAAGCATTTGGCTCAAAAATTAAAAATTTTGCTGGTCGAGTGTTCCAAATTTAAACTAGATAGAATGTTGAGTAGTTCTAAAAATTATTCTAACGAAAACCATCAAGGTATTGTTGCTTTGATAACGACCATAAATACGCTAGACTTTCATGATTTTTTTGATGATTTACTAAAGAAATACGACGTTAGCGACCTTGCAAAAAACAAAGCCTGTGTCATAATGCTCGATTCTGTTGAAGACCCTCGTAATCTGGGGGCTATTATCCGCACATGTGAGGCAACAAGTACCATTTGTGCCATAATCCCCAGGCACAGGTCAGCCAGTATAAACGCTATTTCGATTAAAGCCAGTGCTGGAGCCATGGCTTATTTCCCCCTAATAGAAGTGACCAATCTCAAAAGTTCACTAGATTACCTTAAAAAAATTGGCTTTTGGGTTACCGGGCTTAGCGGAAAAGGATCAGAAAGTATATATGAGGCCAAATTAGCTTTTCCTATGGTTTTGGTTTTAGGGTCAGAAGGTAAGGGAATATCTAGGTTAATTAGCCAGGAATGTGATTTTATGCTTAATATACCAATTAGCGGTCAGTGCGAATCGCTCAATGTCTCGGTAGCTGCGTCGGTGTTTTTATATGAAATTTGGCGCCAAAAAACGCAACCATAGACTTTTAGCCTAAAATATTGGGCTTGTGACCGATTAAATTGTGTAATTAAATTTGGTTTTATTTAACCAAAAGCTTTTCGATCGTTTTAATATCGTCAGTTACGTCTACAGCGTAACTGCGAGCCGTAACTACAATTACTTTAATCTTTATATTATTAGCCAGAGCTCGCAGTTGTTCTAGTGATTCAGCTTGTTCGACCAATGTTGGTTTTAAGCTTGCGAATTTGATTAGGGTTTCTTTGTTAAAGGCATATAGACCAATGTGCCCAAGGTATGGATAATTAATGTCTGGATTGCGTTTATAAGGTATGACCGAACGCGAAAAATAAACGGCAAAATTATTTTCGTCGACAACTACTTTTACCAAGTTAGGGTTGTTAATGTCTTCGCAGTCTTCGTTTATATGAAAGGCCAGGGTAGTCATTTCGAGACCGGGGTCGCTCAAAAAGGGTTTGATCGAGGCATCGATAATACTTGGGTCGATAATTGGCTCGTCGCCCTGAACGTTAACTATTATTTTAGCTTCGGGAAAATGGTAGACAGCTTCGGCCATTCTGTCTGTACCGCTTTGATGGGTGTCTTTGGTCATTACGCATAGCCCTCCAAAGCCTGTAACAGCATCATAAATCCTTTTATCCTCGGTGGCAACAACGATTTTATCTACCAGACGAGCTTTTTCTACTTGACGGTAGACTCTTTCTACCATAGTAACATTATTGATTAGAGCCAAAGGTTTACCAGGAAATCTTTGGGAATTGTAACGGGCTGGAATAACTACTAAATTCATAAAAAACTTCTCCAATTTTTAGTTTTAATTATTGACAAGTTGTGCTAATATAAAATTATAAATTGTAGTTTAATAATTTGTACAACGAGAAATTAGTCCTATAATAATACGCAACGCCCTTAACATTCTGGAAACTTAAGTCGATGAGTCAAAACCTTAAAAATGATTTGAACGAAATTTATCAAGAAGTAAAAAAAGATTATAAAATAGATTTAATCATTGACAAGATTGCATCTATCGATGAAGTCAAAGATTTAATTAATAAGGCTCAAAAGATTTTAAAACACGCCAGTGACCCTATTTCTGGTGTGATTAAGTTCTTACACGACCGTCCTGACGGGGTCAGTATGTCCGGCCATATCGCTAATCACGTTTTAGAAGAATCTTTTGGCGGGTCTCACAAAATACCCCAGCTGGTTAAGCTTTTATCGAGTCACATGGTTGAAATTATTCGCAACGCCAATTCAATTATAATAACCAAAGAATGTATGAGTACACAAAAACTTGGTCATTTTTTGGTAAAACAAAAGGATAGGGTTAAATTTGACATTAAACAGGAAAAAGAAAGTATCACTTTGTCCAATATTTCTGGTTTAACTGGTTTAGAACATGGGGTTGAATTGCCGATTGAGAAAATTCAGATACAACCGCCCAAATTGATAGTAACGGCTAAACTAGGGTTGTTAAGACCGCAAAAAATTCTGGATATTTGACCGTTTTGTTGGCTTAAAGGCAATTCTATTATATCGTTGAGAACGGATTCAGAATGCTCGAAATATAAAAATGTTTTTTTGTCAAGTTCTAGCCAGTTTTACTTCTAACGAATCTTTTTAATATGACTTGTAATAAGCATGTATCCGTATCTTAACGATTTCTTTTCTCATTAAGGATTGTATCAATGGATTAAATTATTATAACTATACTTAAATCCTGATTTAATAAGTATTTAGCTATTTTGCGAAGTAGTCGCAAAAAAAAAAAATTAATAATCGAAACTTTTATGGTGTAATATTTGACCTATAAGACAGGTTATTTTGCTCGAATGTGAGTTCATTATTATTCATGATGTTTTGGATATATTCGACGCTTTATAGTCTGCCTGAGAAAACTAAGGCTTTCAAGAGGTGATATATAATGCAGTCTGGTTTTATGGATAAATTTTTAAGTAATGAGCCTGGCAGTGCCAGTCGTAATTTTTTGATATCAGCTTTATGGTGGTCTTTATGGGCTATGGGGGCTGGTCTTTTGGCTGGTATTGAGTTTTCAGCACCCGACCTGATACATAACATTCCGCAGTTGTCAATGCCGCATTTGCGCATGTGGCACGTTAACGGTGTCGCTATCGGGTGGTTATCAATGGCTTATGTTGGGGCTATTTATTACATGGTTCCATCTTTATGTAAAAACCAGTTATGGAGCGAAAGGCTCGGTAATTTTACTATGTGGGCCTGGAATATAGTAATGGTTGGTGCCTTTGCCAACTTGCTCAACGGCAATACCGAAGGTCGCGAATACGCAGAATTGCCTGCTCTTTTAGATTACATGGTCGTTGTCGCTTTGATCACCATTGCTATCAATGTTTATGGAACTGTGGCTACTCGTAAGGTTAAAAAACTATACGTATCGCTTTGGTATTTTTTAGGGTCGATGTTTTGGTTCCCGCTTGTTTACATTATTGGTCAACGAACTTTCGTGGCCTTGCCTGGACTTAACGATGGTATCGTTGGCTGGTTCTACGGTCATAATATCCTTGGCATGTGGTTTACTACAATGGGCGTTGGTATGATGTATTACCTGTTACCACGTTTGACCAAGGCTCCATTATACAGTCATGGTCTGTCGATGCTTGGTTTTTGGGGGATATCATTGTTTTATGCTCCTACCGGAACGCATCACATTACCCAATCGCCAGTCCCTGAGTGGTTAAAAGCCATTGCTATTATTTCGTCGGTATTTTTATTCGTACCGGTTATAACCGTTTTGACCAACTTTTTCATGACGATGAAGGGTAAATGGGGTATGGTAGCGACTGATTTGCCGCTGCGTTTTGCCGTAACGTCAGCTGGTTTTTACTTGATAACATGTATGCAAGGACCATTTCAGGCTACACGTTGGGTTAACTGGTATTTGCATTTTTCCCAATGGGTCGTTGGGCACGCCCATTTAGCACTATTAGGTACATTCTCGTTTATTTCAACGTCAGCCTTTTATTATGTAATGCCAAGACTCACAGGTCGCCCATGGTATAGCGAAGGTTTGATTCGTTCGCATTACTGGCTTAAGTTTTTAGGCTTTTTGTTGATGATGGTTTCGCTTACCACGGCCGGTTTAATCCAGGCTGCCGGTTGGGCTTTTGGCGTACCGGTTGACCAGTGGAGTCTCCAGATTAGACCCTATTGGTTCTTAAGGGCGATAAGTGGTGTCATGATCGTGCTTGGCCAGTTTATATTTGCCTATAACGTGTTTAAATCGCTGTATAGTAAAGAAGCTAAAGCTCAGTCCGCAAAAGTTATGGAGGCCGTTAAAGCATAATGAATAGCAATCCTTATAGAGTCGGTTCGATAGCAGTATTTACAACTTTTATTATAATTATATTTTCCACTGTCTTTATGCCGATGGTATTATTTCAGCCAAAACCAACTGATTCGCGCAACCATTATGACGTTGAAGCAAGCGCTGGTGACGCCTTGCGTGGTCGCCAGATCTACGTCCGTGAAGGCTGTTTCTATTGTCACAGCCAGTTTACTAGACTTCAGGATAGAGGTTATGGACCGCTCGTCAAAGCCGGTGATTTCGTCTATGAAGCTCCGCACGTTTTGGGCACAGCCAGAACTGGACCAGATTTAACCAACGAAGGTAATAAATTCCCGGCTCAATGGCAAAAGGCTCACTTAATAGAACCTAGATCAGTTAAACCAGGTTCGATAATGCCCAGTTTTAGTTATTTAAGCGATAGGGATATGAACGATTTGGTTTGCTATATCCAAACTTTGGGTAACGGCCGAACTGTAAACGCCTATGTCGAAGCTCCCGATGAATATATGCCGTCTACACCTAGTGGTCAGGCTCTTTTAGCCAGACGTCACGTCGATACCAATTCTGACGCGGCTGCTAACGCTGGTAGAGGAATATTTACGCAAAACTGTGCTGCCTGCCATGGTCTTGAGGGCTGGGGCAATGGACCTAATTCGATTTCTCTAGAAAAGAAGCCTGCTAATTTTTCCCGTCCTTTCTATAAACAATATAGTGACCAAATGTGGTTTTACCGCATAAGCGAGGGTGTAGCCGGTACTAGAATGCCAAGGTTTGGTGAAATTTTAACCGAAGAACAACGCTGGTATTTGGTTGCGTATTTAAAAACACTACCGCAAGACAAAGAGGTCACGATCGACAGTTTGGCTCAGTTAGACAAATTGACGCCTACTAAATTACCTGTTTTAACCCATCAACAATGGGAACCCCATTCTGGAGGTCATTAATATGTGTCCAAACTGTGTACTTAGTCAAAATGCCTTGGGCCCAGGAATTTATATAGCCTTTGGTGTCTGTGGGGTATTTTTTGTATTGGGCTTACTAGCCATCTGGTGGTCTTTTCGTAATGGCGAATTTGAAGATATGGAAGACGTTAAGTTTGAAATGATGGATGATAACGATAGCGTAGTGGTTGGAAAACAGGCGGGTAATTCAGCAAAATAGTTGTATTATAGTATTAGAGTTAGTTTAGAAGGAAATTAAATAATGAGTGAAGAGAAATTAGACCAAGAACATTATGAAATCGTCTCCGAATACCGTATTGGTGAAGGCCCACCGCCGTTGCCGTTAGTTATCGTATTTGTCCTTGTCGTTATTTGGGCCGCCTTTTCCTGGGTGCCTTTTTTTGGTTATTAGTTTTTAACGTTTGGATTTTAGATAAAGGGAAAAATAAAATTGAAATCATTTAACAAGATTGGTTTAAACAAAATTTCTAAAGTCGATATTAAAAGTGTCGATATACTCATGGTGCTGGTCGTAATTAGCCTTGGTCTTTTTAACTGCGGTTGTAATTCGGCTAAAGTTGACTTATCTGGCAAAGACGCAAAATTAACTTCTATAGCTACGACCGAAGGCAGTTACGAAGTTGAATATCCTGACGCACCACCATCAGTAGCTGACGGTAAAATCATGTGGGATAAATTAAACTGTGCCTCATGCCATGGTGATACTGGAGTGGGTGTATCTGGACAGTGCAGTGTTGATCTGACCGATAAAAAATTAATGCGTAAACAAGAGCCTGTAAATCAGTACTTACTGTTAGCTTTTGGCAAAGCCAATGCCTACCCAGGGGTTAGTCACCCAAATTATTTAACCAAGGCAACTACGAGGCAAATTTGGGATACTGTTTTTTACGCTCGCAATCTAGCTGTTCCAGCCCTTACTGACGCTCAAGCTATGGATATTGACTCTGTTTTTGGTTCTAATTGCGCTGTTTGTCATGGTAAAAAAGGCTACGGTGATGGACCTTTGTCCAAGAACCTAGACCCGGTTCCGGCTAATTTTCAGCAGTATAATCGTTTCTACCATAGAACCGACGACGTATTATGGGACCATATAGCTAATGGTATTACTTGGGAAGGGATGCCAAATTTTTTACATAAACAAGATAAGAGTAAAAACGTTGTTTTTGATGATGAATATATCTGGAAACTAGTGCAATATATAAGACATTTCCAGGAAACTACCGAGAAAACAATTTCAGTTGATACGACTAATTCAACTACAATTAATAACGGGGGATAAAATCCATGGACAATACATCGCGCAGAACATTGCTTAAAGTAGCAGCCGGCATACCGCTGGCCGTAACATTTGGATTACTTGGTTCGCCACTTTTACGCTATATAAGACCGACACTAAAACCATTAGATTTGTTTGGAAAATCAGACCAGCCAATAGCCGAGCCGCCAGTTCCAACTTTTAAAGACAGTGACTTTCCTTCAGCCTGGACTTGCATACCGTTTATGTTTAATCAAAGCTATTTAGAATATAACCCTGAGGGTAAAGAAGTGCGAAATATTCCGGGTTTTATCGTTAAACTGCCTAACGGTGACGTTGTAGCCTATAGTAGGATTTGTCCGCATTTAGGCTGTATCTTTAATTTTGTCAAGGACCCAGAAGAATGCGCCAAAAATTACAATTTCTTGCCTAAAGGCCCAGTATTTGCGTGTCCTTGTCACTTAAGCGTTTATGATATTGCCGATGGTGGTAAAGTTGTAAGTGGACCAGCTCCTCGTCCACCCAGACGTTTCGATCTGAAAAAAGAAGGAGACGCTTATCAGGTACTTTCTTTGGAGGCAGGCGGAATTGCTTAATCAAGTCTTACAAGCTTCGGATTGGTTAAAAACCAGAATCGCAAATATTGATATTTTTGATGAACATTATCAAAAAGAAGGATTGACAAATCCATTTTATGCCCTTGGCCCAATTTTTTATTTGGTATGGTTTATAGTTATGGCCTCGGGTTTGATTTTAATCATGTGGTACGTGCCGACTAAAGCGGCGGCTTTTAATTCTATTTTTGATATTCAGCATTCTATTCCTTTTGGTGGTTTAATCAGAGGAATGCATAAATATGGTGCTGACGCCATGATTATTGCTGCCACCATGCGCATGTATAGAATGTTTATGCTGGCCGATTACAAGCCTGGCAAGGAATTTAATATAGCCATTGGTCTAATTACTCTTTTACTTTCTATGTATTCTGGTTTGACCGGTTATTTATTAATCTGGAATCAAAGGGCGTTTTGGGCGACTAAGGTATTTGCCACTTTCCCAACCTATATGGACCAGTTTCCGGTAATGGGAGATTTTTACTTACCATTGGTTAAATCGTTACATATGGGCTGGAATACAGCCGAAGGTCTATTGGGTGGCGGAGCAGCTATTACCCAAGAAACGATTACCAGGTTTTTCTCGTTACATTTGGCTTTTTCTTTAATACCACTTATGTTTGTTGAATTGTATTTCTACAAAAACCCTCAGTTTAAAAGAGTCCCCATAAACTGGCTAAAAAGGATAATAGTTACAGCCATGTTGGTTATTGTCGCCACAATTTTACCAGCAGCTCAAGGAGCTAGATCTAACCCTGATGTAACGCCTTTGCCAATTTTATCAGATTGGTATTTTCTTGGCTTATACCAAATGTATAAATATTTAGAACCGGTTGTAGCCACTGAAATAACTTTAATAATTCCTTTGTCGGTTATATTCTTGCCCTTTATCGATGTTTTTGTAACTGGTCAAGAAAAAAATATAATGAAACGACCGTTTATTCTTATGCTAAGTTTAATGGGTCTGGTTTGTTGGGTAGCTTTTTCCTTTTTAATCATCGCCAATATCGCCAATATTCATAACGACCCACCTTACTGGCGCGACTTTTTATACTTATTGATAGACGTTGGTATAATTTGGCAGCTTTATCTAATATGGACCAATAATGATATAAAGGCTCGTATTAAATCAGCTCCGGGAGCTATGATGCTTGGTATCATAGGACTCGTGCAAACTTTCTGGGCGTGGGTCTACTATTACATGGCACGCACGGAAATGTTTTTGGGTCCTATTAGTCAAGCTTTTGCCTATAAGCTAGTTAGAGGCCTGGCTGGGTCTAATGCCACAGCGGCTGAAGACCTAGTTAAAAAGGTGATGCCTATTAACAATGCCTACTGGGATTACCCTAGTATATTAAGTGCCGAAAGTCTGGCTAAAAATCCTAATCCAGCTGGTAAAGAAATGATTGTTCAAATTCAGTCTTTAGCTAATAATACGCATACGTCTATCGACGGTTTGTTTACGGCGATACCTACTTTTACGCCCGCTCCACACGCCAGCTACACTTCCATGATGGATTTTATGTTAAATAATCGCTGGGTTTTTGACTATAATACATTTATTGACCGCATGAATGGTCTAGTACCTAATTATCCGGTACCGGTACCAGAACTTGACTGGTATTGGATGATTGGTGGTGCCATTGCCATGGTATTGGGCTTTGGGACTTATTATTGGTGCAATAGTAGTAAGCAACCATTGGCTTCTAGCCAGGCTACCCCTCCGCCATCGACTAATCAGGAAACAGTTAAGTCTAGTTAATGAATCTTATGCCGAACCAGTCAACGAATAATCAAATAAAGTTAAAATTCTGGGTAAAACTATCCATGTTTATAATTTGCGTGTTTACATTGTCGTTGTTTTTTGAAGCTGTCCGAAAAATCCAGCAAGATTTCAATACATTAAATATGCTGGGTTTAGTTACGGTAGTAATTTTAAACGGACTCGTACTATTTGCTCAGGCATTTCTTATTTATTATGAAGAAAAAATGCGGGGAAATTTAAAGAAAAAGGTCGGTGTTTTTGACAGTTTAATCAATTTTTGTACGCAACGAAGACTTTCCTTAAAGGAGGAAAATAATAGCCGTGAATCGTAGTCATTTTTTCATATTATTAGTTATTGTTGGTGTCTTAGCGCTTGGTACGCTATTAATTAGTAGCCTTATGCCTTTTGCCGAAATTGGCCTGAATGACTCTGTGTCGAGTTATCCAGGTTGGCTGCAAAGTGTAGCTGGTTTTTTAGTAGCCTTTTATAAGCCATTTATGCCGATTGGCAATGATTTGGCTAAAATTGTAACGGCTAAAGGTGTTACTACAAATATCGGTGATTACGCTTATGTGGTGTTTTTAAGTTTAGCATTGGTTATAGCTTCTTTAGCTATTGGTATAGTTGGCAGAGAAGACGCTACCGAAAAAACAGTTATTGGCGATAAGAAATAGGAGAAATATTAAGTGTATCAAGAAGTACTCAAACAGCTTAATTTCATAACTTTAGAAATCGAAAAACTTGTAAATAAGATTACCACTAATAAATATAATCCTTTTTATTACCATGGTGCCTTACCCCAGTTTTATTTGTGGGTTCTCTATTTAACCGGACTTCTACTTTTTGCTTACTATATTCCTACCGTTGACAATGCCTATTTATCAAAAAAAATGGTAAATGCCTGGACTTCGGTTGACTATATTACTAAGACCTTGCCATTTGGCGCTATTTTCCGAGGTATGCACCGATACGCTGGTGACGCAATGGTTATAACCATAATACTACACATGATTAGGGTGTGGTTTACCGATAGATACCGTCAATACCGCTGGGTTCAATGGACCAGTGGAGTCTTGCTATTGGTCTTGGTTTTATTTATAGGCCAAACTGGTTATTACTTGGTCTGGGACGATCGGTCGTTAATTTTAACCAGGATGACGGTAAGTTCGTTAACTTATTTGCCTGTTATCGGCGAACCAATTAAACACTGGTTTTTAAATGGTGATTTGATAAGTAATTTAACTATGTCTAATTTTTTGTTTATTCATATTGGTCTGTCGTTTTCCCTATTATCCTTTCTATGGATTCACTACGTAAGGATGACTCGACCAGTATTGACACCACCGCCAGCCATTAACTATATTTTAGTCGCTTTGGTATTATTAGTCGTCTTTATATATCCTATTAATAGTGGACAGATGGCCGATTTAAACCATCAGCCGACGAGTTTTGACATAGACTGGTTCTTTTTGTTTCCTTACTGGCTAATGGCTAAAGTTAATATGGGTGTTTATTGGCTATTCATGCTAGCTGGCGTTGTTGCTTTGACTGTTGTTCCTTGGTTTGTTCGAAGCAAACCCGTTGAGGCGGCTGAAGTCGTTACCAATAAGTGTACTGGCTGTTCGTTGTGCTACCGCGATTGTCCATGGCAGGCGATTGAAATGGTACCAGCTCCACCAACGTCACGGTTTAAACTATTGGCTACGGTTAAACCTTACCGCTGTACTGGTTGTGGAGTCTGTGTGGGAGCCTGCGCTTTTGACGCTATAGACGTACCAGATTTACCAGACGCTAAGGTCTTAGACCAGATTAAAGGTCTAGTTGGTGCAACTTAATTGTGAATGTGAAAATTATCGATTACTTTAATTTAAGGAATTAAAAATGACAGAAAAGAAAAAAGTATTAGCCTTAATGTGTGAGCGGTCAGTTGACGTTAACGATGCCGATTTGCAGAATTTAAGTGATTTGGGGGTTGTAAAGTTTCCTTGTAGTGGAATGATACAGCCTTTGATGATCGAGGCGGCTCTAAAAGCTGGAGCTTGTGGTGTGGTAGTAACTGGTTGCCAGATTGGCGACTGCTTTTATCGTGAGGGCAATAAGCTATTGATGGAACGTTTGCTGGGCGAAAGACCTCCGGGCTTGAAAAAAAATGTCGATAAACGCAGGGTTCTAGGTCTGTGGTTGTCTAAATTACAGAAAAGTCGCTTTATTGATGACACTAAGGAATTCACCAATTTTGTTGTAAACTTAAAATAAGAGGATTGTTCAATGGCCGCTAAAGAACCTACAATTAGTGAAACAGAGTTAATTTCAAGATGGGCTTGGTTTTTTGTCCTGTACTTTGCTTTTATTATTTTAATCGCTTGTTTTGGGCTGGTAGCTGAGTTCTAGCCAGAGCTTTTTAAAAGTTTTTACGACCCTAAAATTATATTGGCAAAACAATTATATACTTGTATATCTTTTGCATATTTTGAATAAATGATATTGTCTCATTATAGTTTATGGAAAGCTTGGCTAATTTCTTGTTTGCCAGACTGCATCGCTTTGATTAAATGCTGCAATAATTCACGGTTGCTCTGGGTGTCAGCGTATTCTTTAAAGTTAGATATTACTTCAGCTTGGACGCTAGCTGGCAATTGATTTAGCTTGCGACCAATATTGACAAAATTGGCCTCAACTTCTTTGACTAGAACATCTCGATTATTATCTTTTAAAATTTGCCCGACATTATCGCTGGCCACTGCTTTGTCGCTGGCAACGTTATAAGCTTCTGAATGCAAGGATTTGTTTTTAGTTGCTTCAGATTTGATGGTGTTGGGAACTTCACTAGGTTTAATAAATTCATTCATGGCGATCTCCTTAGTAAGAAAACTTAAATACTTAAGCTTATATACACAGGTTACAGAAATTATTGGCCAAGGT
>JAJYFO010000116.1 GCA_021785395.1 bacterium | reverse complement strand
CGATCTCTGCATACTTTGTCCGTCAAAACCGGTCGTAGATAAAATTTTGAACTGGTTATCACGGTTAGTTACCATTACGGAAAACAGAAAATTATCCAGAAACAAATTTCTAAGGCTTGAAACGAACTTATAGCCTGCTTTGGATAAACTTTTCGACGCAGTTATTTCATCAGCTAGTGATTTAACAAATTCATTAATATTGTGATGGTATTCTAAATCGGCAACTTTCATTTTTAATTCGGTCATTTCATTTTGAAATTGCCTTTCTAATTTAGATTTTTCAATTTCCAAAAAGCGCATATTTCTTGTATTATCTTGCGCAGCCAAAGATGACAATTCATCAAGCTGTTGCTTAGAAGTCTTTAAAAATTCGTTTAATAATTTTAATTCATAGGCACAAAAACCAAGCGTTATATCTTGAACTGCCTGGATAAATTCATTAGGTTTCGCGGTTGGGCTGTAATGTTTTATACACAATGTTATAGGCATAGCGATTAACAATGTAGCGCAAAATAAAAATATACCCAAACATACAAAGGCAAATAAACTCAGTATATTAATTCTAACCAAGTACGGCTGAAACATTGTTGACAAACTGGGTAGTTCATTTAGATAATAACCAATATGAATATAATTATTACCGAGTTTATCGACTGTATCAATGTATTTCTCATATCGAGTAATAATAATTTTTGAGCTATCATGGCTATTTAGCTGGATTATTTTATTAGGTACAGCCAGATACTGATGTGTTAACTTATTCTGGTTATTTACTGTGACAATCCAGCTGATACCATATTTACTAATTATGGAATTTAGTTTATCAGAATTACTTAAATCACCTTTATTAGACTTAACGATTTCTTTAGTCATGTTTTCGCAGGTCAATAACAGGAAATTATGGTAATTTAAACTTACAACTTGCCAGGCAGCAAATAGTGCAATTAAAATGTAAATTATAATTTGGCTTGTTAAATTACACCAAAAATACTCGATTGATTTTAAAATTTTGTTATTGGACATTGTAAAATTTACTTTAATCTATTTAGATAGACCTAAAAATTCTCAAGAATTCACAATTGGTTAAGACTGTAAACACTTCTCTATTCTGATTATATATTATTTATTTTGTTTAATATATCACTTACGGCTATTTTGTCCATGCATTGTGAATTTCCATTGTAAAGTTTTACGCTACAGGCCTTTAGATTTATACATTTGCAAATATCACTGGTTGAAATACAGTTTTTTTCATTTAAAAAAGGACCAGACCTTTCGACAAGGGTAGGTCCGTATAGACCAATTACCCTAGTTCCAACACTGACGGCAATATGCAAGGGTCCTGTGTCCGAACTTATCAAAACTTTACATTCTTTCAATAAACTTGCTGTTTGCGTAAGGCTTAATTTGCCGATGAAGTTTTTTAAATTTAAATCTTCTCGAAAATTGCTGCTTAAATCTATTTCATCGTTTCCACCAATTACTACTACTTTGTAATGCGGTTTTAATTTTTCAATTAATTCCAACCATTTGTTAAGCGGCCAAGACCTATTTGACCTTTTCTTACCAACTCCGATGACTAAAGCAATCATTGGCAGGTTGTCAGATACCGTTTCGCTTTTAGGTGGGTTAAGGGTAGGAAAATCAGGTTTTAAATCATTTAGGCCAGTAATTTCATTGATTTTGTCGATAGTTTCAAAAAAATTATTGACAGCGTGGATTTTGGGATTTTTTTTATATTTGGACTTTTTAAAGCCCAAAGTCAATAAATTAGTTTTAAAATTATTGGTCAAATCGATAATCAAGTCGGGATTGTTAAGAAGTATAAATTTTCGAACTTTGAAAAATCCTTGATTAATATCGCAATAGTCGTCAAGGTATTCACAAGTATTCCTAAAAAACTCGTTTATCTGCGTTTGACCAATATAAAGTAGCTTTAAATCTGGTTTTTTGGTTTTAAGAGCCTTAAAAACGGGTGTCGCCAGAACGCTATCGCCAATAGCGGCTTTATGAATTATAATTATTTTGCGAAAATTTACCATATCTTAAAATAAAATTTATTGGCTAAATCTTGTGGATGTTCTATTATATAGTAAATTATGTTTTCTAATAGTAGTGATGATGAATATTATGTCTTAGGTTGGCCACAACCATCGGGTAAAATTGCCGTTCTATGCCGTTCCAAAGGCAATAACCCAGGACCAGCTTATTTTTGGTCGAAGCGCGAAGCAATCCAGCTAAGAACCAGGTTAGCCAATGACGAACGTGGTGACAAAAACCCGAGTGCTAGAAGAATTATAAGAAACCTTTTAGTTTACAAATGCCATATGCAGGAGCCTTTACCGTGGCGCAATGGCGAGCTATGGGTCTATACCGACCCGATATATCTTGAACCGGTTGAAGCTAGGCACCTTTAAAATCTGACCATATCAAATATCTATTACATGGCCAATAAGTATATTTTATGAGTTTTGAAACCATACTAGCTGTTGTCGCCATTTTACTAGCCATCGGTTTCGATTTTGTAAACGGCTTTCACGATACTGCTAACGCAGTGTCTACAGTAATTTATACCAAAGCCTTAAAGCCTAATTATGCCATTTTATTAAGCGGTCTTTTAAATTTTTTAGGCGCTTTGTTGGTCGGAACCCAGGTAGCGCTAGTCATAACCAGAATAGTACCAGCTGATTCAATATCTTTGAGTTTCATTTTAAGCTCACTTTTGGCCTCTTTGTTATGGAATTTAATTACTTGGTGGTATGGCATTCCGGTAAGTTCATCGCACTGCCTAATTGGTTCTTTATTCGGTTCAGGACTTCTAGCTTGCGGGTTTGAACATTTAGCTCTGGGCGAATTAAAAAAAGTGCTTCTGGCCTTATTAATTTCGCCAATATTAGGTTTTACCCTGGGAAGCATAATTACCTATTTAACTTTAAAAATTTCGCGCGAAAAACTTATTAACAACCAAAAAGACGCTGACAACCATGATACATTAACCAGATACCTACACATCTTTGCCTGTGCCACTATGAGTTTTAGTCATGGTGGAAACGACGGACAAAAAACAATGGGTATCATTACTTTAATCTTAGCTGTCCATTTTGCCAAGTACGGTTATGATATTAATCACGTCCCACTTTGGGTTATAACTTGTGCTGCTTTAGCCATTTCACTTGGCACGGTAATTGGTGGGTGGCGCGTTATTAGAACCATTGGAACTAAAATATCCAGAGAAAAAATGACCCATTCGCAAGGTTTTGGAGCCTGCTTTAGTACTGCTATTATAAGCTTAGCAGCGTCTTTTGTCGGAGCTCCCATAAGTACAACGCATACCCTAAGTTCCAGCGTAGCCGGTGCTACCATACCTGTGTATGGTGTGCATAAGCTTAATTTTACAACGATAAAATTAATCCTATTGGCCTGGCTTTTAACTTTACCAGTAGCTATTTGTTTATCGGCGTGTCTATTTTTTTTGATACATAATATAATTGGAATAAAATAATTCACTTGAGGTTAAATATTTGAAAGTTTTAGTCGCCTTTAGTTCTCCCAAAAGAAGTTATCGAGTTGTCAAAGCAGCCGCTAACTACAGTAAAGCTATGGGTGGCGAATTGGTTTTGTTACGCGTCTTGCCTGACCCGCAAAAAGTTGGCGTAGTGGCTCAACTTATAGCCACTGATAGACCTCACGAAAAAGCCCAAAGCCAAATTCAAGAAGTCGAAGAAAAATTAAAAGATCAAGGTGTCAACGTAACCGGTATCGTTAAAATTGGTGAGGTAGCCAAAGAAATTATAAAAGTATGCAGCGAAATCAAAGCTGATATTTTATTTCTTGGTACGGCCAAATTCGCTAAACCGGGCTTGTTTTTTATTCAACGCGACCCTATTGTAAGATATCTAGTTGATAATTGCCCTATAAATCTTTGCCTTATACGTCACGACGACAACGAAAACATTGATCCATCAGATTTAGATAAGTTCAAGCTGTAAATTTAGACTAGTTTCATTACAATAGATCTATAATTAGTTTTGTGCAATCATCTATTAAAGAAGTAAATCAGGTGCAATAGCCAGGGTTTAGCAGTACTGATGTATTAATTAATAATTAAAGGGCTTACATAAGTGTAATTGATTTAATTAAGGGCAGTTAATTTTGGTTTAACTACTCGTTCGTAAATATTTTTTCCGTGTGAACTTTGCGTTACTACTACGCTTGTTTTAAGCAATTGATTGGCTAAATTCTTAATTTGCCGATCCTTACTTTTAAACATTGTTTTTAAGGGCTTAATGGCATTTATAGCGCTAGGAATAGAAAAATCTGATATATACGTAACCGTTCCATTACAGGTATTAGTTTTAAGATCACGATAGCCAATGTTGTTTGCTTGGTTGACATTAGCAAAATCCGTCAGATAATTTGAAGCCAACACAGTTAAATGTCGTCCTGGATTAAGTATAATTTTACGATCGCCAGATTTGACGATTACGCTATCTTTGTGATTATCATGCAAGTTATAAACACTAACAATTCCACTATTGGCTATAGCTAGTACAATTGCACCACGTTTAAGTAATAGCGTCACTGGTTTTGTTTTACCTAAAGCAACTGCTATATCTTGACTAGCCACTATAACAGAAGAACCTTGAGTCAGGCTTGTTTTGTAATTATTAGTAGCTAAGGGTAATCCGCTTTCTTGTTTTAAGCCATTGGCACTTATGCTAGTTTCAATATGATGATAAGCTATTGGCATAATAAGTGAAGTGTTATTAAAGATATCGTTATTGTCTGTATCATTATTATTATAAATTGTTGCATTATTTTGGCTGACTTGGTTGGTAGCATAATTATTCAAAAGTAAACCAGCTTGATTATTATCTAATAGATTAGCTGGAATTGGATTATTTACTAATGTATTAATCGTATTAACTGGTTGGCTATAGCTATTCATTAAAGTAAGATTATTCTGAATATTAGCAAATCCAGAACTTACTACTGGTGGATCAGCTGTAATACTTACGTTACCATTTAGTGTTATGGCATTAGCACCTAAACTACCAGTATTAAACACAATACTTTGCCCTTTTGCATCTAATGTATTGCCACTAGCTGGCGCTGAAATGCCATTATTACCAAAAAATACACTAGCTCCACCACTAGCTTGAATCGATATGTTAGTAGGATTAGAATTTCTGGTATTTGCCTGAGTATAGGCTCCAATGTTAAATACCACATAACCAGCGGTATTAACCGGTGTATTAGTATAAACAAAACTGTTTTTAGCAAAATTTATACTTCCAGCAGTTGTATTATTATTTTGAACTATAATTGGACCATTATTAGTGGTTAAGCTTACTCCAGTACTAGTACCAATATTTACAGTGCCATTAGCGCTTAAGTTAATAGCGCCACCATTAGCATTGCTACCAGCGCCTGTGGCTACTGAGCCGTACACATTTAAATTACCATTGGTGTTAAAGGTAAATGAGCTACCAGATTGACCACCATTTATACCACTTTGACTGGCTTCATCGTAGATATTGACAAAATTATTTAATCCTTGTGTTGAGGCGGCAACAATGCCACTGTTTAATAATAATCTACCTCCAGCACCTATTGCCCCACCGCCACTAACTAAAGCTATATTTGGTGCCATCATTAGCGCTCCGGTTGTTGGTTCAGCAATATAACCATTTTGCGAAGCCGTTAAAAATATAAAATCATTCGACTGAATACTAGCATCATTATATATGCCATAGCCACTAAAGGTTTGAATGGCAATTATCTGCGCACTTACAACTCCCGGGGTAACTACACCGCCTTGATCGACTTGGGCATAAATTGTAAGTGGACCAGCAGTATCTAGTTTAAAGACACCGCCAAAACCGGTGCTTCCAGCTGATAAACTTGCTTGACTGGCCTGTAGTATAGTGTTACCAGTATAAGTATCATCGACATAAACACTTGATCCGGTTCCATAACTTTCTAAGCCTATATTGTGAGCGTTTATCTTCATAAGATTAGCTGCTGATCCTATGCCTAAACTTCCGCCAAATGAATACAAGCCAACTACGGGAGCCGTTATAGTTCCTGTGCCAACTAGATTTCCAGCAGTTTCTACGTATACATTAGCTCCGGATATACTAGTACCAACGTTTAAATTGGCACTAGAATTGTTAATGCCAACCGATAGTAAAGGAGCATTAAAAACTATGTTATTAGCCTGGGTAATTAGTCCATTGCCGTTAAAGCCAATTTCACCACCATTGCTACTTAGATTTAAGCTGTTACCAATTATGACACCACCAGTTCCTGTCGTTATGTAGCCTGAACCGGTT
Source organism: bacterium (assembly GCA_021785395.1). GTDB lineage: Bacteria > Cyanobacteriota > Vampirovibrionia > Obscuribacterales > JAKAZS01 > JAKAZS01. The sequence continues at coordinate 2,302 of JAJYFO010000116.1, read as the reverse complement.
GCCTTAAATGTATCGCTGCCAATAGACGTGCCTACATTTGAATTAATAGTTATCCCACCGGTTCCTGTTGATGTTAAATTTGTTACGCCAGCTGACAATTGTCCATTAGTAGTTATTGTTCCATTATTGGCTGTAACTGTAATATTTCCGTCCTGAGTATAAGACAAACTTGAGTTATTACCACCATTGCTGCTAGAATTAACGCCTGCGTTAAAACCGTTGAGACCATTCTGGCCACTGGTTCCACCAATATTGCTGCTGCCGCCAACACCACCAGAGCCATAACTATTAATGCTGCCATTGCCACCAGGTCCACCAGTACTGCCTGTGGCTCCAGGCTCGCCACCGCCACCACCACCGCCGCCGCCGCCACCAAAACCACCATTGCCGCCAATTCCAGCTAATGAACTACCGTTACCACCGTTACCACCGTTACCACCATCACCACCGCCACCACCAAAATTACATAAGATAATGCCATCAAGCGTTATATTGCCCTGATTGCTGGACGTTATGGTAACGCTTCCACCAATACCACCACCTGGATAACCACTACCGCCACCACCAGGTCCACCAATACCACCACCGCTGCCATAGCCACCACCACCACCACCGCCACCAGCACCACCACCTAACGCATAAATGTTACCAGTTATGGTTATTGGGTTACTGATAGTTGTTATCAAGACACTGCCACCATTTCCACCGCCGCCACCAGCACCACCGTTGCCAAAGCCATAACCAGCACCGCCACCGCCGCCGCCACCACCAGACACGTTAAGTGAGCTTGTTAAGTCAATTGAGTTAAGCGTACTATTTATATTAACATTGCCACCATTGCCACCGTTACCACCCGAGTCACCGCCGCCGCTGGCGGCGCCACCGGTACCACCATAAGCATTAAGATTAGTTGTCAGATTAATTAACCCGGATGTGGTAGTAATATTAATGCTGCCACCGGCGCCACCATTACCACCATCACCACCGTAACCACCATTGCCATTTCCACCAATACCACCGTTGGCATAAAGCGCTGCCTTTGAAGTGTTGATTGCGCCTGTCGAATCCGTAATTGTTATACTGCCACTATTACCACCGACGCCACCAGCACTGCTACTGCCACCAGACCCCGTACCACCGTTACCACCAAAACCACCACTAGCTACAAGTCCATAGGTTAAGTTAATTGTTCCTGAAGAAGTGCCAATATTTACATTGCCACCGTTACCGCCAGCTCCACCAGTAGTATGGCTACCAGAAGCATTCCCTGCCGTACCACCATTACCACCACTAGCTGAAAGTCCAAAGTTTAGGTTGACAGTGCCTGATGTGCTTGCGACGTTAACAGCACCTCCAGAGCCACCATTACCACCATTAGAATTAAGACTACCAGTACCACCATTCCCGCCATTTGCATCTATAGCATTAATAGTAATATTTCCACCAGCTTGAATAGTAATTTTTCCAGCTGATTCACCAATACTGCCCGGCTGACCAGATACCCCAGCACTGCCATTAGCTCCGGAAGTATTTATAGCTAAGACTGAAATACCAGCATTAGCTATATTTGTACCATTATTATAAATACTTCCACCGGTCACAGTTCCGGATGAACTAATTGTCAATGTTGACGCTTGTGCTGCCTGCGTATAAAGGCTAACCGTACCACCACTAGTGGTAATATTACCAACATTAATTGTATCTGTAGCGGTAGTTGGACTAGCTCCGGCTATGATGAATACATTTCCTCCGATACTACCTGATGCAGTTGATAGAGCATTTAGATTATAAGAGTTGGTGTTATTGCTGGTTAAAACTTCGCCACCACTACTTCCACTGCCTATAGCTACAAGGGTTATGCTTCCACCATTGCCGGTAGTACTAGATGTATCAATAATATTAGAACCACTAGCTAATCCATTATTGGTAACTAAATCGATATTACCACCAGTATTGCCAGAACTGGCGCCTAAGGTTACGGTAATACTGTTAACTGTAGGAGTTCCCCCAGTTGGAATTGTTGATGAATTGGTATTTAATGAAGTGATATTACTGCCAAGCCCTGCTATCATTGTTAAGTTGCCACCACTTGTAGTTATGGAAGCAGTTGAACTACTAGCTACATTAATATTACCACTAGCAATTATGGCTAAACTAGCTGCGCTAGATGTAACTGACCCGTTTAAACTTATATCGCCACTGGTATTTACATAGGTAGGATCGCCATTAACTAAAGCATTGCCAAGGAGCATATCTTTAGAGGCTGTTGCCAAATGGGCACTATTAGCAATTACATTAATCT
>JAJYFO010000012.1 GCA_021785395.1 bacterium | reverse complement strand
TTAATACCACTGGGTGAAGTTACTAAAATATTGGCTAGACTCGAAAACTCAAGACGATAATTTTTCTTATAGCGGATCATTACGTCAAAACGCCTTTCCCCTTCGTATAATTGGGCTATAGCCTTACCTCCTATAGCTGTTTCAACGATGTCGAGTATGTCGTTAGAATTGATTGCGTAACGCGCAGCTTTGTCTCTATCGATACTTATCAATAGCTGTGGCTGGCCTAAAACATAGTCGCAGGCAACGTCTTTCATGCCTGGAACATTTTCAATTATTTTGCGGACGTGGTTGGCAATTTTGCTTAAAACTTTTAAGTCATATCCGTAGATTTTAACGCCGATTTCACCCTTGACACCAGCTATGGCTTCGTCCATATTATCTTTGATATATTGTGAAAAATTGTATAAATTGCCTGGCATAGCCGTCGTCATATTTTTTTCCATATCTTCAATTAAGGCCTGTTTGTTTTTAAATTGGGGCCGCCAGTTATCTTGAGGTTGCAAGTCTATGAAAGTTTCGATATTGCTGTAATTATTAGGGTCGGTCCCGTCGTCGGGGGCACCGATTTGTGTTACTACATTGGTTACTTCAGGGTATTTTTTTAATAAAATTCTTGCTTCGTGGGCTATATCGATCGATTTTTCTAAAGCTACCGAAGTTGGTAAAACGGTTATTCTAAGCCAGATATTACCTTCTTCAAGTTCAGGAATAAACTCACCACCGATACCAGGTATCAGCATAGCCGTTATAGCAAAAAAGACCAAAATAATCTGTAAGACCTTGAACTTGTTTTCCATGGTCCATAGCAAAATCGGTTTGTACTTGCGTTCAGCCCAGTCTAAAATGGGTGAATGTCTGTCGCTAGGTAGACGCATTTTAAACACTACGGCGCATAAAACTGGTATTATAGTCATCGAAGCGATAACAGCGCCGATTAAATGTAAATTCATGGTTATAGCTAGCGGTCTGAATAGTTTTCCTTCCACGCGCTGAAAAGTTAAAATGGGTAAAAAGGTCACGATGATAATCGACGTAGCGAATAAAACTGGTTTTAATACTTCTTTAGCGGCTGTGCCTACGTAGCCAACTATATTATCCTTATTAAGGTCGCTTTTGTTGTCGTGCAGGTAACGTATGATATTTTCAACCATAACAATCGCCCCATCGACCAGGATACCAAAGTCGATAGCTCCTAGGGACAATAAATTGCCTGGTATGCCAAATAGATTAAGACAGACTAGGGCAAAACTTAAAGCTAGCGGTATAACGCAAGCGCATATTAGAGCACTTCTTACCTGGAATAAGTAGAGCATCATCATTGTAACAACTAAAACAATGCCCTCGGCAACGTTATGCTCAATCGTATCCATCGTTTTGCGCACCAGAGCGGTTCTATCGTAAAGTGGTGTCAGATGCATACCGGGTGGCAATGAATTTTCGATATCGACCCAGGTTTCCATGAGTCTATCCACAACGTAAGAAGGGTTTTCACCACGACGCATTAAAATAATGCCTTCTACAACATCATCGTTATCGTTCATGCCAACCTGGCCAAGTCGAACCCTTGACCCGATTTTAACGTCGCCTAAATCTTTGACTAGTACCGGAACACCGTCAGCTTTGGCGTCTACAACGACGTTTTTGATATCTTCGGTGGTATGAAGCAATCCCATACCGCGAACCATGTAGTCTTGACCGTTTTGAACAATGTAACTGCCACCTGTTGAACCAGTGGAAGTGGCGATAGCATCTGTAAGCTGGGCCAGGCTAACGCCTCTGGCGTGTAATCTAAATGGGTCTATCTCGACTTGAAAAACTTTGGTTGGGCCGCCAAAGCCTGTAACATCGACTATGCCTGGAACGGATTTAAATTTTTTGGTTAAAAACCAATCCTGCCACTCTTTTTGTGCCATGGGCGACCATTTTTGCCCCTCGACGACATATCGATAGACTTCACCGACTGGAGACGCATCAGGATCTAGCTGTGGGCTAACACCTGGTGGTAAGTCGGCGTGAGCGACTTTCTCCATAACCTGCTGACGGGCGACGTACGCCGACACATTATCGTCAAAGACTATAGTTATTACGCTAAGCCCAAAAATAGTTATTGATCTGGGTGGTTCAGCGTGCGGTATACCCGTTAGTTCTTTTTCTAAAGGAATCGTGACTAGACGCTCCATTTCTTCAGCCGCTTTGCCGGGTATTTGCGTGATAACGCGAACCTGTAGGTTGGCTATATCGGGATAGGCTTCTAGCGGTAAAATTTTACTGGCAAAAACCCCAGCCATCAGTAGTACTAAAGTTAATACGACAACTAGGGGGCGTTTGGATAAAACAAAGTCAATGATCATTAGATTGGTGAAGTAATAACACTGAAGAATTTCGGTTAGACGGTCGCCTATTATTGAATATATCGTAAATTATCCATTTTGAGGACTTGATTAGCTCAATCTAGATATAAAATAAGCCTATGAGTTATTTAGTATATTGTAAATTATCTGTTGCCAATAGACTTGCCCAATACCTTTTAAAGTAACTATTATTTATTATTTAATTTTTTTAAGTTTTGCCTATAAAAAACATAGCAAACCTAAATAAACATAATTTAAGTTTGCTATTGATAATTTTTATTTTGCCGAATCTTTAGTTTAGGCTTTGACCTAATTGGTTTAATTCGTCGTCGACTTGGCTCAACTCCATAAGCGTATTGTCCAATTGTTTGAATAATGCATTGATTTTTTGGGGACTAGCACTTTTTTGGGCTAAATTTAATTGTTTAGATAGTTCGACTTTGTTGTTTACTAGACTTTTCTTCTGGTTTAGCAATTCGTCAAATTCTAACTTAAGCTCGTATTTATCGATATTGTCGTTTATAGCTAGAGCCTTTAAGTTAAAACCCAACGATAGACTAGTTATTACTAAAATAACGACTAAGTTTAAATTTTTCATTTCTTTACCTCTTTTAAATCGCAGTTGATTTATGGTTTTAAACTTAACACAAAAATCGGACTTGGTAAAACTCCACTTATTATAAAAGTAACCAGTCCGCTTGACAGGCGTGGCAATTAACTTACTAATCGACTTTATAGCCTTTGTGTAAAAGCATTTCAAAAATATAATTAAAATCTTCGCGGTACCAAATATCATCAAGAAAATTACTGCTAAAAGGTGGCCATTTATCTTTGTCACCAAAAACGTCTTTATCAAAGCTGTCTTTAAATTCATTATACAATTTATCAGCTTTGGTTTTATCGTCAGAATTAAGGGCTAAGCTAAATCGATAAAATTTTGGCAGAAGTTTAGTTCCGTGCAATTGGCTAGATTCGATAAGGGCCTTATCGGCTAAATCGTATTTGTGGAGAGCGCTTAAAAACCTAGCGTTAATCAATTCAAGTCTAAAGTTTTTGGGGTCATTTTTTAAGCCAGACCTAATAGCATCCAGGCTTTGCATATAATTGCCGCTATCAAATAAATATTTAGCTTTTAAAAATACAATATTGTTTTTTATATGTTTTGAATCGTAGAATCTTGACCATATATACGAAAATTTTGGATTCATAGATTCAATTTGTAAAGCTTTTTTATAGTACCATGATTTTTCAACACTATTAATTCCACTTTGTTTTAGGGCGTAAAAATAGTCTTTTAAAAGTTCTAGGTAATTAAAAGTAGTATAATTTATGTCAAACAATAAGTAGAGAAGAATTAACAAGGTAACACCGTGCATTCTTTTGGCCCCAATTAAAGGTGGTTTGACAATAAATTTATCGAGTCTGGCATTAGTCGTGAGATTTGGGCAATTGGACTTAATGGTATTGATTAATAATGTTTGATTTTCATAATTAGCCATGTTAAAAGGAATGGTCAGGATCGTTTCGTTATTTTTTAAACTGCCTGTTAAGCAATTGGATTTAATTTCTAGGCTTCCCCAAAAATTTAATTTTAATTCGTTAATAATGTTAAAGCGCACGTGTTTTAAGCCAAAACTAATGCCTGGTGGGAAATTTGGATGATTGAGGCTAAGCCAGTGACGAAATACGATTAGAGGCCTTCCGCGTAAAAGAAGGTAAAAAAGAAGATTAAAAATATTCAATTCGAGAAAGTATAATATACTCCAGGCTAGAACCAGAATTAAAATAAAACTTAATAAAACCAGCGTCGTTAAATTGGCTTTAAACCAAAAATTAAAAATATATAAAGTTAAGAAAATGACTTCTAAAATAAAGAAAGAAAGCCCCACTATCATGTTGGCCTGGTGCGTTAAACAGGTTGGCAGTGAATTATTATAAGTATTTAATTTAAATAAATTGACTTTATTCATCTTGACCACTAACATTAGTAATATAAATCACTGGGGAGATTCCTTCTTGAGCTTAACAAAACATCCAGATAACATATTATCTAAAGCTTTTCAAAATAATAGCGCAAATACGCAAATTAAAGTTATTGTAACAATGCCTGCCTACAACGCAGCCAAAACTTTGCTCAAAACGTTTGAAGACATTCCACTTGGACTTGTTTCGGAAATTATTCTGGTAGACGATTGTTCCAAGGACGATACGGCCAAAATCGGTACTAATTTAAACCTTAAAGTCGTCCAGCACCCGCACAATGTCGGCTACGGTGGTAATCAAAAAACCTGTTACTTAGAAGCTTTACGCGATAACGCTGATATTATAATAATGCTTCACCCTGACTATCAGTATGACCCGCGTAAAATCCCAGAATTGATCGAGCCAATCATAAAAGGACAAGCCGATATAGTTTTGGGTTCGAGGTTTTTAAATAATGGCGCCTTGGCTGGTGGAATGCCTTATTATAAATTTGTCGCTAATCGCTTTTTGACTTTCTGTCAGAATATGGTTCTAGGCACTAATTTATCTGAGTTTCATACTGGTTATAGAGCGTATAGTCGTAAATTTTTAGAAACTGTCCCATTTTTACGCAATTCTATAGCCTTTGTATTTGACGCCGAAATCCTGTGCCAGGCCGTATTTTTTAATTTTAAAATTGCCGAAATTGGCGTTGAAACTAGATATTTTCCAGAAGCATCGTCAATTAATTGGTTAAGTTCGATAATATACGGGCTTGGCGTTTTAAGGGTACTTGTAACTTATTTACTGGCCAAACTTAAACTTGTGCCGAGTAAATTATTTAGGCCTTAATTGTTTTTTTCGTAAACCCGTAAATGTAAACCGTGAAAGTAGTTTTTTTCAAAGGCTTGGCTGTATTCTTTCGGCAGCATGTTTTTTATGCTTTCGCCTTCTTGGGCCGTTATTAAAATAAACTTGACCGGTTGAAATTTATGGAAAATGGTATCAATTTTAGCTTGACCCATAGCTGGAGATAGACCGATTTGCTTGTAAGGCCTGGTTAAATATCTATCTAGGCAGACAATATTATAAAATTGACTGATAAAAACGTAATATTGATTAGCGTTATATTTATTTAAATCGTGAGCAATTTCTCGCCATGGCTCTTTCTGATAGACTATATGGGTATAGCTTATATTAATAAGACAAAAAACAGCCTGGCTTAAAATGATAACTTTGTATATTTTTGGCTTGAATTGAGCCATTTTATATAAGGCGTAGCCAGCTAAAATTATGGCTGAAGGCGCTATATAGTAGCTATAACGGGAAATTTCAATTAGCCTTTGATTTTTTACGATGTCTAAAACTAGCAGCAGTGATGATGGGATTACTAGCCATAAAAATAGATATTCTAAATTGATGAGATTTTGTTTCGTATCTATATTGTCCTTTTTATATTCAAGAAAAATTAGTCTAAAGGCATAATAAAATATATACGCCGAACTTAAATATAAAGCTATACAAGGAAGAATAATTTTTTTGCCGGATAGAAACAAGATAAAGTTTAATGGCAGCCTAACTGTTAAGGCGTAAAGTGGCCACCACCAAGTTGGCTGTCTGGCTACGTAGAAAACTGCGTGCGGAGCCTTTAAAGCCAATAAAAATAAATTAAGCCAGGGTAGGAACATGAGTAAAATCATGATTCCACTTACAAAAAAATAGAATAAAATATCTAATCGCTTTAATTTGTAACTTATATAAAACGCGTATAGAATTTCAAAGGCCAATAATAGGATATTAGTATAATGAGTATTTATAAGGGCTACAGTAGCTAATGAAAACCCCAGAAGGCCAATGAATATTTTGAGTCTATTCTTATTTTCAATGATGTTTTTAACCGTAATTAGCTGTAATCCACCCGATAATATACTCAAGCAGAAAGTCAGCGTATACATCCTGGCCTCTTGAGCGTAAGAAACATCAAACGGCGATATAGCTAAGACTAGTGATGCCATTAAGGCAATAGGATAGTTAAACAAATTCAAAACGACGATAAATATAATAATTAGACTAATTAGAGAAAATAAAATAGACAAACTTCTAACACTAAAGTCGCTGCCGCCAAATATTTTAATCCAGTCATTGAGTGTGACCGCATAAAGTGGAGGACATAATGGGTCGACATCGCGAAATGATTTTAGTAAATTTTGCGTGCTTGACGGTGATTGGTGTTGAATTAAACAGAAACCACCATTTAAGTTGGTTAAATCTGGTATTTTTTCGCCATAAGCTTCGGTAAGCGATTGATAGCTTTCATCGAGCCAAAGGCTGTCAAAAGTCAAGCCGGTAATTCTAAGGCCTAAGGCTAATATAAAAATAAGTACAAAAGCCTTAAAATTATAAATTGTATTTTTAAGCATTAGTTTTATTTATTTAGTTTAGATTTAACTTGTTTTTTTACTCTTTTATATTTGTGGTACTTGCTATATTTACTGTATTTGCCCGATTTTTTCTTGAGCTTAGAAGTTTGACTGGTATTTGTGGTATCGTGTTTGACAGAATTTAAATAATAATAACCGCCGCCTAAGATTCCTATGGTTATTAAAGCGGCTACGATCATTTTTATAATACCCGGATCTATGCTAATACCACCACCACCACCACTAACCTGCCTAGTACGGTTAAATTGAACCTGGTTTTTGGATTTATCGATTTGTGAATTGGCGATAGATTTTAAGGAAAAATCACCCTGAGACCGCCTTAGTTTTAGTAATTCTTCGGCTGATATGAGTTCACGCTGGCAATTCATGCAAAACCTTAACCCTGATTGAGCCGGTGTTCCGCAAAAGGCGCACTGTAACAATTTCTTTTTTAGGTTAGGTAAATTTGTTGTGCTAATGTTTAAAAATGACCAATTGTCTTTAGAAAATATTTTAAAGATAAATGTTTTGAATTTGGCGATTATATTTTCGTCGGATGTGTTTGGGATATTAGTGTAAACCTGGGGTCTGATATCTTTTGGCTGTGCTTCTTCTTCAATATCATCAAAAGAATATAATGAATTGGTGGAAATGTTTTTTAATTCATTGGTAAATTCTTGATTGTGGCTTTGAGCTTGTTTGCGCTGGGCTACGACTTTCACGTTGAGGGCGTCTCTATCAAAAGCTTCGTCCAAAGCTTCTTCGAATTCTATAACGTTTTTATAGCGATTTTCTTTGTCTTTTTCTAAGGCTTTGGCCAGCACACTAGTTAATGCTTTGTAGGGCTCGGTAGTTTCATTGACGTTCATAAGTAGGGTGGGTGGTCTAGAAACATGACAATTCATAAGTTCAAGCGGTGATTTGGCGGTAAACGGAAGTTGACCCGATAAAGCTTCAAAAATTACTACCGCTAAAGAATATATGTCACTGCGGTTATCTAAATTTTCTTCAGCCAGGCATTGCTCGGGTGACATATAGGGAGGTGAACCCATGGGTGATTGGGCTACGACATTAGAAACCTTACCAAAATTCGGCTTAGCTTTGGGTTTTAGCGAAGACAAACCGAAATCTAATATGGTAACCCAGTCTGGGTCATTATTGCGGTTCGATAGCATAATGTTTTCAGGTTTTAAGTCTTTATGAACTATGCCTATTTTATGGGCAAAATTTAGTCCATTTATCACCTGTTTAAAAATAGTCTTAGCTCTGGTTAGGTCAAGCGTACCACCTTGGACGATACTAGAATGCAGATCAATGCCGGGCAAATAGTCCATAACTAAGTAAGGTTGACCCTTTTCGTCCATGCCAAAATCTAACAGGGTTACAATATGGTGGTGCTTAATTTGGGCGATGGACTTGGCTTCTTCTTTAAAAGACTTTATCGATTCAAGGTTAGTAACTTTATGACCATATAGTACTTTAATGGCAACGACGCGCTCCATTTGCAGTTGCCTACCCTTGTAGACAACGCCCATACCGCCTTTACCAAGGATACCAGTAATTTCATAGCGTTTATCGAGTATTTGACCGACCAAGTCGTCAGAAGAAGACTTCGAACTAGGCTTGATGTTAGTTGAATTTAAACTGCCAACTTCTTGACTAGAGTCTAAGTTGGCATTCTGTTTAAGTTGATTCTGGTTGATTAAAGACTGTTTAAGCGGCGAATTGGAGCTTGGACTGGTTAAATTTAAACCCTGGTTGGGGGTATTATTATTGGCGACAGGACTAGTTTGGCTATTATTAAAGCCCTGATTACCAAAATTAGCATTATTAAAACCCGGGTTATTGAAATTAGCATTATTAACGTTAGTCTGAGGCGCCACGTTGTCATTGGCAACTTGGCTTGTTTCCATCAGTCTTAGAGGAGTTAAGTCAACTAAACAGCTCTCAAAAAAATCCTCGTAAGTTTTTGAACATTGAGGACAGATTTTCAAAATAAATTATCTCCATACCACTTAAATATATTATATATTAAAAAAAAATAATATTACAGGATTAAAACCTGACTTCTTAAAAAAATTCTTCTATAACTAAATTACTAACTACTAAACCTTTAACCGTTAATGATAAATTACCTGACTGTTTAATTATATAACCATTTCTTTGTAAATTATCTATAGTCCTAGAATGTAAACTAGTCAAATCATAATTAAATTTATCATGAAATTCATCTAAATTAATGCCCTCTTTTAGCCTCAATCCTAGCATTATGGATTCCTTAACTTTAATATCGTAAGTTATTTCTTCATGGCTAGCTAAGTTTTTAAAATCATTTAAATACTTATTTATGTTTTTGGTGTTACTGGAGCGCCAGTTATTGATGTATTGGTAACTGCCAACGCCAAAACCATAAAATTCACCTAATTCCCAATAATTTAAATTATGCCGACTTATATAACCTGGTTTGGCAAAATTAGAAATTTCGTAACGCTCGAAACCAAAATCAGGGGCGACGTTATTGGCAAGTTTATACATTTTTATGCTTTCATCGTCGCTTGGATAATTAGGGCTTAATTTGGGGTGGGTTTTATAAAATGGTTAATTCCCTTCTAGGGTTAGCCCATACAAGGAAAAATGCCTTATGGCATCGTATTGCATAGATAAATTCATTAATTTATCAAAAGACCTTTTAAAAGACTTTAAGTCTTGCGTAGGCAAACCGTACATCAAATCAATATTTATATTCGTAAAACCGGATTGGCTAGCCAAGTCTATGGCTTCTACCGCCTGTAAGCTCGTATGGTCACGGTTTATGGCTTTAAGCTCGTCATCGTTAAAACTCTGCACGCCTATCGACAAGCGGTTGATACCAAGCTGCTTGAGTTGACTTAATTTTTCTCTAGTTAAACTGTGGGGGGTTGCTTCTAAGGAAATCTCCATATCACTTGTGAAGTTAAATTTGGTATGTAAAACTCCCATTATTTTATTTAAATTGTCAAAAGATGTCAGACTCGGAGTCCCACCGCCAAATGATACGGTATGTAAAGATGGCTTAATATTTTTGACCTTAAAATTAATTTCGTCGATTAAAACGTCTACGTATTTATCTTCAAGTCGGCTTAAGCCAGCAAAGGCGGCAAAATCGCAAAACGGACATTTGTGAGTGCAAAAAGGAAGGTGGATGTAGGCTGATAGCATGATTAACCGTTATAGTTTAAAATAAATTTACGATTTGGCTTGAAATCAACATTATAACTTTTTTTTGTTTAAACATATGGATAATTCATCTAGCCTTAATATTGAAAGTATAGCCGGTGAAATAGAGAGGATTACTTATTTTAATGAAAGTAATGGCTTTTGCGTTTTAAAGGTAAAAGCTAAAGGCCAACGTGATTTAATTACCATAACGGCTAATTTACCAAGTATTCATGCCGGTGAATTCATAGAAGCTAAGGGGTTTTGGGTTAACGATAAAAACTTTGGACTGCAGTTTAAAGCTAGCCAAGCCCAGGTGATCGCGCCTAACAACATCAAGGGTATCGAAAAATATTTGGCATCTGGGTTAATTAAGGGGATTGGCACGCATTACGCCAAGCTTATGACGGATAGATTTGGACTTGATATTATAGCTATTTTGGACGATAACCCAGAATCATTGCTAGGCTTGCCTGGAATCGGCGTCAAACGGCTTGAGACTATAAAAAAATCCTGGGAAAGCCAAAAAACGATAAGGCAAATAATGGTCTATTTGCAAACCCATGGAGTCGGAACAGCCAGGGCTTTTCGAATATATAAGGCCTATGGTGATAAGGCTATCGAAATTATCAGCGAAAATCCCTATAGATTGGCCGACGATATTTGGGGTATTGGATTCAAGACGGCCGATACAATCGCTAAAAACATTGGTATAGCGGTCGATTCTATTATAAGAGCCAAGGCCGGCTTAAGGTTTATGCTAAAGGAAGCTTCGAGCCAGGGTCATGTGGCCTTAATAAAAGATAAATTACTGGAAGTAGCGCACAAAGCGCTCGATATACCCTTGAAAATTTTAAATGCGGCAATTGGACAAGACGTTGGCGATAAGTTGTTAGTGGCCCAGATAATTGAAGACGCCGAGTATATATATTTAACGTCTTTATTCCAGGCTGAAGTGTCGCTGGCCAATAATCTTAACAAACTAAATTCTACCCATTTTGACTATGGTATCGATAGCTCTAGGGCTATAGCTTTGGTCGAGGCGAAATACAACCTGAAATTATCCGACAGCCAAATTGACGCTATAAGTTCGGCTCTTAACCATAAAATCTTGATTATTACGGGGGGCCCAGGTGTTGGTAAAACTACAATTGTAAAATGTATAATTGAGATAATAAGCCAAAAAAATAAAAAAATTGCCTTGTGTGCCCCAACTGGCAGGGCCAGTAAAAGACTCAATGAAACAACTGGGCTCGAGGCCAAAACGATACATAGGCTTTTAGAATTTGACCCCAGTATCAATAATTTTAAAAAAAATAAGGATAATAAGCTAGATATAGATTTATTGATTGTCGACGAAGCGTCGATGATCGATTTGATTTTAATGAATAAATTAATCCAGGCTTTACCGAATGACTGCCAACTTATTTTAATTGGTGACATTGACCAGTTGCCTTCGGTAGGCCCTGGAAACGTGTTGGCTGACCTTATTAAATCGCAAAGAATTAAAACCATAAGGCTGACCCAGATTTTTCGCCAGGCTGCGCTATCGCAAATCGTGACTAATGCCCATTTGATAAATAGTGGCAAAATGGTTAATACTAAATATAGTAAGAATGAAAGCAGTGATTTCTATTTTATTGAAGGACACGATAACGAAAATATTTTGAATAAATTGTTAGAAGTTGTCTGTAACAGAATACCCGATAAGTTTAAACTAGACAGGGTAAAGGATATTCAGGTCTTAACGCCCATGAATAGAGGTAGTCTTGGGTCACGGTCTTTAAACGTAGAATTGCAAAAAAAGTTGAATCCAGGGATAAGTGCCAAAATTGAAAAATTCGGCCAAACTTATAAAGGTGGCGATAAAGTAATTCAAATGGTAAACAACTATCAAAAAGAAGTTTTTAACGGTGACATAGGTTCGATAGTAGAAATAAACGAGAATGACTCTACAATTTTAGTAAATTTTGACAATAAAATAATTGAATATGATTTTAACGAAGTCGATGAGTTGAATCTAGCCTATGCTACATCGATACATAAATCTCAAGGCAGTGAATACCCTTGTGTTGTAATACCACTGTCTATGCAGCATTATCCGATGTTAGAGCGCAATTTGCTGTACACTGGAATAACCCGTGGTAAAAAACTGGTTATTGTGATTGGCGAAAACAAGGCCTTATATATGGCGATAAAAAATAAAGCGGCCGTTAATCGCTTTACGAGTTTAAGCTATCGACTCGGGCTTGGATAGTATTTTAATAACCTATTTATGGGTCAAGTGCATTATTTAACATTTCGGTGGTTTCATCGTTCAATAGCAACGTATAATCGGATTTGGCCAAAGTATATGACTTGGGAATAGTATAATATTTCCCTTTGTCTTTTACGTCTAAAACTGATACATTTAAGGTGTTCCAGAGTTCAACCCATTTAGCGATACCAAGATTATAGTATTCAAGCCTTACTGGTAAGCCTAAGTTGGCCAGATGACTTGGTAAATGCATGACGGCTGCATAAAATAACTGTAATGATTTTAAACTAGAATTTTTGGGCAAGTTAATCACAAATAGTTTTATCGATGGTCTTTTCGTGGTATTGTCGAATAAAATATATTCTTTAAGTTTGAAAGAATTAATGCTTTCTTTAGTCGCTTGAGGCTTAACAGTGAAATTATTTAAATTTAGCACTGATGAATTATTATTAGTTTTTCCACTGTTGAATTTGGCAAATTTTTTGACGAATTCACTACTCGTATACTTTAGGTATTTTTTGGAACTGTAGTTTTCGACAATAGTTTCAAGTTTGGGACTTAAAATTAAAAATTTGGTTTTTAATCTTTTGAAATCTATGCTTAAACCCAAATCCGACACCACCAGGTAACCGACACCACCCTGGTCTGATTGGACTTCTAGTTTTAGGTTAGAACCAGTTGAACCGGATAATTCTGGTTTGGCGTAAGTGGTTCCAGAATTAACCAGGGTCAAAAATAAAATCAGGAGAAAAAAAAAGTTTTTCATTTTCGTATAATCTTAGGTCGTCTGGTTAAGAAAATTTAATCTATACGGACTATATTCCCCAAAATTTAAAAAAATATTTTAAATTGTCAATATTTAGATAAAATCTTTTAAATTAATTACGCAAAAGCCGTATTAAATTGTAAACTAGCAATTATGAAAAAATTATCAATCCAATTAAATACATTGTTTTTGACTTTCTTATTGGCCAACCCTGTTTGGGCTGTCGACATAGATACATATATTGGACCGGATCTAAAGGAAAATACCAATTGGTCGTTGCCCTTTAACGACGACTTGAATAAGGATAGCGGTGAAACGCCGAAAAAAATAGTTAGTCGTGTTAAGTCTAAGCCAAGCTCTAAACAGGTTACTTTGACTAATAATGGTCAAAGTAAAGTCAGCAAAAAAAATTCTACGTTAAAGGCTGAAGTATCCTTGTGGGACGAACCCAAGGTCATCGCCTCAACAATAGAACATCTAGTCGACGTCGGTTATTCATTATCGCCCCAGGCGGCTTTATTGGACAAAGAAGTTGAAAATTTGTCGACCAAGCATGAAAAAAACAAAGCTATGGCTAAGGATAGTCTGAACTACGCAGTCGGTTATAAAGGTTGCGGCCCGTCGGTTGACATCGGTAAATTGTTGCTGGGTAAAGACGTTAGGACGCGAGACCTCTACATAGCAGCTTTAAGGCGTCAGCAACTGGTCGACCAGATGCACGAGAATATTGTCGCTGCCCTTATGCAAATATCTGAAGCCATGGGAATGAATGACGAGTCAAGGCAGAATAAATTGCTAAATGACGGCTTAAATAAGCTAAAAGGCTTAGTTGGCGAAGAAGAGGCGATAAATGCTTCTAAAACCCTAAATGATTATTTTAATAATTTGGTTATCAATAAACGCGTATTTAACCAAATGCCATGGGATTCAGTTACCCGCCAGGATAAGCTTAAGTCTATATTAACCGGAGCCGTCGTTAGCGACCCGGTTATAAAACAGGTAAAGCAGCAGTTTGAAAAATACGCTAATCCTTCTTTCTTTAAAAGAGCAGCCAATTCGACCGTTCAAACATCGCTTAACGCAGCTAGTTTTTTTGCGCCTGGTCTTATTGTTCCTGGAATATTACAGGCCGTTTTAACCGGTTTTATAGCGTCTACCGGTGGGTCTGAACAAAATAAAATCCAGACTGAGTTTTTGTTAGATAAGCGTATTCAAAGCCGGGTTCTAGCTTTAAACAACGAAGCCAGTCTTACCCTAGATAACTATCGTTACGCCCAGGTAACCCATAACGCTTGTTTGTTAGCATTTTCACGCAGTGTCATTGGTTATTTGTCGGGTACCCATTCTAGTGCCGTACTAAAGAGCCTCAATAGTAATGCCGATAACAAGACGATCGCTAAATCTAACGAAGCAAATTATTAACTAGATTTTTAGTTTAGTCCGCTCATCGTATAGCCAAGTTTCTTAAATATATTTTGCAATTCTAATAGACACGTATAAGTAGGTAAAATGCGTAAGCTAGTCTTTGCGTTGGCTAGTTTTAGGCCGAGTTTGACGGCGGATGTAAGATCCGGCTCACAAATTATCGCACTGGTACTAATATTGGTATATTTTAAACGCACGGCCATATCATAAAGCCTTATACCGGACACGATAATTTTTTGTTTATGACCAGCTAGTAGTTCAAATTGGGCGTCCCAAAGCCAGGAAATATCTTTGCCGTCGGCCAAATTGTCGTTTATGGCGATTATTAGAACTTCATCAGGATCTATCGAGGCAAGGGCTAAACTGGCTCCAGCTGGGTTTTTGATCAATTGAATGACTATATTCTGGTCGCCTAATTTAATTGTCTCCGACCGCCCAAATATCGACTTGTACTTGCTAATGCCTGACAGGCAGTCTTTGATATTTAAATTTAGGCCAAGCGATAAGGCTAGTGCACTGGCAATATTATAGGCGTTAAATAGCCCAGGAAGATTATAGGTAAAATTGTATTCGTTGGCATCGTTAATTTTAACGGTAACGCTGGTTTTGTCACTGACTTGGGATAATTGACTTATAAGTACGTTGGGCTTGGGTCGTTTATTATCGCATTTACTACAGTACCAGTTACCGAGCTGATTATAGAACTTAGAATGGTAGCTTATTTCACCCTGGCACAAGTTACAGTAAGCTAATTCACAGGCTGTATTAGTCGAGCTAGTACTTTTAATATTGTCAGAATCCAGACCAAAATAAATCTTAGGGTTGTTAAGGTCTTTTAACTGGCTAACATTTGGGTCGTCGGCGTTTAAAATAAGGGTAATGCGCGAATTAATGATGGCTTTTTCGATCAGTTTTTTAGTCGTATCTAATTCACCAAAACGGTCTAATTGGTCACGAAATAAATTTGTCACTACCAGATATTTTATATCGCTTAAATTACTTACATTGGGTAAAGTCGCTTCGTCTATTTCTAAAAGCAGGTAGTCACAGTTTAATTTCCCATTATAAGAACTTGCTCTAATCAATGTCGTGGTGAGACCCGTTATTAAATTAGCGCCTTGTCGGTTGTGGACAACGTTTAAATTATTCGCCTGTAAACAGTTATAAATTAAACCACTGGTAGTACTTTTACCGTTAGTGCCACTAACGGCAATAATACGTTGGTCGTTGGCTAAGTTCTTAAATAAATGGGGCGAAATTTTTAAACTTAATTTACCTGGCAAATTCGTACCTTGCGAGAATTTAAGCCAACTAGTTAAATTAATAATGAGTTTGCCAAAATTTAAGGCAATATGGTCAAGGCTAGTTAAATTGCTCATTTACTTTACTATCTATAAAAGCATATAATGGTTTGGAACTGGGTTGAATTATTATTTCATCGCCTAGATTAAATGGATAATTTAAATGGGGACCATCAACGTACGCCATAGCCTGACGCATTTTGGAAATAATCGTAACTTTTTGCCGTTTATCCAGGCTAGAGCCGGTATTATGCCATACTTCTTTAGGTCTTAAGCCTGGTTCGCGCACAAGGTAGGCATAATTATTGCAGTCAATAGGCAGCACACCGCCACCACAAGCTCTATAGGTGCCGGTTGACCCGGCTGGGGTAGTAACCAATACGCCTGAAGACCTTTGTTCTTCAAAATCATTACTGGCGCTAATTAAATAGCGGCTTGTAGCAGCTGGGTTAGGATGGGCAATGAGAACCTCGTTTAAGATAACGTCGGTTTTACTAACGCCGTTTATGAACAATTCTAGCCTTAAGATATTGATAGGACTAATCTTGTCGTCTTCTATATTTTCCAGAACTGATTTAAAATTGGCGCTATCAGCCAGGCAAAAATGACCAAAACTCGATGAAATAGACGAATTTACACCTAAAATGGGTATACTATTATGGATATAGTGGCTAGCGTCAAGCAAAGTTCCGTCCCCACCAACGCTTATAACTAAATCGTAGCCAGATATATTTTGATTTATGCTCGACCGGTCGACTAAATCAAAGTTTATATTTTTCTGGTTTAAAACTAACTTTATATTTTCTAAGCTTGAACTATGCTCTTCATGAGCTTTCAGTACGACTTTGATACTTTCGTGGTTTTGTTTTATTAACGACAAAAAATTACTTTCTTGATGTTCAAGAGCCTGAATTTCGTATGTAGATTTTTTTCGGACAAGCAATATCTTGCTTAATTTCATTCTAGGCTAACCCATCACCGTATAATTTTAACTAGGTTAGCAAATTATTTAAGGTTTTAGGGGCAAAGTTTATGAATTATAAAGAAAATATTTATTAATTTACGGCTTAAAAAATTAACAAATTTTAAGCTGCCATGCTATGCTGCTAGGAAATAATGTCTAGTATGGGCTGAAAATTCAATTACAGTGGCTAGTACCGGATAACTACCCGATTCTACCCTGAATTCAAAATGACTGTTGCCCATTCTTACAGAATCACCGGGCTTTAATTCACATTTTTCCTTTAATAATTTGCCGTTGACGAATGTGCCATTTTTGCTGTTTAAATCTTCTATATAGTATTTGTTGTTGTTGCTGGTAATAATGGCATGACTGCGCGATACGCCCGAATCATTTAGCCTTATGCCGTTGTCTTCGTTACGGCCGATTAGGGTACGAAAACCATAAATTAGGTATTCTTGACAGGACTTGCTGTCGCTCAAGAACGCTTTATTTGGCTTTGGCGAATCTTCATAATCGGTTAAGTTAAAATCTACAGGGCTTTTAGAGCCACAATATTCACAAGTACAAATACTGGTGTCAATATCTAAAGTTTGTGCGGTTAAATCATTAACGCTTAAATTAGTTATCATAGATAGTCACCCCTTTTTGATTAAACTTATATTTTGACTTTAAAAGCACTGTCGATACTTTAATTATATGCAAAACCTGAAGGTTAATTAAACCCCAGAAAGAGTGAATTTCTAGATAACTTTAATGGGTAGTCAAGCATCTTGCTGAAATACTGACCTATCACACTTAAGGGTTACATATTTTAGCTATGCTAGAAATGAAATTATCTAAAATCTTAAGAAATACTTTAGTATAGATGTTGCAAGGTATACTATAATAGGTTAGATAATGGTGTCCCAACTGTATAGAAAGACAATCTTATGAAGAAAAAACTAGCGATTTTTTTGATAATAGTATCCTTATTAATTGATAATAATGGTGTTTTGGCCAATAAGAACCAAAAGTATTTAAAAAAAATTAAATCCGGCTATCAGGAATTGAACCAGGGGCAAATAGATAAAGCTAGCCACATATTTGAAAATCTCATTGCCACGAATCCGGGTAGTTATGAGCCGCATTTGGGTTTGGCTAAAGTATATCTAGAAACCAACGACTACGTAAAGGCTCAAAAGGAATTAGAGTTGGCGATTAAAGATAATCCCAAGTGTTCTGAGGCTATCTATGATTTGGGGAATATTTATGAAAGTAACCAAGAATGGCAAAAAGCCGTTAATGAGTTTGAAATGTATTTACAGCTTGAACCAGAAAAATCAAGAGAAAAATATATAGCCCTTAGGATAAAATACTTGAAAGATAATTTAGCTAAAAAACAGGAAGAAAAATAATCGTGGCAGATAATATTTGTTATTTCGAAGATAAATTTGTAGATTTGGGCCAGGCCAATGTTAATATCATGTGCCACGCTTTTATGTATGGTACGGCCATTTTTGAAGGTATTCGAGGCTATTATAACGCCAAGCACGAGACCATGTATTTGTTCCGATTGACTGAACACGTAAAACGGCTATTGGAGAACATTAAAATTCTACGCTTGTCTATTAAATATACTGAAAAAGAAATTATTGATATAATTTTAAAAATGGTAGCTAAGAATGATTTACGCGAGGACATCTATATAAGACCTAGTGTTTACAATAGCGCTAAAAAAATTGGACCGGGTTTGGGCGTTAATAACCCCAGTGACTTGAGTATTTTTATGATTCCCTTTGGCGCCTATTTTAGCGCTGACAATGGGCTCAAGGTTCAGGTGTCAAGCTGGCGACGCGTTGAAGATAACGCTATTCCGGCGCGCGGCAAAATCGTCGGCGCCTACGCCAATACGGCTTTAGCCAAAGGCGACGCGATGGCCAGTGGTTTTGATGATTGTATTGTTTTAACCGAAAGCGGACATGTAAGTGAAGGTTCGGCTATGAACATATTTTTAGTTAAAAACAATAAACTAATCACGTCTTCGATTACTGACAATATTCTAGAAGGAATTACCCGCGATACAGTCATTAAACTAGCCAAAGATGAGTTAAACGTCGAGACTGTCGATAGGACAATAGACCGCAGCGAACTGTACTTAGCCGATGAAATTTTCTTCTGCGGGACAGGAGCCCAGATAATGCCTGTTTTAAGCGTTGATAATAGAAAAATTGGCGACGAAAAAGTTGGCAGTTTAACCAGGAAAATCCAGGATTTATACATTAAAACCTGTCATGGTGAATTAAATAAATTTAATAATTGGCTAACGCCAATAAAATCAAGAAGCCAAGTGAAATAAATTTTAGAACTTTTTTCCTGATTTTACGATCTATATAAATAGTAGATCGATTTTTAGGAGGGTTAGTTCTATGTATGTAAAAGTTTTATCGGGCTGTTTAAATGGAGTTGATGCTAATTTAATCGAAGTCGAAATCGACTGTGTCAATGGTCTTGGTCAAATGCAAATTGTCGGTTTACCGGGCTTGGCTATACGCGAATCGCAAGAACGGGTAAAGTCAAGCATAAAATCTTGCGGCTTATTAATACCGCCGGGTAAAAAATGGGTTATAAATCTGGCTCCGGCTGATTTGCGCAAAGAAGGACCAGCTTACGACTTGCCCATAGCTGTGGGGATTTTGGCGTCGACAAAAATGCTAAGTGTCAATAAATTAAATAATTTCTGGTTCGCTGGCGAGCTTGGCCTTGACGGAAGCTTGAAACCGATTCCGGGTGTTTTGTCTTTGGCCATAGCGTGTAAAAATAGCGGTGCTAAAAATCTGGTTGTACCTTATGAAGTGGCTTATGAGGCAGCCTATATCGAAGATGTAAATATTTATGGTATCAAACATTTAATCGATGTAATTAAATTGGTCAACGAAACTGATACCGTAGAACCTATCGTAAAATTTCCCAGGGAAAAATTTTATGATAGTCTTGGTTGCGCCGACGACGAATCTGATTTTAAATATATAAAAGGTCAGCAGTTTGCCAAAAGAGCTATGGAAATAGCTGCCAGCGGAAGACACAACCTTATGTTGGTAGGTCCACCGAGGTCTGGTAAATCTATGCTAGCTAAATCAATAGCGACAATTATGCCACCATTAACTTTTAATGAGGCTATCGAAGTTACAAAATTATATTCTGTCGCCCAGCTATTAAAAGAACCAGGCAAATTAATTGACAAAAGACCTTTGCGTCAACCGCACCATAGTACTTCGGTTCCAGGTCTAATCGGTGGCGGGTCAAGGCCAAAACCAGGTGAAATTTCGCTATCTCATATGGGAATTTTGTTTTTGGACGAATTAACCGAATTTTCTAGGTCGGTTCTAGATAATCTGCGCCAGCCTTTGGAAAATAAAAATATAATCATAACCAGAGCCAATCAGACGCTTAACTATCCAGCTAATTTTTTAATGATAGCTGCTTGTAACCCTTGTCCTTGCGGGTTTAAAGGCGACCCTGTACAATACTGTAACTGTTCTCCTACCCAGGCTCAGAAATACTGGAATAAGTTATCTGGCCCGTTTCTGGACCGCATCGACTTGCACGTAAGTGTGCCAAGATTAGCTGAAAACGATTTAGCTTGTGACGAACTGGCTGAGTCGTCGCAAAGTATTTTAGCCAGGGTGTTAAAGGCTGTGCAAAGACAGATAAATAGGTGCGGTGAAAATAATATAATTTATAACAGTGAATTAAACGGACAAAAATTAAAGCAGTTTTGCAAAATTGACAAAGACTGTCAAGGCTTGTTGGCCAAGGCAGTAAACAGCCTTGGGCTGTCGGCTAGGTCTTTTGACCGAATTATTAGAGTAGCTAGAACAATAGCCGATTTAGAAGACTTTGACGATATAAATTATAAGCATATTGCAGAAGCCTTAAGTTATCGCAGCTTAAGCCGATTAGCTTAAGTTGTGAATGATTAGTGCGCAATTTCGAGGCGAAATATAGTCGACAATTTTGGGCTAGGCGATAATAATTCTAAAACTGGCTTTAGCCCTAAGTTCTTGGTGCCTTACTGGGGTAAAACTAAGTTTGGCTTGTTTTTTTCCATTATCTGTTTGGGGGTTTCATAACACGGCTTTTTTAATGTGGTGCTATTCATTATGTCGTCGATTTCTTTTTGCTTTTCGGGGCTTAATTTAGGTATGGGGCGAGCCAAATTACAGTTTTGAATTCCTTCTAACTGGTCGATATGACCTCTGATTTGACTGGCTACTTTCGGGTTGGTTTCGAGTAATAAACCTTTTTCAAATTCACTGATAGCATCGTTTATTTTGTTGTTTTTTTCTAAAGCTATAGCGTAGGCGAACAAAGTATTTTTGTCTTGGGGATTAATGCTTAAAGCTTTTTTAAACTCTTCCATCGCTTTATCTGTTTGATTGAGTTTAAAATAAGTATTGCCAAGTGAGCATATGGCTTGTACGAAATTGGGCTTTTGTTTAATAGCCTCTTGGTATTCTTCTATGGCTTTATCGTATTTCTCATCGGCAAAATAAATATCGCCTTTTAAATTGTACCCATCAGGGAAGACCTTGTTTTCTTTAATGGCCTCGTCGATTATTTCAAGAGCTTTAGCTTTTTCGTTTTTCTTGAAATAAATGGCCGCTTGGCATAGCCTTGCTTCTTTAGACTTAGGTTCTTCTTTTATAGCCATATTGGAAAATTCAAGGGCTTTGTCAAAGTGGCTGTTCTGCAGGTACATAAGCGCTATTATGTTATGCATTTGGCCTTTATTGCCACCATATTTAATTACATTCTCGTAGTCATTGATCGCCGCGTTGAGGTTTTGCTGCGACTTGTCGATGTTGGCCAGCATTATATAGGCTTCTTTTTCGTTGTGTTTGGTTTTAATCAATTCTTCGCATTCGACTTTGGCTTTATTGAGGTGACCCGATTTAAGGTACATCTGGGCTAGTTGAAGGTGTATTTGCCACATATCAGGGTTGTATTTTAAAGCCTCGTTGTATTTTTTAATCGCCCCTTCAACATTACCGTTAAAATAGAGCATAGAGGCAATTTGGTATTTTTTTGTGGCAAGTTTTTTATCGATTTTGACGTGATTTTCTGATTTTTCTTCACTGGTTGAATTAGACTTGTCTTCAGTTGTTGCGTTGCTGCAAAAACCAAGATTTGAGCTTATACTTAGAATCAATAGGGGAATAATTACTTTTAACTTCATAGTTTTTCCTTAATCATGTTGTCTTTGAGCAAATTAAATTTAGGGTCATAAATTTATTGTCTTTAGGCCAGTCAACTATAAGTTTAATTATAAATTCGCTGTCTTAAAGTCAGTTAACTTTATGTTTAAGCTCATGTTCATTGACAAAGAGTCAATTGGCTTTTCGACAATTATAAAATTAATTCCAGACCCTATTGGCAAATGAAATAATCTATTAATATAAAGATATTTTAATTTTAAACAAGAGACCCGGCTGTCAAGTGATTGGCTCTCAATTGGATAGCACGAGATAATTAGACTAAGCTTAATTTTATAGAGAAACCCCAAAATTTGTCAGATAATACAATAATGATAAATTCTTAGGAATTGTTGTCTATAAATTGTTTTTGAATCGGAGGATTAAACCGTGGTCGCAGTACAAACGAAAGAACTTAAGTGTAAAGAATTTTTAGCTAAACCCAAGAAAATGCTAATAGACGGCAAATTTGTCGACGCCAAATCGGGCAAGACTTTTACCACTATTAACCCAGCTACCGAAGAAGTTTTGGCTTCTATTCCCGAAGGCGGCAGTCAAGATGTTGACATGGCTGTTAAAGCAGCCCGTAACGCCTTTGAAAATGGCCCATGGCGTAAGATGAGTGCTGCTAAACGCGGTCATTTACTGTATAAATTTGCCGATTTAATCGAAAAACACGCCGATGAACTGGCTGAGCTAGAAACCCTCGATAACGGCAAGCCGATCAAAGAATCGCGCTACGTTGATGTCGTCCAGACTATGGAAACGTTTAGGTATTACGCTGGCTGGTGTACTAAGCTTGAAGGTGAAACGACCAACGTCAACAATGACTTCTTTACCTATACTCTAAGAGAACCAGTTGGTGTCGTTGGACAAATTATACCCTGGAATTTCCCAATGCTTATGGCCGCCTGGAAACTAGGTCCAGCCTTAGCTTGTGGCAATACCCTGGTTTTAAAACCAGCCGAACAGACCCCGCTTACAGCTTTGCGAATGGCTGAGCTGGCTATGGAAGCTGGTTTCCCCGATGGTGTCATAAATGTTGTCACCGGTTTTGGCCCTAATTCGGCTGGAGAAGCGTTGGCTAGCCATATGGACGTTGACAAAGTCGCTTTTACCGGCGAAGATAAAACCGGTAAGGAAATTTTAAAGGCTTCTTTAGGCAATCTAAAGAGGGTTTCTTTAGAATTGGGTGGCAAGGCTCCTAATATAGTTTTTGCCGATAGCGACATCGATGCGGCGGTTAAAGGTGCTATTACTGGTATTTTCTTTAACCAAGGTCAAGTTTGCTGCGCTGGGTCTAGATTATTTTTGGAAAAATCGATTCATGACGAATTTTTAACCAAGCTTAACGAACGTATCAATAAAATGCGCCAAGGCAACGGTATGGACGAAAAAACGCATATAGGACCACAGGTTTCGCGTGAACATTTAGACAAGATTCTAAGTTACATCGACATAGCTAAAAGCGAAGGTGCTAAAGTTATGTGTGGTGGCACTACGCCAAGCGATTTGAACAAAGGTTATTTCGTCAAGCCAACCGTATTCGAAGGCGTCAAGAACAACATGCGAATCGCCCAAGAAGAAGTCTTTGGTCCAGTTTTAGCTGTAATACCATTCGATGGTTTAAGCGACGTAGTTGAACAGGCAAATGCGGTTAGATTCGGTTTGTCTGGTGCTGTCTGGACGCGAGACGTTAAGAAAGCCCATCGTTTAGCCAGTCTCATTAAAGCTGGAACAATTTGGATCAACTGCTATAACACTTTTGACCCAGCCATGCCTTTTGGTGGCTATAAAATGAGCGGTTATGGACGTGAATTGGGTAAGCACTCGATTGAACTGTACAGTAACATTAAAAGTGTCTGGCTTAATTTGAGCGAATAATTACTTTTAGTTTTATTGTTTTTTTATTTAATAAAAGAGCCTGAAATTATTTTCGGGCTCTTTTAGATTTCGAGCCAAAATTTATCGAATTTACTATTAAATCAAATCGATCGAAATATTTTCAAGATGGTTTATCGTGGCAATTTTATTTACAGCCGCTAAAAAATCGCGGTCGCTCCTATTAGCGTATTTTGTTTTTAAAGCTTCAAAATCGGATTTGCTTATATAAATAACGATTACGTCTAATTGGGCGCTAGATTGCATATTATCAGTCATATTAGCTAGGTAACTATTGATACCATAAATCAATTTTTTTATTTTTAATTTATTTATCTCATCATAGCCATTAAAACTAATGTTTTTTAAATCGTTAAACCTGGTTTTTACTTCTATAAAAACATAGATATCATCTTTGTTTTTGGCTACAATGTCGAGTTCGCAAAATCGATTAGAGCGATAATTAGTTTGAATTATCTTATACCCTTTGGCTTGCAAATACATTGCGGCTAATTTCTCACCTAGTTTTCCAGTTAGGTAATTATTAGCTTTAACCGACATTAATTAGCCCTGGGACTTATTCACAAATTTAGTTATATTCGACTGGAAGATAAGGTCAACTGTGCCAGTTGGACCATTGCGGTGTTTGGCTATGATAATTTCAGCTTCGCCTCGTTTTTCGGTGTCGGCGTTATAGTATTCGTCACGGTAGATAAACATGACCATGTCGGCGTCTTGTTCGATGGCGCCAGATTCGCGCAAATCAGAAAGCATCGGGCGTTTATTTTGTCTGGCTTCTACGGCTCTAGATAATTGCGATAGGGCTATTACCGGAACCTCAAGCTCACGGGCTAGAGTTTTTAAACCACGCGATATTTCCGAAATTTCCTGGACGCGGTTATCGGATTGCTTTCGACCTTGCATTAATTGAATATAGTCGATAATTATTAAACCTAAACCTTTCATTTCAGCCTTGAGTCGCCTGGCTTTGGCCCTTATTTCTAAGGCGTTTATCAAGGCCGAATCGTCGATAAAAATTGGTGCCTCAGCCAATTTACCCATGGCATGAGATAATCTGGTAAAATCGTTAGTGTGTAAATGACCCGTCCTAACTCTGCCAGCGTCGACTTGCGCTTCGGCGCAGAGCATACGTTGAACCAGCTGTTCGCGGGACATTTCTAGGCTAAACACAGCTACCGGTATTTTTCGGTCGCAGGCGATTTCTTGGGCAATATTAAGACAGAAAGCGGTTTTACCCATAGATGGTCGAGCCGCTATAATAATTAAATCAGACGGTTAGAAACCCGACGTTAGTGCGTCTAAGTCGTAAAAACCTGAACTTAAACCCGATAAAGAATCACGGTTTTCCCAGCGCTCTTCTATTTTGTGGAATGAATCTTCGACGACATCTTTAATATGAACCAATTGCTGCATATTGCGTCTTTGTGCCAAGGTAAAGATGACGTGTTCGGCTTTATCTAAGGCTTCGTCAGCGTCATTGGTATCATAGGCGTAAGAGGCAATTTCTGACCCGGCTTTGGCTAAACTACGCAATGTGGCTTTTTCCTGGACAATTTTAGCGTAGTATTCAACATTGGCTGATGTAGAAACTTGATAGGCTAGTTCGCTTATGTATTTACGGTCGCCTACCTGTTCGAGCAAACCTTTGTTTTTAAGATTTTCGGATACGGTGACCATGTCGATCGGGTCATGGTTTTCGTATAGGTCGAGCATGCTTGAATAGATTAACTGGTGCGATTTTTTATAGAAAAACTCGCTTTGTAAATGGTCTAAAACCTTGGGCAAAGCATCCTCGCTGATTAAAAGAGCTCCAAGCACAGCCTGTTCAGCCTCTAGCGACTGAGGTGGGAGTCTGTCGATTAATTGTGATTCAGTAACGCTCATTGTTTTGCCTTTTCTTTGATATTTATAAAAATTTTAAATTGAGTAGTATTTTTGTTATTTTTAGTCATCTAGACCCGTCAAATCACCTTGCGGAAGACCCAATTCTTGCGCTTTTAATAATCGCCGCATAATTTTACCCGAGCGCGTTTTAGGCAATTTATCGCGCACTTCTATTAACCTTGGGTAAGCGTGAAAGGCTAGTTGTTTTTTTATAAAGTCTTTGATGTCTTTTAAAACTTCTTCGCTTTCACTGATACCATCTTTAAGGACGATAAAAGCCTTAATTATTTCGCCACGTTCTTCGTCAGGAATACCTATGACACCAGCTTCAACAATGTATTCATGTTCGAGCAAAGCTGACTCTACTTCAAATGGACCAACCCTGTGGCCTGATGTATTGATTACGTCGTCGCTGCGACCGATGAACCAAAAATACCCGTCGGTATCTTTCCAGGCGTTGTCACCGGTAAAATACCAATTTTTTATTTTAAAATATTCGTCATACCTTTCGACGTCGCGCCATAAACTGTTAAACATCGAAGGCCAACCCGGTTTTAGCACTAGTTTACCGATTTGCCCGGGCTCAAGTTCATTGCCTTCATCATCTACGATAGCGGCATAAATTCCGGGTAAAGGCTTACCCATGGAACCAAGCTTGATTGGCAGGCAAGGCAAATTACTAATCATTTGCGAGCCGGTTTCGGTTTGCCACCAGTTATCGTGGATGGGAAGGTTAAACACTTCCATACCCCACCTTATGACTTCAGGGTTTAAAGGTTCTCCGACGCTTAGAATGTGTCTTAAGGCATTTAAATTATATTCTTTGACAAGATTAAAACCTTCTTTCATAAGCATTCTTAAGGCTGTGGGTGAAGTATACCAGACGGTTACTTGTAAATCTTCTAATACCTTGAACCAGGCTTTGGCGTTAAAACCAGGTTCAAAACAGACAACAGAGGCACCATTGCTTAGCGGTCCATAAATACCGTAAACCATGCCAGTAACCCAGCCTGGATCAGCTGTACACCAGTAAATATCGTCTTCTTGTAGGTCGAGTACCCATTTTGTCGTCATATGCTGGCATTTAAGGTCATTTTGGACATGAACGACGCCTTTGGGCTTACCCGTCGTTCCAGACGTATAAAGCATGTACAAAGGGTCTTCTGGCTTTAAGTGACAGTTGTTGAAAGTTTTGGGCTGATTGCTTATAATTTCAGCGTAAGCGTATTCGTTTTTATCCAATTCGGCTGTTTTACCGCCCACTACGACAATAGATTCAAGGTCAGGTAAGTTTTTTTTGATACTTTCTAGCCTGGGTTTAAGATTGGTATCAGTGACGATGACCTTAGCGCCGCTATCTAATAGCCTGTCTTTAAGGGCGTCAGGGCCAAAAGCTGAAAATAATGGACCGGCAATGGCTCCAATTCTAGCCAGAGCCAGGGTTATAACGTAAGTCTCGATGATTCTAGGTAAGAAAATAAATACCCTGTCGCCCTTTTTTACGCCGAGCTTAACTAGGGCATTTGCAGCCTGGTTGCTTAGTATAAATAAATCGTTGTAGGTATATTTTTTTACAGCTAAGCTATTGTCGATGGCATAAATGGCTACTTTGTTTTTACGTCCGTTGACTAGGTGTCGGTCAATAGCGTTATAGGCGACATTTAGGCTACCGTCGGCGTAATAAATTATTTCGTCGGATAACGATTTGTCATAGTTAAACGTATCGTAAAGGGGTTGATAATTAGCTAAATTAGCCTTGACCGGGAACTTTTTTATGGTATCAAGTTTATGGGTTTCTAGCCCTGTTTCTATGTTTATAATCTGCGGATTTAGTATATTGGATTTTTTACTCATAATATATTACTCAAGTTTAAATTTTATTGAACAAAGTCTAAGACAGTTTGGCAAGCACTAATAATTGCTATATGTGTCATACGGGTAACCATTATATTACATTTACTTGTCTTTTAGATTTTTAAAGTTAAATATTAGATTTTTTTAAGGTGATTTAGCCGTTTGACAGGTTTAAATTTTGGGTACGTTGAACCTAGAATGTTCTTTATTTGTAGAGGTGTCATTATGGGTAGTCACGAAGATTTTAATATTAACGAAGGTGGACAGGCTAAGAAAGGGAAAAACACAAATGCCTTAAATGTTTTACTTGGCCATTATGTGAATCCCGATAATCCCAGTAGCGTTTCCATGGCTGATAAAAACGCTCTTATATACGCACCTGAAATTATGGAAGATGCCGTCAAAAATGACGTTAAGTCAGAGTATAATGCAATAAAGGCCGATGTCGAAAAAATTGTTAAAGAGATTACTCCATAAGGTCAACTACGACGCATTTTTTACTCTGCAGTTAACTAAAAGTTGAATCTAATTTAAAAAGTTTAAGTTTGGCTGGTTTTGAGCTGGATTATTTGAAATTGGCTGGTTTGTATTCGGCTAGTTTGGATACGGATGAATTAGAGACAGTTGAATTGGAGACTTCTGATTTGGT
Source organism: bacterium (assembly GCA_021785395.1). GTDB lineage: Bacteria > Cyanobacteriota > Vampirovibrionia > Obscuribacterales > JAKAZS01 > JAKAZS01. The sequence goes on along the minus strand of JAJYFO010000012.1, from coordinate 2,439 downwards.
ATTTGATAATTTGAGGACTGGCTGTTATTTGGTAGGCTATCGGTAGTTAGTGACCTTTTAAAGAATATTTTGGTATTGGCATTACAAATATGGATCCTTCTAGCTTCCTACTTTATGGATACTAGCTATTAAAGTTTAATTTTCAGTTTGCTCATGCTAGTATTACTTAATAATTCTATAGAAAATTTTAAAGGTGTGACAAAAGATTATTTTTTAAATAGGCTATGTTTTTATCGCTATATTTATTGTTTTCAGCTGATTCTAGGGCAGATTTGCGGTATTTATTAAATTCTTCGTAATTATGTTTTAACTTGTATAGATATGCTATTTTAGCTAATGTAAACGGGTCATGAGGTCGTATTTTTAGGCTTAAATTATAGTGTTTTAGGGCTGAATTATAATCATGGTTTAAGGCTAAATAGTAGGCTTGAGAATTAATAAATTTTTGGTTGCCTGGCTGTAACTTAATCATTTGTTTATAGCATTTTATGTTTAAATTTAACTCATAATTCTCTACACTAGCCACATTAGCGAGTAAAGCTAGCGTCTTAATTGAATTGGGTGATAAATTTAAAACCCAAATTTTATTATATTGTTAGCTCTTAAAATTTTTATCTATTCTTTTTTTGGCGCTTATAGACCCGGCTACAGGCAGTTTAGACGCCTCTATTAGACCCAGTTGAAGCAAAACACTGGCTTGGTCCCAGTAAACGTTTTCTATAGCTATCTTATCGCCTTCAAAAGTCACTACGGCTACCATCGCAATTTCTACATATTTACCGGTTGGTTTTACGTTGGGTAGCATAAAGTCAATGACTGAATCGTGTGTAAAACTAAATATCATTTCATCGATAATTTTATGACTGGTGATAGTCCTGTTTAAAACATTAATTTTGGTATCAGACGGCATATGTTTTATAAAATGCTTAGTATAAAAATTCTTTAATTCGTCTAAGCCCAAACCACCAGTTAATGTTGGCACATGGTTGACGATGGCGTCTGGCGTCATTGTAGCTAGGGTTGCCTCGACGTCAAAATTGGTAAATTCGTATTGGGTATGGTCTTCCCAAATACTGTTTAAATCGTAGTCTGGCCCTATTATCTGCTGCAAGAAAGTAAGCGATCTTTCAAAAGCTACCTGGGCAGATATTTTGTTATAACTGCCGCGTTCGTCGCAGTTAAAACCATGGTCGGCGTTGTATATATAAACTTTGCAGGCGTTTTTGTCTTTGATTAGATTTTCTACTTTATTAACGCTGCTCAAAGGTATATGTTTGTCTAAAGACCCGTAGTGGAATATAATCGGGCATTTTATGTTTTTGCCAAGGTCTAAATAATTTTCAATTCCGCCACCATAATAACTAACAGCTGCGTCAATGTCGTTTGACTGGCACGCTAGGCGATAGCTCATAGTACCGCCCAGGCAAAAGCCTAGTACGGCAATTTTGCCGTTAGAAGTGGGTAGGTTTTTTAAATAATTTACGGCTTCTTGTAAGTCGGCTACACCAGAATCTATATCGAACTGGCTATATAATTTAAAGGCTTCGGACATATCGTCTTGCGAATAACCGCAGGTAAATCCTGGTTTAAGCTTGTAGAATAAATCTGGAGCCAGAACGTTGTAGCCTTGTTTAGCGTAGGTATCAGCGACACTTTTAATATGGTTATTGACACCAAAAATCTCTTGAATTAGTAAAAGGTTAGGTCCTTTTTGCTCGATTGAAGTGCTAAAATAGCCTTGATAATCGTTTTTAACGTTAATATCGACCATTTTTGTTTTAATCATTTTTTTCACCTTCTTTTAAATTTTTATTGTCTTCACCGATACTGTTACTAGTTATATTTTCATCTTTAGTTATATTTTTGGTTAAATCATTTTCGACGTGTTGATTTAACCAGTTTAAGACAGACTGGGCTGTAAGGGGATTTATATAACTGGTTTCTAATAAAACGTGACCACATTTAGGAAGCATTTTTAGAGTTTTATCGGTTGATTTCAAAGACTTGGCAATCGCTTTAGACCCGGTAGGAACGTATATCGAATCTATATCACCTTGCAAAATTAATACCGGCATAGTCGGCTTGATTTTCGCTACATAGGGCTTGGTTTTAGCGCTCAAGTACAAATATTTACTTATTTCTTCGATGCTTAAAAAATTACGACCAAGCGGGTCGTGCATTCTTTCCACGACTGTTTTGGGATTTTCCGACATGGTTGAACCAATAAATTTGGTTAGGTTAATTTCGCTTAAAGGATGAAATAACATCTGTCCACCGGTTGAAATTAATAGCGGAAATTTGGGGATTTTCGTTTTCATCGACGCGCTAGAAATTATTAAACCGCTAAATAATTCTGGATGGAGGCTGCCAAAGCGAATAGTTAAATGCCCGCCCGTGCTTTCGCCCATGCAGAATATTTTGGTATCAGGGTATAGTTTA
>JAJYFO010000115.1 GCA_021785395.1 bacterium | reverse complement strand
AAGTATTCTGGACCATGGCCGGACACTTAATTTTACCTGCCATCATTATAGAAGGTAATTCGTTCTGGGATGCGATGAAACGAGCCGACCAAATTGCCCAAGGCAATATTATTACAATCGGCTTTGGTGAGGTTGAAGTTGAGGGCCTATGTAAAATTATGAATTTTTTCATTATGGTTATGGCTGGCATAAGCGCTTTAAGCATGTATTTTAACCATCCACAGCTTCAGTCATTGGCATTTGTTGGGTCTGTAGTAATGTGGGCTTCTCTGGTAGTAGGCTCTGCGGCTCTTACAATCTATTTACGCTGTGCCTTTTACGCTTGCCTCTACGTATGGGCAATTGAAGCCGAACAGGTTCCCAGTACTAACCGCAACTCAATAGCTCCGCCTGGTCCACTGGCCCAAGCCATGTCGTAGAACCTGGACTTCACTCATAAAGCAGACAAGTGTTATTGAACATCTCAAATTAGCTAGGGTTACGTCGAAATCGCGTTGTTTCTAACATTATCTCATTTGACCGACGCACAGTCAGAGAATGCACTTAGATTAATGCAAAATTTAGACGCAGAAATCGCCAACTTTTTTAGCCAATTACCGTCAAAAGAAGTTAAAAAGCATATTTCAGTTCTTAAAGCAAAGATTAAATAAATTTAAAATTTAATATTAAATTTCACAAAAATTCAACATTAATTATTTTAAATGTGGAAAAATAATATTAAAGCAATTTAATATTATGAATTTTTAGTAACCGTTTGACCTATTAAATCCCCCCCATTCTTTATTCTCAATTCATCAGTGCGTTTACCAAGTTAAATTTTTTAATCAGGAGAATATCAAATATGAAAGAAATACGCAATAAACACGGATCGACGATGGCCATAGTAGCCATTAGTCTACTCGTGATTATAATGCTGGGCGTAGCCTTCTATTATATATCACGTATGTTTGGTGCTGGAAAAGAGGTAGCTGACGGCGTAGACGGCGGCACTCTTGGCATAGCCAGACGCGCCAGTACCAGGGTAACCGTTAATTTGGCTAGTCTTGGGTCGAGTGAAGTCAATCAGTTTGGCCCATTAAGCGACCCGCCTAACAGCAATCAGATAAACTTACTGACCTACAACAGATTAGTGGGTCAGGCTATGATCGTAAGTATCAACACATTAGCAATGCAGGCTAACAAGCAATTGCTAACCAATAACACTAGCAACGTATGGAACGCTGTAAAAACTGTCGGTACGGCTTTAACTAGTCAGTTAAATCCGTCAACCGGTAACAGTTTCCAACAAAATTCGTTTAATCAAATCTCTAATTTAAACAACGCTTCGATGGTTAATTCTAGTTCAGGCAATAGTATTAATTACGTTAATTCCTCGACTGGGTATATGCGTAATGGACTAGCGTCTAACATTTATATACCCCAAGACCTAATCAACGACTTTAGCGGCGTCGATTCTCAAGGAAACCCTGACGATTTTTATGCTGGCAATAAAAACAATAATTTCCAAGGTTCGCTAGCTAGTTTAGTTGTGCCTACTACCCCCCCATTTTTTGGCAGCCAAGGGAGTATAGCTAGCTCCTTGACTTTTAACCCCAGTACAACGTCGCCAAGCGGGTCTTATTCGGGTTTTACCAGCAGCCTAAATCCACCTTTGACCGGAGCACCTTTACAAACCGGTTCGAGCGCACCTAAATACCAATCCGGTTCGGGGGCTCCTGGCTATTTACCAGGCTATACAAATTTGCCTTTCATCCCTGGTAACGCTCCAGCTCTTGTGCCAATAGTACCTTTCACGCCGCCTCATTTGGTGTCTAAATACGACTTCCAACAACAGACAAAGAGCTCGCCAGTTGTGACAAGCTCACTTACTTCGAGCATTCCACCCAACGCTTTCCAGGCTTCAGGACAGGCCAATCAGAACGTAGCTAACATGCAAAACCTGGCGTCTTCTATGGCCTGTGCAGTCGTTGGTTGTCCTTCGGCTAATGTAGCCAGCGGCCAAGGAACCAGCGCTATCCAGACAATGGCTGGACAGTATCCAATGCAAATACCCGGTGGCTTTATACGCTTAGAAAACTTACCCGGACTAAACCCACCAGGTGGAAATATGGTGACCGATGGTTCTAACGACATTTTCAACAACGAATTGTACGGATCACCCGGTATTACCCAGTCTAATAACGGTGTGTTCACGACTCAAGCTGGCGCTGTACCAGCCTGGGCTACGTACAATAACGCTGTAGCTGCCGGACCACAAACAGCCACTACAACTACTACTGCAGCCAACGGTACCACTACTACCACTACCGTACCGATTCAATACTATCCTAGTCCCGACAGCAATGCTACAAAATATCTTAACTCCCTCAACCCACCGGTTGCCTACCCACCCAGTATAAATTCTAACTGGGCCGCTGGTGCCGCCGACTCGAATGGTAATTATTACATGCGCAAAGGTTCTGCGGTTAATAACCCGGCATCGCAATCCGACCTACAGGGCATAACTTCTAACGCTGGTCAATGCTATTCACCGAATAATTACAACCCACCAGATCCAACGAGTATTTGCTCAACCCAATTACAGACGTGGGAAAGTAATTATAACCGCAATACGCAACAAGGACCAGCACCTAGTGGAAAATACAACCCGGTTGAGTACATGAAGGCCAGCTTATTGATGCAAAAGCCATCGTACTATAGCTCCAGTCAAACGGCTGTGGTAACTTCTCCTGGTGTTTCTTCTGGCCTATACTTAACCCAGATGGAGTCAAATGGGACGGCTACTTCGGTTGGAGTTCCGATGCGTCAGCCAACCCAAGTCAATGGCGGCTCGCCGCTATACGCTACTCCAGGAAGTCCGCTTGAGCTGTTTAATCAAGTTGGAAACAACACCAGCTCTAACCAACTTACAGCCGGTACAGCTTTGTATAACGTGTACCAGCGCTGCCGTGAAATCAAACCCGGTGTAAGCCCAGGCGAAGTAATCTCGGCTCTGGCCAATGCGGGGACTTTTGACATGGGTGGAAATGGTACTAGCAATATACTGTTCTTGTACGTCAACCCACAGACAGGCATGTTTGTCTGTGATTCAACCGGACCAGTTCAGTACAATGCACTTGCCTATAGCGATCAGTCAAGCTCCTCCATTGTTGATGGCCTAGCTCCGGGAATGACAACAGCTACGAACAATACTAGCTTGTCGACTACTCCTAGCCTACAAGCTGCGCTACAATCAAGTGGCAATCTAAATGCCTACCAGGCTGACGGCTACTTAGTTGACGTCCAGGCTATAAGTACGAATTCAACGAACCAGAATCCTGTTGCCCAAGATTACACAGGCCAACAGCAACAGTCCTTAATGAACACCCAGTATTTAGGCGACGCCAATTATCACGACCAGCCTTACACGTCGACAGCCTCGATTATTGGTATGGATGCTGCCGTTTGGATTCCGTGTAGTGGGTACCACAATTTATTGGGTGTAGTCCAATTCCAGACAGCTGTACCTTCTGGGGCAACCAACGGAATAAGTGGAACACAGCCGCCACTAACCCTTGGGAACGATAGCAGTAACAATAATACTATTCCTAATGGTGGCGGGGTATTTTCGGCGCCCAATTAAGCTAATTGAGTTAAAATTATTTATAAGTATCACTTAAGAAAGGATAAGTATGAAAATAAATAACAAAATTAGGGTTGCCATAATTTGCTTAATGACAAATACCTTGTGGGTTCCACAAAGTATTTGTCAGTTTAGTGGAAGAAACCCGGCCTTTGGCAATAAAAAACCGCCTAAACATCCAGTAGCCTATGAACCCTCAACGGTAACTAAGCCAGTAGACATTCCCGGTGTACCTAAGTACCCTGGAAAGGCTAAGTTTGAATTTGGTAATGTTTACGACAAAGATCCTAACGGCACAAGGTACGTAATGCACTATCAAGCCAAAGAAAATGCCTTGACTGTCTATAAATGGTACAAAGACAACCTCGTTCCGCCTACGTGGACGATAAAGTCAATTAATAACGGCTTAATAACTGCCGTTGACCCTAGTGGAGCCAATTTAACCGTCCACGTTAAGCAGTATGGGTCAGGTACACGAATAAATATTTATTATTCTCCAGCGTCCAAGTATAAAGGCAAATGATTTAGAATAATTATAAATCAACAAAAAATCTAGGCAATCTTAGTAATATACCTATCTGGGTTGAATTGCTAATGTTGCTTTAGTATCGTAACTTAGATTTATAAACGTCGAGACTTATCGACCAATTTAGAATTTATAAAAATCTAAATTGGCAGCCAAAGATTTCCTAAATACCTGGTAGATTTTATATCCAAAGTGCCGTTTATAAATATAGCCATTGCTAGGTCAGCTGACAAATTAGGGCTTTATCGAAAAGAAGTATCTTGATTGACTATAGAAATAATAGTATCATGATTTATGTAGTCAATTTAAGGATCTTAAATGGAAATCACCCAAACCTCAAAAACTCAACTAACGGCTAATGAAAAGGCTATTAAAATTTTTAAATTTCTTAAAGCCTGGACCGACGAAAATTTTCCCATAACTACTAATATACAAGAAGAAGAAAATCTAACCTGGCTGGATTCTCTGGTTAGCGATGAAAATATCAAACTAGCCAGTTACCTAGCCAGTAGCCATAAACTCAATAAAATTGACGAAGAGCAAAATGTAATTCTTGAAATAATTCGTCCTGAATTAAAACCTTGTCCAAAACCAGACGCTCTTATAAAAGAATATTTACAGTTTAACTACGATGATGTAAATGTGAGTGAATTAATACCAAAAAAATTTATACTTAGACAAAATGGAAATTATGATTACTGCGAATGTCTAGACTTTGTTCCAGAAAAGAAATCAGCTTTAGACAAATACCAAGAAATACGCCAAATATGGTTAAACGAAGCCAAATCCAAATTAGAAGCGTATAAACTATTTGAAAAATTTTATACGCTATACGCTAAACTTCAAAAAGAAGGTGACAACCTTGAATTAGTCGTAGCCAACGGATTTATCGCCTGGAAACTTGACCATAAAGTATTAAATTACCCTTTATTATTTAATACCGTAACTTTAAAATTTATACCCATGGTACCAAAATTTCAGCTAATTCTTAACGAGAGTTCTATAAACCTTTATGAACAAGCTTTGACATCGTTTACCGATATACTACCAGCCCTAGAAATCAACAGCAATTTATTCACCGATTTATATAAAGAGATAAAGACTATCGATAACATATTAAGTATCGACGTAAATATATTCAAAACTTTTATCCAAACGCTAGATATAAAAGGCCAGGTCATTGACTCTATACCCCAAAGTATAAATGACAATCCGGTGATTTATTTGCGACCTGTGTTTATGATAAGAAACCGTCAATCACGTTTGTCTGATACCTACGCCAAAATTATCAACGCCTTAAATAACAAAGACTCGGTACTACCTCAGTCTTTAAAAAAAATTATTGGCGTCCACGAAAAAAATCACACAGTTAACGACAGTTCAAAGCCTAATAACGGTTTTAACTTAAATTATCTAAGTATAGACGACCATTTAAAAGACGTTCTATTGACAAAGCCGTATAATATTGAACAAATTCAAATAATAGAATATTTAAAGGCCAATAGCGCTGTATTAATTCAAGGCCCACCAGGGACTGGGAAAACCCATACTATTGCCAATTTGATAGGTCATTTTTTATCGCAAGGCCAAACCGTTCTCGTAACAGCGCATACAGCCAAGGCTCTGCAAGTCATTCGCAGCAAAGTCGTCGATAAACTTCAGCCATTGTGTGTGAGTTTACTCAATAACGACATTGACTCGCGTAACTTATTAAGCGAGTCAATATCGGCGATTATAGATAAAATAAGCCTTTATAGCGGCAAAACAGAAATTTTGCTTAACGAAATTAATATCCTAGACCAAAGTAGAAATTTATTAATCGACAATATTACCGAAACAAAAAAAGCCATTTATAACGCCAGAATAAGCGAATACGGTGAATTGAGCTTTAACGGTCAAAGTATCAAACTGCCAAACGCAGCTGCCTATTTAAACGAATACGAGGAAAGCCTTAGTTATATAAATGGCCCGATCGACCTAAATAACCTGACCAATACTAAATTCACTCAAAGCGAGTTTCAGGAATTATTGTCACTCAACGAGACCATATCGAATGATTGCGAAGTAGTTTTAAACGAAAAAGACGAAATAACCAAAATTTTACCCAATCCACAAGACTTTAACCTGGCCGTAGCTTCCTTAAAAACGCTCAGTGATAATTTTAACCTTGACGATTGCAGCTATTTTCTGACCGTTTATAATATTGCCGAATTAGACGGAAAATTACTTCAAGTAAACCAGGCCAAAAACTATTTAAACCAATTGCTCAAAATTTTTAACGATAGCCACAGCGACATTCAAAACCAAATTACCCAAGGCTTAAAATCTAACCTTAACTTAAAACCACTGGACGATTTTATTAATTGCGCTAACGCCAATCTGGACAAATATAATCAACTTGAAAGTCAGATAATAAGCCATAACCCACGCTTTAGTGAGAATTTTAATTTTAATAAAAATATAACAGTCTTAGAAGAGATAACCCAATACCTCGAAAACGACCATAAAATTAATTTTTTAACCCCCTTTTTAAAACCCAGGTGGCGCAATGTAATTAATTCAGTCTGGATCGATAGCAATAAACCCCAAAACCTTAAAGATTTCCGTTTGCTTTCAGACTATGCTAAAGTTCTTAGCCAAAAAGAAACAATAAAAAACTGGTTTAACCGGTTGATAGAAACTTATAATCTTAAAATTAGGCCGGTTGATTATCATGAAAATTCTTTAATCGAATTTACGCAAAACATTAAAAACATCCTTGGTTGGCAATTTTCATTATACGAACCACTAATTACCTGCTTAAAAGACCTTGGTCTAAATTATGAGTCAATTGAATTGAAAAATAATCTACCAGCCAATGAATTATTGATACAATTAAAAGACCAATTAGAATTTTTTATCCTGCCTAATATAAATAACCTAATTAACCAGATTAAACTGGAAAAAGCCAAGTTAAATATAATCCAGACTAAAGATAATTTACTTTCTCATTTTAAAATTGGCCAATCTAAATATGTCGATAACCTAGTCGACGCCATCGACACTTTTGAAGCCAATCAATACCAATTAGCCTACCATAAGATTCTTGACGTCTTTAAGCTAAACGATAAATATCTAAAACGCAACGAATTACTAAATAAATTAAAACAAATCGCCCCTGATTTTTCAACCGCAATTGAAAACCGTAGTTTTAATACCGAAAATAAAGACCTAGATTTTTTAAAAGCCGTTAATTACAACCTTCTGAACGCTGCTTTTAATAAACTGGCTAAAAATGATATCAATACCCTTCAGACAAATTTGTCCAATTACCAAAACGAATTAATTAAGACGACCGAAAAACTGGTAGAACTAAAAACCTGGTCGCATATTGTAACCAATATTTCCGGCGAACAAAGACAGGCTCTAATTGGCTGGTACGACATAACTCGTAAAATTGGTAAAGGCTTTGGTAAAAGGGTAAATCAACTGCGCAACGAAGCCAATCGCTTGCTTACAATGTGTAAACAGGCTGTACCAGTTTGGATTATGCCGTTATCACGGATTGCCGATACATTCGATATAGTCAATACTAAATTTGACGTTTTAATCATCGACGAAGCCAGTCAAAGCGACCTAAACGCCATGCTAAGCCTATATATGTCCAAAAACTGTATAATAGTAGGCGACCACGAACAAATTAGCCCGTCGGCTGTTGGCCAAGAAATCGATACGTTAAACAGGCTAATCGATACTTATCTCGATGAAATACCCAACAAGGTTCTCTACGACGGTAAAACATCTATTTACGACATCGCCCGTCAGGCTTTCCCTGTAGCTCTATGCCTTAAAGAGCATTTTCGCTGCCTGCCCCAAATCATCGATTTTAGTAATAAATTATGTTATGAAGGTAAAATTAAGCCTTTAAAAGACTCCAGCCTCGTTAATATAAAGCCACCATTAGTAGGGATTAAAGTCGCAGCACAAGCAGAAGATTTATCGGTTGACAATGTAAACGAAGCCGAATGTTACGCTATTACAGCGCTAATTCTAGCCTGTTTGGATACGCCAGCCTATGATAATAAATCTTTTGGGGTAATTTCATTATTGGGCAATGATGAGACCAATAAAATTGAAAAACTATTACGCCACTACGTGCCGGCCGTTGAATACGAGCAGCGCAAGATTTTATGCGGTAATTCAGCCATTTTTCAAGGCGATGAAAGGGACGTTATAATGCTTTCTATGGTCGACGTTCCATTTGGCCCAGAGCCTCTTCGCCTAAAAGACCAGGCCAGTTTTAAACAGCGCTACAATGTTGCCACCAGCCGAGCTAGCGAACAGTTATGGGTAATACATAGCCTTGACGCCAACCTTGATTTAAAGAGCGGTGATTTGCGCAATTTACTTTTAAACCATGTTTATAGTCAGGCTAGTTCTCCCAATACTGGCCAAGCCAAAAAACTTGCCCAAAAAATAGAAAAGAATTTAATGGCCCAAGGCTACAAAGTATGGCCAAAGTATCCAGTTGGTTATTTTGAAATTGACTTGGTCGTCGAAGTAAATAATCATAAAATAGCCCTGCAAATTGACGGTGACGAGGACTTTATCGAAGACAAATTCAAGTCAGACCTCGAGCAACAATTTATATTGGAGCGACTGGGCTGGAAATTTCTGATAATTCAGGCCAGCTCCTTTAATTATAAC
>JAJYFO010000114.1 GCA_021785395.1 bacterium | reverse complement strand
CCAGCCCGTTGCGAAATCGACGAGACGAGTTTTTTAGACAATAATTTATCTTCAATAATAGCCCCGATTCGCGTAGTTGCTTCAAGCGATTGGCCTGGTAAACTTGTCGCACCGATAATTAAACTGGGTTCTTTGAATTCTGGTAAAAAAGACTGACCCATAAACGGTATAAGACATAAAGCACAGAAAAATAAAAGTACGCTAGCTAAAATAACGATATTTTCGTGTCTAAAAGTTATATTCAAAATTTTACTATAAGTATTTTTGACAAAGTTTATGAGCCTGGTTTCATGAGCGTTAGAAAATACATAAGAACCCAGTAAATACATCGACAAAGCCGGTGTTACAAACAAAGCGACCATAAGGCTAGATAAAGTTGCTAGAATATAAGATAAACCAAGCGGCGTAAATATTTTACCCTCAACTCCACCCAAGGTAAATACTGGAATAAAAACGGTTGAGACTATTAATGTAGCAAAAACGACCGATGAGCGGACTTCTTTACACGCTTCTTTAATTACCAAAGAACTATCCTTGGGCTGGAGGGCGCTCTCATTTTGTTTTAATTTTTTATAGATGTTTTCAACGTCGACTAAGGCGTCGTCAACTACTTCACCAACAGCTATGGCTAATCCACCCAAAGTCATTGTATTGAGCGTTCCACCAAATAACCTTATAATTAAAGTAGCCGAAAATAAGGATAAAGGAATTGCTGTTAAACTTATTATAGTCATGCGCCAGTTAGCCAAGAATAAAGATACTACAACAGCAACCAGTATACCGCCAATTCCAAGAGCGAGTAAAACATTATTAATCGAAGTTTGAATAAAATCGCTTTGGCGAAATAAAGTTATAATTTGTATATCTTTTGGTAGAATCGGCTTTAATTCAGCTATGGCTGATTCTACTTCTTTGGTGATTTTTATAGTATCCACTTTGGGTTGTTTAGTAATTGTTATTTCAATACCGGGTTCACCATCGATTATAGCGTCGCCAATTTTAAAATCACTACCAATTTTAATTTGAGCCAAATCTTTAAGCAGTACCGGAATATTATTATACGTAGCCACAACCGTATTTTCAATATCGCTTAAATTAGTAACTTTGGTCTTTGCATTAATAGTATACGTTTGGTCGGCCGTAGATAAATATCCGCCCGGCAAAATAGTATTACTTTGATCAATAGCGGTTAAAACCTGGTCTAACGAAAGGTCATAGTTACGCAGGCTAAGTGAATTGACTACAACTTGAAACTGTTTGGCTTGTCCGCCCATGACTAAAACCCTGGCTATACCAGGAACGCTAGCTATACGGTTTTTTATTTCCCAGTCACACAGCGTGCGCAATTCCATAGGGCTTATAGAATGACTAATCAAGCCGATTTTTAAAATATCACCCATTACCGACATAACCGGTAACATTGTTGGTGTGCTCGTTTTGGGTGGCAATTTACCCTGGACGATTTGCAGTTTTTCCATGACTAATTGGCGGCAGTGATAAATATCCATATTCTGCTTAAAAATAATCGTTATACTCGATATTCCGTTCATCGATAACGATTTAACCATACTTACCCCTTCGGTTCCGTTCAAAACGCTTTCTAGAGGTAAACTGACTAAAGATTCAACTTCGGTAGCTGTAAGCCCTTTGGCTTCAGTTTGGACTACAACTTGAGGTGGTGAAAATTCGGGCAATATATCGATGCTCATATCCTGCAAGTTAGCAATGCCTAGGATAATAACAATAATTGACATTACAACTACGAAAAACTTATTATGGATTGACCAATCAATTAAATTTGCGATCATTTATTTATTATTTAAATTATTTTGCGATTCTTTTAGATTCTCAAACTGACTTATTGGTTTATTGTTGTTTAGCCTGGCCAAAACTATAAACACACCTATCAATATACCTAAAACCAAGCAAATTACGTATAATAAAATAGACATTAAATTAAACGAGTTGTTTTTTTGAATGCTGTCTTCTATTTCATCCTTATCGTAAGCCCTATCACCCTCGGTCGGCTGCTTAAACAAGTCAGACTGACCCTGTGTTTTCAATACGTGCGCTAACAATTGAAAAGCGCCTTTAGTGACGATATTTTGGCCACTTTCAAGACCAGACACAATTTCAATGCTATCATCATAAGCCATTCCTGTTTTAACCATGACCGGCTGAAAACTATCGGGTGGATTAAAAATAAAACTATACGAGTGACCGTTACGGTCAACAACAGCGTCGGTTGGTACCATAAGTCTATAAATTGGCTTAGCCGTATAAATTTTTAAATTGGCGAACATTTCCGGTTTTAAAATTTCGCCGGTATTTTCAATTAGCGCTCTAACCGATAAGGTTCTAGATTGTGGGTCTAAGTCGTGGTTTATATAGACTATTTTGCCTTTGAAAATTTTGGTCGGGTAAGCTTTAACGACTAATTCGGTAGCGTCACCAATTTTAATTCGAGATATATCACTTTCATTTATATTGGCACTAGCCCATACTTTAGCCTCGTTACAGATAGTAAAAAGTCTTACCCCAGGGCTTATGCTTTGGCCACAAGTAGCGTTTTGAAAAATGATATCACCGGTAGCTGGGCTTTTCAGTTCTATTTTAGTAATAGGGTCTTGGGTTTTTAGAATATTCTTAATTATTTCGTCGGTAGCGCCCATAAGTTTTAGTTTTTGCTTAATTGGCTCAAGGGTCAGTTCAAGTTTCTTACGCATAGCAGCTAGAGTTAAGTCGCGCTTAACGATAGCTACTTTGTACTTAGACAAACTTATGTCCAAATAGGCCTTAGATGTTTGCAGGGCTTTTAAAGAGCCAATTTTTTCCTTAAACAATAGCTCGTCCCTTTCATAATTTTGGCGAGCCAGTTCAACCTGGGCGTTGGCTTCTTTGATTTCATCCTGGAAATTGGTTTCTAATTGACTTATTTGAGCCTCAATTCCTTGTTTGTTTAAAATAAGACTCGACGACAATTCATTAATATCAGGGCTTTCATATTCAATTAAAGTATCTTGGGCGTTAACACTCTGCCCCAAAACGACGTTAACTTTAGTTATATGTCCTGTGGCCACGCTATGTATAAAAAATTGCCGACTCGGAACCGATTCTATTTTACCAATAGTCTTAATGTAATTTGGCATTGATTTGGCCGTGATTACATTAGTTTGAATCCCAATACTCTCGTAGCCTAGCTTGTCTAGGGAAAAAGGTTGACCAAATTTACCAAATTTATGGCTGTCAGACTGACTAGAACTGCATGTAGCCTTTATTTCATTTTTGGCACTGACCACACTCGTCAAGATTAAAGTGCTAAACAAAGTTAGCCCTAGCAAATATTTTAATCTCGAATCGTTTTTCAATTAAAGCCGTCTCAAAATACACAAGTTTTCGTATCTATAATATTTTACCCATTTCTGCCATTATATATATAAAATTTTGGATTTACCATGGCTTTTAAAAATAAGTTATTAAAGCGGTTAACGTTGCCCCAAGGTTTTAATGGATTATTGAGAATGATTTTCCAATTAATACAAAAAAAAGTTTATTGTTTTTAATAACTTAAGTCTAACTATTTAAAAATTTTTGACTCACGACTATATTAACTACAAAATAACGAGTATTAAATGCAATAATTTTGCAGTAAGCCGATAAATTATTAGCTTGAGAATTGTTAATTCTTTCAAATTAATATTACCTGAATTTAACCTTTTATTAAAAGAATTTAAAAACCAGGTTTCTAATTAGACCATCTAAGAATATAATTACAAGACAATTATTTCTCTAAGAATCGAGGTTTTTATGCTATTAGTCACTGGTGGAGCTGGATACATAGGCAGTCACTTTGTTAAAGCCTATATATCCAGATTTGAAGGTCAAAAACTGGCCGTTTTAGACAATTTCTCGCTAGGACATAAAAAAGCTTTGCCAGATTATAAACAACTTGAAATTATTGACTGCGACTTAATGAATTTAGACGCCTTAAACAAGGTTTTCAAAACCTTAAAAGTCGATAGCGTAATTCATTTTGCCGCTTTTACCCAAGTGGGAGAATCGCAATTAAACCCAGTAAAATATTTCCAAAACAACGTAACCGGAAGTATCAACCTGGTTAACGCCATGGCCGACAATAACGTTAACAAAATCGTTTTTTCTTCCACCTGTGCCGTTTACGGCATACCAGACTTTTATCCGATTACCGAAAATACCAAGATTAATCCTATGAATATTTATGGGCTTACCAAAAAAATGGTCGAAGAAGTTTTAATGGCCATGCGTGACACAAAAGGCTTTAGCAGCGTTATTTTACGTTATTTTAACGCAGCCGGAGCCAGTGACGATGGAAGTATCGGCGAATCACACATCGACGAATCGCATTTAATACCATTAGTGCTAGACAGTGCCATCACCCAAAAGCCATTAAAAGTTTTTGGCGATGACTATGAAACCCCTGACGGGACCTGCATTCGAGACTATATTCATGTAAACGACCTGGCCCAAGCCCACTTAAGCGCTTTAGACTTAGTAAAGCAAAATCATTATCTGAATATTTTCAACCTAGGCTCCGGTTGCGGTGCCTCTATACTGGAAATCATCAAATTAGCCAGTCAGATTACTAAAGTTGAAATACCTTATACAGTTGTAGACAGGCGACCTGGCGACCCACCGATACTAATAGCCAATTATGATAAAGCCAAAGAATACTTGAATTTTAAACCAAAATACGATATTCAAAAAATTATCGAAACAGCTTGGCGATGGCAGAGAAACAAAGCTTTTTAGTCATTAAAATTCTACATTACGATTTTTTCAAAATTTTCCTTTAGTTGAAGCCACCAGTCCTTCAAACCATCTTTGGCTACAGCTTCGACCAAAAGGTCCATTCGATAAGCTCTTTCTTTTTTGGTTAACTGCAAACACTCATAGATACTTTTGGCTATTTCACTAGGGCTTAAAAAATTTGAAAAAATCGAATACTTGCCGATTTGCCAGAAAGCGCCAGCTCCGCTAGAAAGATTTAACATACCAGGGTTTCCTTGCATTAAAGGGATTCCCTGACAGGCTATGTATTCTTTAGCCGTTAAATTTAAGCCATCACGCACTGGATTTACTAGCATTATATTAGCCATACGGTACCAAATAGCTAAATCTTGAATATCAAAATGCTGTTCTAGCCAAATTATTGGCTGCCAGTCATCTTTCGACCAACAGGAATTAACAAGGTTGGCCAAATTTTTACACTGTGTAAAATAATCATCGAATTGTTTAAGACCAGGTCTTGTTCTTCCACTCAATTGGACAAAATTAATTTTTCCCAAATATTGGGGATGATTTTCAAAAAAATATTGAATAGCCTGTATCCTCTGATACAGACCTTTGGTATAGTCAGCCCGGTCGACGGATAAAATATAGGGGATTTTAGGTATATATTGACTGACCGTCGATTCTTTTATTTTATCGCTATCAATATTGGCTAATTTTTCCCAGGCTTTAAAATCAATGCCCAGTGGTGCTAGCAAAACTTTGGTTTTATTTTTGGTGTTTGTATTATAAACACAGTCGTTGTCAAAATCGACGGTAAATTCAGAAAAATTATTATAAGCAAAGCGTAAAAAATTCTCTTTGTACTCTTGGGTATGAAAACCAATAACTGACGAGTTTAAAAGACTTTTAACCAATTCTTTAACAATATCGATGTATTGACTATCAATCTTAAATGGCCATGGTATATGCCAGAAAAAAATTATTTTGTGTTTAGCACCCAAAAATTTTGGCAAAAGAGCCAATTGGTAATCGTGTATAAACCAATGCACAGTCGACAACCTTGCATAATAATTGTTAAGCTCGGTCTCAAATTGGGAATTAAAGTCAATATAGTCATTATAATCGTTTTCACTAAAACTGATATACTGTGGCAAATCATGAACAAGCGGCCATAAAAATTCATTACAGAAGCGGTAATGACCACCAATTGTATTAATATCTAAAGGTTTAATTAAATAAGGCTTTTCACCAATCTGGGTTAGCGTTTTTATAGAATTATCTTCAATAAACCACCACTTGCCGTTACCAAAATAACCGAGTGTAAATAATTGTGCTAACGCCTGCGAAACACCACCAGCTACTGATGGCCCACGGTAAGATATCATGTCCATATTTAGTCACCGTCATAGATTAAAAATTTTTTGATAATTATTAGGCAATTATACCAAGTTACTTAAAACCTGTAAATTAGAAATTTACAAAAACCTTTTTTAAAAATTGCCAATTATCTAAAATGAATCAATTTACCTTATAGTTACATAATTTTTTCTACTCATTTTTTAGTACCTAAAAATTAATTTTTAACTTTTACATTAAATAAACCAAAAAATCTCTTAAAAAGGTTAATCAAATTTGTTATGATAAGAATACAAAGTTTGTTACCCCGTTTTAGTTAATCTTAATTACTATTTATGCGAATTTTAATCGTTGAAGACGATATTTTATTATCCAATGGGATTGCTACTTATTTGCGCAATCATAACATAAATGTCGACCAAGTTTTTGATGCCAATTCCGCCATTGATGCGGTATTTTCCAATCAATATAGTTTAATGTTACTCGATTTAAAACTTCCCGAATACAGTGGTGTCAGCGTTCTACAAACTATAAAAGAAACCAATAATCCGATTATGGTTATTGTTTTAACGGCTCTAGACGGTGTTAATGAAAAAGTTATTTGTTTAAATTCAGGTGCCAGCGATTATTTGGTCAAACCTATAGCGCTTGAAGAATTAGAAGCCAGGATTAAAGCTGCTCACCGTAAAGAATTCTACCAAAATCAACTGGTTTTTAATTTTGATAATTTTTCTTATGACATTACAGCTCGAAGGGCCAAGGTCAACGATGAAATAATTCCCCTTACGGCTAAAGAAACCTTGGCTTTAGAGATATTTTTGCCCAGATTATCCCAAGTTGTTACTCGCGATTATCTACAAGACCAATTATCCAGTATCGACTCTGAATTATCAACCAATGCGCTAGAAATTATTATATCGCGACTGCGCAAAAAACTTGAAGGCAGCAAAGCCATAATAACTACCGTTCGAGGCATTGGGTACGTTATGGACGTAGTTAAGACAAAAGCCAAATAATATTTTTGACATTTTATGGTAATATCAAAAGATGAAAGTGTAATTTTATCATCTAAATGCTTAACAACTCTATAAAAAGACAATTATTATCGTGGCTAATGTTTCCCCTGATTAGCCTATTTATAATTTTTACCCTTATTGCTTATTATATTACCACCAGTTTGACAATAGCTTTATTTGACCGCCAGCTTTTGAATATCGCCAGTCTAATCGCCATAAGACTTAATAATTCAAATTTATACAACAAAATCCCGGCTGAATTTATGAATAGCCTTTTAAAAAATCCGCAAGACATTTTGCTATATAAACTATACTCGATCGACGGATTTTACCTGGCTGGCGAAAAAGACTTACCCAGTTTTACCCATTTTGACTATAAAAATCCGTTTTTAAAAAGTATTAATTTTCATGGAAAAAAATTTAGGCTGGTAGTATTTTTCCCTTTTACCAAGCTTAAAAATTCCAATCTTTTATTAGAAGTAGCTTTATCAACGAATGAAAGCTCGTATATAGCGCATAGGTTATTTTTATTGTTTATCGTTCCCCAATTACTTTTGATTGTATGCAGCCTAATTGTAGTATGGCTAGCCAGTGTTAAAAGCCTTGAGTCACTTTATGTAACTTCATCAGCCATTGCCAAAAGGTCTAGTACTGACTTAAGACCTTTGTCGCAAGAAATGGTACCACAAGAAATCAAACCATTGGTAAAAGCTCTAAACGATTTATTTAATCGTATTGAAAGCGATAATGAATCGCGCGAAAGATTTATAGCTAATGCAGCCCATCATTTACGAACACCGTTGGCTCTGATTAAAACCTATAACGATTTAGCTTTATCTTATTCTAGTGACGAAAAAATAAATTCGGCTTTATTGAATTCGCAAGACGGTATTGAAAAAATGTCGCACATGGTCAAACAGCTATTATCTTTATTAACGAGCGAATCTCTAAACCAGAAAGGTTTTAGCAGGGCAGAAATCAACTTAAATGAATTAGCTTTAAATACGGTTAGCAAATTTATTCCCTTAGCCATAAGTAAAAATATGGACTTAGGCTTAGAAGAAAAGTCGGGTTCGCTTAAAATATTTGGCTTAGCGCAAAGCATAATTACCCTCATGGAAAATTTAATCCATAATTCTCTAACATATTGCCAGTCTGGGGCTAAAATAACCTTAATACTCGAAGAAAACGACGAAGAGGTTATTTTGAGCGTCGACGATGACGGTCCAGGTATTCCGATTGACCAACGCGATCTTGTTTTAGAAAGATTCTATCGAATTCCGAAAAGCTCGGCCGATGGAACCGGTTTGGGGCTATCGATTGTAAGCGAAATCGCCAAAGCGCATCAAGCAAATGTTTCCATAAATACCGGCATTAGTGGTAAAGGCGTCAAAATAGCCGTAAGATTTAAGAAAAAAATATCGGTCCTCTAAATACAATTGGTCAAATAGTGACAAATACGTCAAGATAGCCGCTAAAAATTTCTAATGCATTTCTGAACTTGTCGACGTAGCTTTGACCTTATTGAAAAACACTACCGTGAATGAACTCAAAACAAAGGCCATGCCCATAACATAAAAACAATCGTTAAAAGCCATGACAAAAGCTTCGCGCTTTATCGAAGCACCTAGAATTTGAAGGGCTTGGCTACCATATTCAAAAGCGTGGACATTTTTGTGGCTCGTCATGGTCGTATAA
>JAJYFO010000113.1 GCA_021785395.1 bacterium | reverse complement strand
CTGGATTCTGTCTTACAAAAAAAACGTAATTAATAAGGTTTAAAGTAACCTGAATGAACAAATTCAACCCTTGACATTCCAGCTGCTGTAGCTTAGAATTAAGACACAGGATTTTACTAATTAAACTTAAGGTACTAATTTTAAGACATAAATACAATACCTAAACAACCTTCTATAGAACATAAATGATATAAATATGACTTTAAAAAAAATATTTGCAGTTATACTTTTAACTCAATTGAGTCTACCTAAGCTTGAAGCCAGAAACATTGTTAACGAACAAACAGATTTAAATCTGGTAAAAATAAATGATACTAAAAATTACATTATTGGCAATCCTAAATCACAGCCAACTAAAGAAAATAATAAAACCGATAATAATTTAAGCGACGATGAATTAAATCAAAAAGCTTTGTATTTAGAACAAGCCAAAGATTATGATGGGGCTTTAAGTGTTTGAAACCAAGCCATTTTAATTAACCCCAAAAATGCCAAAAGCTATAATCTACGCGGTATTGTTCTTTGTAATCTAAAGCAAGAAGAAAAAAGCCTGGCCGATTATTCTAAAGCTATAGAACTAGATCCAAATAATGCCAACTTTTATGTTAATCGCAGTGAATCTTATAAAGACTTAGGTCAATTAACTAAAGCAGTCGATGATTAAAAAAAAGCTTTAGCTTTAGACCCTAATAATTCAATAGCAATGTATACCTTGGCCTGTTTAGACGAAGAAAGCGCTGACTATTTTTCGGGCATTTATAATATTAACAATGCTATCAGTTTAAATCCCAAGCAGGCTTAGTATTATTCTTTGCGTGGTTATTTATATATACATTTAAGTGACTATGACAAAGCTTTGACTGACATTAACAAAGGAATCGAATTGGACCCCAGTAATTACGATGGTTATTATAAGTTAGGGATTATTTATTTAAAACAAAAAAATATCGACAAGGCTAAAGCAATGTTTAGTAAGTCATTTGAACTAAATCCCAACGACTACATATTAGCTTATAATATTGCCCAGGGTCTTTTTGAAGCAAAAGAAGAAAGTGAAGCTATTGATTATTATACAAAATCTCTAAGCCTTCACGAAACCGAACAAGCCTATTGTAACAGAGTTTCAGCCAGACAAGAACTAGGCAATTTAACAACTAAAGATTACAATGATTTAATAAGCGATTTAGATAAAGCTTTAGCAATAAATCCGCGTGCAATACCTTGCCTAACTTCCAAAGAGCTAATAAAGTTTAATTATTTTAAAGACTATCAAGGTATAGTTGATGATATCAGAACTTATTTTAAAAAATACCCTGAAGATGAAAATATTAGCGATTCGCTCGATTATCTAATTGGTCTATCTTTATGCCATTTATATATTAAAGGGGATAAAATGCCAGACCCTAAAATAGCCAATGAAGCGATGAAATACTTGGAAGAATCCGCCAAAATAAACTCGAGCAATAAAAATATTTACCCAAATACATCTTTAATTTACCAGAACCTAGAGCAATATAGTGCTGCCTATAGAGAAGCCGTAAAAGCAGTTACTAAACTGCCTATACCAGAGGCTAAATACCTTGAACCAATGTATCGATACTTAGCCAATGCCACTTATTTACTGAGTATAAATGATAAATCTTTAGATTACTTTAAAAAAGCTATCGAACTTGACCCCAATAATTGGTATAATTATCTTTACCGAGCCGATTACTATATTTCTAAAATGCAGCTTGACAAAGCTTTAATAGACTGCCAGAAAGGTTATAGCTTAATGCCAAGTCGTGCTTGGAGTATAGTATTAATGATCGAAATTTACTATTTACAAAAAAAATACAGTAAGGCTCTTAAATACTGTAATATTTTAATAAATAGAAATAATGAAAAATTTCGCAAATATTACGGTGTTTTATTTGCTTTTATGTGCTACAAAAAATTGCACCATTTAAGTAGAGGTCAGCAATTTGTCAAAAAATATATCCACGACCCAGATATTGATAGCGACGGTCAAACGATACTTAAATATCTAGCCAATGAGATAACACAAGAAAAATTAGGTTCCATATATAACCATTGCCCGAAGGCGGCCTTTAAACTAAAAGCAGCTTTTATGTTCCAATTTATTGACAGCACAGTTGGTGAAACCCAAGCACGACACGCTATAGAATACATCTTAAACAACGAAAATATATTTGATAACCAATACGAATTTGCAAGAGCCAGAGCCTTTGAAAAACACATATTAGTACCAGTTTTGTATAATAAGCCGGGTCATTAATCGGCATAAAAATAATCATTAATATTTTTAATTTTTGATTATTTGTTTCCCGCAACTTTATTATTATTTTCAAAAAATAAGCTAAAAACAAGATAGATAAAATTTACAAAGAATATAGTCATAATCTGTCGAATGTAAAATTTTACAGGAATTGCCAGATATTTATGCGGAGCTGGTGAAGATATAGCAGTCTTAGATTAAAGACACTCAGGGATCGACTTAAAGATAAATCGCAGGTTAATTTAGAATAAAATTCTAAGAATTGTTTATTTTTTACTAATGATGTATTATTACCAATAGATTAATAATAATTATTCTTGGTTTTAATAATTTATGTCATATTTTTATTCTACAACTCGATCTAAATTATTTTATCAAACTATAATTACTGCTTTTATAGGGATAATATTATGTACAGTAATACTGCCTTTGCTTGGTAGAATTAAATTTAAGCCTGTTTACCCAATAAATCTTCAAAATAATGATTACAGCATAAATCTTCAGCTTGAGAACTCAGGTATTCTTAATGTTACTGAAATCATAAAATCAGATTTAATTAATGACAATAAGCAAGAATTTACTAAAATATTTAATAATTCTGATGACAGAAACATTAAAATCAGGCTAAAAGAGGCGACTTTAAATGGTAACCCGATTTCTTACTCTTTAATTAAATTAGATAATAGCTATTTACTTAAAATAAAACTTACTAACCAAAATTTAAGCAATAATAACCAAAACCTTTTAAACAATATCCCTTTAAGAGGTATTAATTACTTTTCTACTTTACCATTTAGCCAGCCTAAATTAGTTTTAAAATATCAATTAATAGGCAGCGTAGCAAAATTGCATGATAAACAGCTATTAAAATTCAGTTTAATAAATTCAAATAAAAATATAGCAATTAAAAATATTATATTGAACTTTGCTTTACCTGAAAACATATCTAGTAATTACACCAAGGCCGAAATTTTTGATAATAATAGCCTTATTGATGCTCATATTAGTTATAATCAAAATTTAATACAAGGTCAATTAAAACCTGACCTTATTAACCCTAATTATATGTTTTTGTGTTATTTACCTAAAAACTCTATTAATTTAAATCAATATGATTTCATAAATTTTTATTGGTTATGGGACTATATTCAACCCGGATTCTTAATTCCAGCCATAACATTATTGATTTTTAGTATTCAATTATTATTATTAAGCCCTAATAAAAAAACTACTGTTAAAAATACAGAATGTGATTTAAGTTTTTTAAATAACTTAAGTCCTGGTGAAATTGGCATAATCTATGATGAAAAATTTGACCCACGAGATTTATCGGCTATTATTATTGATTTAGCGATTAGAGGTTTTATAAATATTCAAGAAATTCAAAGTGAAAATTTATTTTTAATGAGTGATAAAGACTTGGTGTTTAATAAGCTGAAAAATTTTACGAGTCAAGACAATTTAAAAGATTTTGAATTCCAGATTTTATTCAATATGTTTTCTGTCGATAAAAAAAACATTAAATTTTCAACTTTAATTGACTCTTTTGGTAACACTTCAATCAATTCAATAACCGACCTGGTTTATTTTAATTTGAAAAAGCAAGGCTATATAACCTTAAACCCTACTAATATCAGAAGGGTTTATTATATATTAGCTTTAGCCTATATACTATGGGCAGGATTTTATGCGTTTTCCTTAATATCCTTTACTTATGGAATTTATTATGAGACTGTTGTTATTAACCTTTTACCTTCAATAATCGGTCTTAGTTTAAGCTCAATTTTCATATATACATTTGCCAACCACATACCAATAAGATCTATTAACGGTCTTAAACTATATGAGCAAATTAAATATCTCAAAGATTTTATCATAAACGCTAGTCAAAATGATATTGATACCCTGTATATTGAAAATCCTTACATGTTCTACAAAATCTTATGTTTATCTATAGCACTGGATTTAGAGCCAATTTGGGCTGCTAAAATTAAAACAATTATAAAATCTTCTCCTGTTTGGTATCAAAGTGTCAATGACAATAATAATACTTTTATAAGTGAAATTGGTAATACAATCAGACTTTTAGACTATGGTAATAAAAGATTATTTATGTTTGCTAATCAGAAACGAGTTAATTTAGACAATGATTGTAATATTAATAATCGAGCTAGTCCTAACGATTTAATCTTACCCCCACCATAATTTACGTTGTTTTTTAAGGAAGTCTTTTTATTTTGAATAAACTTAGCCATAATAATTGTATTAGTTATGGCTGACAAAACAGTAATGAATTGAATGGACGTTATTTAGCCTTTGATTTACCCGTCGTGTTTATTGAAAATCCCACGCTTTAAACTTACCACCATAAAGTCTAAAAGACCAAAAACAATCCTCAATTTAATTAAATTAACTTATTTTAAACAAAAACCTTAATCTTTTATTTATATTTCATCTTGATAGTTTTTTTAGAAGGACTATAATTCCATATATTCAAATTTTGTATTTTTTTCACGAGCAAAATTAACTAATTCAGCCAAATATTAAAAATTATTAAGTTTTAAGGTTTTTGTATAAACCTAACACGTCTTTGCAACTAAACAAAGACCATAATGAAATCACGGAGTCTCAAATTCAATGGAATCAAGAAAATTATTATCTATATTAGCCTTATCTTTAGTAGTGGTTAATCTAAACTTTGTTTGCGCCAAAACCACTACCAAACAGGACCCCATTAAGAACGTAAATAATCTAATAGCCCAAAATAAACTGCCTCAGGCTCTTGATATTTTAAATAAATTAGCCCAAAAAGACAATTACCAAGCCCAGCTTGAATTGGCTCAAATCTACGACTTTGGCAAAGGTGTCCCGCCTAATAAAGAGCTTGCCTTAAACTGGTACAACAAAGCCGCCCTAAACTATAAAGACCGCAGTTGTGAACCTGGATCGTCGAGTCTAGACCAAACTTCTTCGGCCACGATAACCGACAACGATTTAGAAAAGACAGCCCTTAATATAGACGGTTTTAAGAATTATTACGGTTTAGATACAGAACAAAACAAAGATAAAGCCTTTGACCTATTCACTAAAGCAGCTAGTTTAGGAAGCCGTAAAGCCCTAAACAATATTGCCGTTATGTACCTTAAAGGCGATTTGGGCCAGGATAAAATCGCCCTGGGTCTGGAAAAATTGAACGAAGCAATTGAACTTGATTCTTTAGACGCCTTGACTAATTTGGCCTATCTATATCAAGTAGGCGATAAAGTCGAAAAAAATCCCAAGCTTGCCCTACAGTACTATGAAAGAGCGGCCGCTTTTGGCGTAAAAGCAGCCCAGTATGACCTTGGCTACATGTATCAAAGAGGTATAAGCCTTAAGCAAGACTACCAAAAATGCGCTGTTTTGTATTCCTTGGCCAAATTAAATAGTGATTTTACACCATCTTTGTATCTGGGTAATTTTAGCGAGATTGAACTCAAATCGTTTAAAGCTAAACTTTCTAAAATTAACAATAAAAAACAATTAAAATCAGCCAAGTCAAGAAATTCTTTGATTGGAAGCCTAAAACAGTTAAAGAGTGAGATATAAAGAGCTTATTCTGTACATTAAATTAAAGGCTACAACTTTTAAAACAGAAAATTAAGAGTATAATTTAACCAGAGTAATTACTAATCTGGAAAATCGGCCGTGAATTTTATACTTATTATCGTAGTTGTTTGTCTGGCTATAATGCAGCCTATAGCTATAGCCTCTGAGTCAGAAGATTTAAGGCAGGCACAAAAAGCCTACGACGCCAAAGACTACCAAAAAGCGTTAAAACTGCTAAAACCTCTGGTAAAAAATGGCAATAAGCAAGCCGAACTTGAGCTAGGTACGATGTACGAATTGGGACACGGTGTACCTCAAGATATTTCTCGGGCGATGGAATTATATAAAAGAGCAAGTGTGGCCAAACCAACGACCCAATTATCGATTCACCTAACTTATACGACACAACCCGAAAACCCCCAAAAGCAGTTTAAGATATGGCAAAAACAAGCCAGTCAAGGCGATAGCAGCGCTCAAAACGACCTAGGCTACTGTTATTTAAAAGGTATTGGTACTAAACCTGATTACGAGCAGGCGCAAAAATGGTTTAACGAAGCTGTCAAGCAAAATAACGACAACGCCATGGTTAACCTAGGCTTTATGTATCAAAACGGAGCCTTCGTAAGCCAAGACCTGAATAAAGCCGCCAAGCTTTACAAAGATGCCAGCGACAAGGGTAATGTCGTAGCCAAAAACAACCTTGGTGTAATGTACGTTCGTGGCCTAGCTTTTACGCCTGATTACAATGAAGCGGCTAAACTATTTAAAGAAGCTAGTGACGCTGGTAACGTTGACGCTTTATCTAATCTAGGCTATCTATACCAAAACGGCTTAGGTGTTGACAAAGACCTATCAAAAGCGGTGCGTTTATATTTAAAGAGCGCTGGCTACGGTAACGCCGCTGCCCGTTATAATTTAGGTTATCTTTACCAGGAAGGTATAGGAGTCAAGAAAAATTACGCCAAAGCCGCTAAATTATACGAAATGGCCGCTAAAGATGGTTACCCAGAGGCTCAAAGCTGCCTTGGCTTTATGTATCAAAACGGCATTGGTGTCCCCAAAGACTATAAATTAGCCCTAAAATATTACAAGGACCGCGCCAAAAAACAACAGGCTCTAGACACGCCTTATTCAGCCATGAAAGGCTATGGCCTATAAAACCCATGTGTAAATAAATTTCAATACAAAGGAGTTATCGTGACGAAAATTTTGCGCTCATTTTTATTAGTATTTTTAATTGCGTTTTCGATAAATTCTAGCTATGCCAATGACGACAGCGCCAATACAGCGCAAATGATGGGTTTGGCAATTAAGGCTCTAGCTGACAAAGATTATAGCCAGGCTTTAAATTTATTAAAACCACTTGCCGCTAATGGTGTCCAGGCAGCCCAATTTAAATTGGCCAATATGTATGAAAACGGCTTAGGCGTCGACAAATCAGAAGATGAAGCTATAAAATGGTATAAAGAAGCTGCTAAACATAGAACCCAAGGGCCAAAATTTACTGTTGAACTAAACTTTAACGCGCCCGTAAGCGATCCTACAGACGCTTTTAAACTTTGGCAGCAATTGGCCAAACAAGGTGACAGTATCGGCCAGTTTAACGTTGGACTATGTTATTTCAAGGGCATGGTGGTAAAAGTCAATTATAAAAAAGCCTTTGATTACTGGCAAAAGTCAGCCGCCCAAAACAACAGTAACGCCATCGTCAATTTGGGCTTTATGTACCAGCACGGTGCCTATGTTAAGCAAGACCTTAAAAAAGCGGTTGAATACTATCAAAGAGGAATCGAACTCAATAATCCGGTAGCCTATAATAATTTAGCTTTTATGCATGCAACTGGCGAGGGTGTCAAACAGGATTACCAAAAAGCTTTAGACTATCTAGAAAAAGGCAGCTCCTTAGGTAACGCTGACGCTAAGTCAAATTTGGGCTGGCTTTATCAAAAGGGTCTGGGTGTTAAAATTGACCTTGAAAAAGCCAAAGATTTATATACCGACGCCTGTAACCAGGGACTCCCAGCGGCCTATTATAATTTAGGCTATCTGTATCAAAGTGGAACTGGCGTACCCCAGGATTTAACTAAAGCTATGACTTATTATCAACTAGCTGCAGCTCTAGGTTTCCCAGCTGCCGAGACCGATTTAGGCTTTATGTACGAACAGGGTGTACAGGTTCCCAAAAATTATAATACCGCTTTAAAATGGTACAAAAAACGGGGTCAAGCTTGGTCAAGTCTAGATATGCAAGTGGACTCGCTAGAAACAGTAAGCCCTTATTAAATTATTATAGTATTAAGATTACATAATAACAGTTTGCTACGCAAACAATGCCTATATTTTCAACTAAATAAATCTACCTGGCTAAATTTATATAAACGTGTTATCTGTTAGTCTAACTATAGCTACCCATGTGATAAAGCTAACAAGTGAATTATTTTAGTTTCAAATAAACAAAAAAAATATTTTAGGAATGACTAACCGTCTTAGAATACCTATGTTTTTTTTCCTGGTGCAAAATTTGGCTGTGATACTCTTGCAACGGAGTAATATCGATATTACCATCAATAATACAGGCTATCGCCTGAATAGTTGCTTTAGCGCCGCTAAGTGTAGTCACAACCGGAATATTATAATTGATAGCTTCTTGGCGAATCATCTGGTCGTCACTGCGAGCCATTTTACCCGAGGGAATATTAATTACCAGGTGTACTTCACTATTTTTTATCCGGTCAATTAAGTTGGGTCTGCCTTCGAATATTTTATTTACCGGTGTCACCGGTATGCCACCATTAATAATATTATTAGCCGTGCCGCGTGTCGCAATTAATTCAAAACCTAACTGGTATAAATTAAGCGCGATTGGTACTATTTCTTCTTTATATATATCAGATACACTAATAAACACCGTACCTGATTTAGGCAAATTGTTACCGCAAGCTATTTGAGCCTTGGCATAGCTATGGCCAAACTGCCGCGAAATCCCCATAACTTCACCGGTTGAGCGCATTTCTGGTCCAAGCGTTATCAATGAGCCAGGAAATTTTTTAAATGGT
>JAJYFO010000112.1 GCA_021785395.1 bacterium | reverse complement strand
TCGAATTCATATAAATAAACGGTGTCTGAAAGATATGGCCAGCTGACGACCTAATTACTTTAGGGTTGTATATGTCGACGCAGCCTTTTAATAATATAATTCCCGATACGTCAAAGCCACTGGCTATTCTCAATAGACTGCCTAAATTACCCGGATCCTGGATGCAGTCTAAAATCAATAGGGGACCTTTTTTTATTGATTCAAGACAGTCTTGAACTGTATACTTCAGTTTTCTGACGATAGCCATTATATGACATTGCGAACTGGTTGTGGTAAGCGTTTTAAATAAGGCTTCGGTCACGATTAAAGGCTTTGTTTTATCTTTGCTTTTAACAAGGATTTGCCGTACCGATTCGTTGTCCATACTCGATTCGTTGATAACTAACGACTCGAGGTCGCAATCAAAATTAATCGCCTCGTCAAGGCAATTGATACCTTCAATTAAAAATTTTTCTTGTTTTTGCCTGCCGCTATTTTCCTGTAAAATACGGATATTTTTAATTACAGGATTATTGGGGCTTGTCGCAATTGGCTGGTTCAATAATTAAGCTACGCTTGTTTTTACACTATTTATTAATTCAACAAAGGCTGTTTCGTTGGTGACGGCTAAATTAGCTAACATTTTACGGTTGATTAAAATGTTTTTATTCTTTAGTCCGTTAACAAACTTATTATAAGTCAAGCCGTTTTGCCGACACAAAGCGTTGATACGGACTATCCACAGTCTGCGAAAATCGCGTTTGCGTTTTTTGCGGTCACGGTAGGCGTTTTTAAAAGCCTGCATTACAGCCTGGTTGGCAGCTGTAAACAACCTCGATTTGCTTCCGATAAAACCTTTAGCATATTTTAATATTTTTTTGTGTCTTTTTTGTAAAACATTTCCACGTTTGACTCTGGCCATTATAAATTCCTCAATAATTTTTAATTAAAATTTAGTAACAATTATCTATCTTAGGTACTTTTTATAGGGAAACATGCTGGCAACGTGTTCTTCAACTACGGCCGCAACAGCTCCCCAGCCTTTTAAGCGGCGTTTTACCTTAGCGGACATCCATTCGTTCAAATGGCGCTTTCCGGCATGGCGTTTAAGAATTTTGCCGGTTGCGGTTATTTTAAATCTGCGTGCTGCAGCTTTATTCGTCTTCATCTTGGGCATTGTTTTCATTCCTAATTATGGTTTGCTTCTTGACCTTATGTGGATTAGGCGCAAGTATCATAATGATACTTTTCCCTTCCACTTTGGCCTCTTTATCAATTATAGCAAATTCATTTAAATTGTCAGCTAGACGATTTAATAATTCGATTGCCATATTGGCGTGTTGAAACTCACGACCCTTTAGCATAATTGATACTTTTATTTTATCACCATCGCTCAAAAATTTCTGGGCATTCTTTAGTTTTACTAAATAATCGTGCTCTTCGATCTTGTAACGCATCTTGATTTCTTTAACGTCCATGACGTGCTGCTTCTTTTTAGCCTCACGGATTTTCTTTTCTTGTTCAAATTTGAACTTACCGTAATCCAGTATTCTGGCCACAGGAGGATTCGAATCGGGTTGTACCAAGAGGATATCCAGGCCTTTTTCGCCAGCTATAGTCAAGGCCTCTTTGGTTGACAAGATACCTAGCTGATTACCATTTTCGTCGATTACCCTAAGCTCTTTTTCCTTTATGCGTTCGTTTAAAGGCGGCAAATCTTTGCGTGGATCTATTCGGCGGGGGTCTTTAAAGTCTGGATTATTCAATTATTTATTTTTACCTCAAATTAAACCAACAAAAATATTAATGCCGAAGGAGGGACTTGAACCCACAAGAGCTTTCGCTCACTACGACCTGAACGTAGCGTGTTTGCCATTTCACCACTTCGGCACGCATTAATGAAAATAATGTGTGCGCTTTATTTAAATATTTAGCTAATAATAAAATAATTATCTTTACCAATTACCCTTCTGATGTAAATGGCATAAGTACAATCTGTCTAGCCCGTTTAATGGCTTTGGTCAACGATCTTTGATGAAAAGAGCAATTGCCGTTAATGCGACCAGGCAGTATTTTGCCACGTTCCGTTATGTATTTTTTTAAGCGGTTGGTGTCTTTATAGTCAATTAAACTTATTTTGTCAGCACAAAATCCACATAATTTGCGGCGTCTTTGTAATGAATCGTTCATCGGTTTGGAAATCAATTTTATTATCCTCTTTAATAGAAACTGTATTTATTTTTTTGTTAAAACGGAATCTCATCTTCTGTGGCAAAGATTGAATCTAAATCACCACTTGTGTTTTCAAGGGCGATATTGTTAAATTTGGGGGTATTGGCAGCTTGCAATACAGCAACCTGTTTTACTTGAGCGTTGTCAGGTGAAGATTGCAACCCATTGCTAGTTGGTAAGCCCTCTACAGAAGTGGCTTCAACTTCAGCGCTGCGCTTTTTACTACCGTCGGCGGCGGTAAAATTGTTTATTTGCAGCCGGCCTTCCACCATCACAAAGTCGCCTTTGTTGAACTGGGTAGAACAGCGTTCGGCTAGGTCACGCCAGGTTATAATTTTTATTGGGCTTGGTTCAGATTTATTTTCCTGGCGAAACGACTCGACAGCAATAAAAAATTCTGTTTTGGCTACATTGGTCTGTGGGGTATACCGCTTTTCGGGCTGTTTAATAACTTGTCCGGACAAAACTATTTTACTTAAACTCATTTATTATGATTAACCTCTTTGATAATTAAGCTTCTAAGGCGTAACTTGACTCGCCCTTAGGAATACAGGCAATCATTGAGCGCAAAATATCTTCGGATAAATTAAGCATTCGCTTAAAAGGCTCGATAACGGTCCCATTGGCCTGAAACTTTGTTAGCACGTAATAACCATCTCTCATTTTGCCAACTTCGTAAGATAGGCGTCTTCGACCTTTTTTCTCGCTGGTTACGTCGGTGGAACCAAGGTTTTTTAAATAGTCTTCTATAGAAGTAATAATTTTGTCAGTGGAATCCTCGTCTAAATTCGGTCTTACGATAAATAAAACCTCGTAGTCTTTTTTAAGTTCGCTTTTTTTTGTGCTCACACCATTAACCTCGTCAACTATTGGTCTCTATCTTAATAATGTTGGCATCTTTGATATTAACAAGATGCAAGAGTGGGGGATAATACGAATAATTTATCATATTAGCGATAAAATTTTATTCAAAAGAGGATATTTTTATTAACGTTTTGTATTGAAAAAGATTATATCCATTTGTAATTAATAATATATCATTATTATAAATTTTTTGTGAAATTGCGTATTTTTTCCATTGTGGTATTTTGAGGGTTTTGCTAGTATTTATGATAAAATTAATTTAAGCTTTGGTGGTTATCTGATTAAATTTTAATAAAGATGTTTAAGCGCTCTAAATTTTTCTATACGCTTGCGGTATTGACAGCTTGTTGTCAATATGTGGTTGTGGCTAAAGAGCCATGGCAGGTCAACCAGGCATACGCGCCAACGCCAAATAGCCCTGTAGCCTTGCCTAAGTATAGTAACGCCACAACTAATGGTAGCACTTGGTCAAGTTCTGGTAAAGTACCGGCTTTTAGTCCAGATTTCTTGCAAAAGCAGTTAGCGTATAGCATAGCTCAGGGTACTATTTTAACTGGCGTTATAGAAACGACTATATCTAGTAAGGTATCTAAACCCGGGACAATTATATCTATTATTCTGCCCTTGGGTTACAAAAACAACAATGTCACAATTATTCCGCCCAGTTCTAAAATTATTGGCGTTGTTATGAATGCGCAGGAGTCAGCTAATTTAAACCATGGCCACCCGGGGCGGATCGAAATAAGCCTGCAAACCCTGGTCTTCCCTAGTGGTAAAAGTGCCGAGTTTCATGGCTTTATAAGTCATAATGTAAGCCAGGACCAAATGAAAGCGGCTATTACCCGCAATTCTGGTTTTGACTTAAAAGACTACCCGCAACTGGGTACATCTTTTGTAAGAAGCTTTGGCCTTGGTGTTGGCGCCTTTATGAAAAAGAGTAATCAGGGTAAAGAACTTAACATTATTGCTGGTACAGTCGTCCCTATCAAA
The DNA here is from genome assembly GCA_021785395.1 of bacterium. Taxonomy (GTDB): domain Bacteria; phylum Cyanobacteriota; class Vampirovibrionia; order Obscuribacterales; family JAKAZS01; genus JAKAZS01. Next base: position 4,948 of record JAJYFO010000112.1, on the reverse strand, counting down.
GTTACCCGCAGGCTAGATTTGGCTAATATGAATAATTTTAGTTATCAGTCTAATCCTATTGGCGTCAATAATTACCAACAGTTCGGCCAACCAACTCAGGCTGGTAATACGTATAGTAAGAACGATACAAGCAATCTTGGGCAAAGCCAAGGCCAGACTAACTTAAATCAAGGTGCAGGCAGTCCTTATAATGCTTACAATTCTAGCGCTGGTAATTCGGGTTTGAATAATGGCGGTCAAAGTATTAATCCTGGTCAGACTAACTTAAATCAAGGTAGTAGTCTTTATAATGCTTACAATTCTAGCGCTTATAATTCTAGCTCTGGGAATACTGGCTTAAATAGTAACGGACAAGGTATAAGCCCGATTCAAGGCAGTTTAAATCAGGGATTAAACAATTCATATAGTAATTATAATCCTGGCGTAAATAATTTAAATCCGGGTAGTTCTCAATCTATATTAGGAGCCAGCAATGCTAACGCTAGTCAGTTGAATATTCCACCCAATTTAGCACCTTTGCCACCGAATAATATTGACAATTTGCTTAATCCAAACTCGAGTGCGGCTGCCCTAAAGCAGAGTCTAGAAAAGAATCCCAACAGTATTTTTGAAATTCCAGTCGATGGATATCCATCTAAAACAAATCTGGCTAAGCCTTAATTGCACTAGCCTAGAATTTTTAGCTTGGCTTTGGGAAAATTATACTGTGGAAAAATATCGCTCAAATCTTTTTGGCTGGCTTTCATATGCTCGTTTAATATCAGTCCGATAACGTCTCGAAAATCAGTATGTACTGGTAAATCTCGATTTTCGTATAATTCATTAGGGCTAAGGCCACCAAATTTGCCAAAGACTTTACCGCCTTGAATTGGACCACCTATAAGCCAGATAACGTTACCGTGACCGTGGTCGGTCCCGGCGTTACCGTTTTCATGGGCCGTGCGCCCAAATTCTGATATGACGATTATAACGGTTTGTTTATATATATCACCAAGATTGGTCGCTAAATCAGCTAAACCGTTGCCTAGATTTTTAACATGGTTGTATAGCTGTCCTTTTGAACTGCCCTGGTTGACGTGTGTGTCAAAACCGCCAAAAGAAATAAAGGCTGACGTCACATTGTTTTTGCCGGTGAATAATTGGGCAATTTGTCGACCAAAGCTTTGGTCTGGTAAAGGGGCTCCGTTGTCGGCTTCGATCATGTCTTGTTTTAATTCATCCATAACTATTTTATGGGCTTTCATCGCCTGCGTATAATTTTCACTCATTTCGTTGTTGGCATTAACGTACATTTGGCTAAAATATTTGTTTATAATTGGTCTGTCGTAGACCTGGGGCTTGAGAAGAGCTTTGCCTAAAGATACATTAGTGGCTTTATTGGGGCCGTCTAAAATTCTTGGCATAGTCGGGCCAAAATTAACAGTGTTTATCGGCGAATTGTTTTTAGGTAAAGCTGAAATCAAGCGATTCATCCAACCGCTATTTGTACTTTTAACACCTGGTGTACCACTTTCCATATAGTCTTGGGCGTCGAAATGCGAACGCGTTGGATCTGGGGAACCTGACGAATAAACAAACGCTAGCGACTTGTCATTCCATAGTGGCATTAGTTTGTCTAAGCCTGGGTTTAAGCCAAAGTATGAATCGAGGTCTATTAGACCGTTTTCATTCTTAGGACTGGGAATAGCAATTGTCGGGCGCATTTCATAATATCGTTTTTCACCGTATGGCGTTACAATATTTAAGCCATCTATAGCACCACGCAGGAAAATAACCAAAAGTTTATTTTCGTTGTTATTGTTATCTTCTGTTATGCTGACTGCTTTTAAGGCTGGGCAAGCCAAAAAGGCTGTGGCTAGAGTTAAATCTTTAATAAATTGGCGACGGTGAATTTTTATCATAATTAACTCCTTAGTAATTAATAATACATTATCTCTGGGCTGCCAAGTAATAAGGCTGTCTGTAATTGTTTGGGAGCGTTTTGTATGGTATCATTAGTATTTTTTGATAATATATCTTTAAATAATGGGTAAATTCTATCGTAATTTATGGCGTCACTATTGCCGGTTAAGAATTTACCGCTGCCACAGGCTGTGGCAAAACTAATACGCTGTAGAAGTGATTGCGGGCTTAACCAGGCTTCTTTAGTGCACTTGTAACCATCTGGCGTAAGGCATGAATATAATGGTTCACCCATTTGGTTTAAAATACCAATTAGTCCGTAGGGATTTTTTAAATCAGCGTATTTTAGATCACTTAAACGCAATACTGATACCACATAGCGATATGGACTTTTGTATTTTACCCGGTAGTATTTGGGGTCGAAAAATTCTTTAGAGTTTATAAGTGACTTCATAACTTCTTTAATGTTGCCGTGAGTCTCTGTAAATGTTTGTGCGAGTGAATTAACAAGGCTTTCAGGCGGGTCGTCGCATAAAAAATATTGAGCAATTTCATAGCTTATATGATGCGCTGTGGCTGGCGCATTAGCTAGTAAGTCTAAGGCCTGGTTGATTTGGTCGAGGCCGCCAGAGCTTATTTTTTGACCAATTACAGTCTGTTCGCTAAAATCGTGACGATTCGGGTAAAAACAAGATCCTAAAGCCTGATTAGGTATTGCATTGGCCGGAATTTTTGGCCTTAGTATGCTCAAACCAGTTAATATGTGAGCCAAACTTATAACATCGTCTTGGTGGTAGCCACCTTTAACACCCAAAGTGTGTAATTCCATGATTTCACGGGCGTAATTTTCATTGATACCAAGCTTTTGTTTTTGATTGGTTTTTCCATTTGGTTTGGCGTAACTGTTCAAGAAATTATCTAAATAGAATAACATAGCCGCATGGTTGGCCGTGGCACCCAATAAATCACGAAAATTTCCCAAAGCGTTGGCTCTTATGGCGCGCTCTTCGTAATTGCCGACCCAAAAATGGACGAGACCTTTATCGTGTGAAACATTAAAATGATTAAACCAAAAATCGGTCATGACTTCTTGTAATTGTCTTGGGCTTGACATGGCTCTTTCGAATCTTGCTTTGGCTGACAGTAGATAGAATTTGCGAAAGTTTTTAGCCAACATTTTATTCAATTCAGCCTTGTCGGTTATGTCAGGATTCTGGTCTTTTATGGCCTTACGCCCATATTGGTCGTCTATTTGGCCAGGGCTTAGCATGATGGCCTCGTTGTCTTTAAGGCTGGCTAATAAGTAATCTGGCATATTATAAGATTCAGGGTTTAGTTGTTGGTCTATAAATTTAGCTAGGCCAATTTTTTTTATATATTCAAAGTCACCAGGCTTTGGCCCATAGGTAAGCCTATTTAAAACCTGGTTGATTTTCTCGTCCTCGTTTAATTCGTCGTTTGAGGCTTTGGCTAACGGTAGGGATGTAAATAATAATAGAACCAAGTAAAGGTAGATTGCTTTGAACATCGTTATACTCTTTTGAGATGCGCTGTAGTTAGTATTATGAATTGGTTTGTAAATTTATACGGTTAAAACTGGTAAATTTAAAATAGGCCACCTGGAGCATTTTATAACTATTTTGAATTTTAAACATTAAATGTTAAATGTTGGGAAATTATTAAACTTATAATTTTTTTTCTAAAATGAATTAAAGTGTTTAAATGCAATGAGAAATAATTGGCTTAGGAGGTTACTTTGATGAAACTAGAAACTACTTTAAACCCTGTTGATAAGCTCAAATGGCGCTATGCGACTAAACAATTTGACGCTAGTAAAAAAATCGACCCGACTCTTTGGTCAAATATAGAAGAAGCCTTAATTTTAAGCCCGTCGAGTTTTGGCTTGCAGCCCTATAAATTTGTCGTAATCACCGACCCATCGACTAAAGAAATGCTAAAACCACTGTCTTTTAACCAGCCTCAAATCACCGACTGTTCTCATTTAGTCGTATTTTGTCGGCTTAATAAAATAGACGAAAATTATGTCAATGATTTTACACAGATGACCGCTAGTATTCGTAATATGCCGCTTGATATACTCGAGCACTATAAATCTATGATGACCGGTTTTGTAAACAATACACCCGTCGATAAATTGAACGATTGGATGGCCAGGCAAGCCTATATTGCTCTGGGTAATGCTTTGGCTGTGGCTAGTATGTACGACATTGACTCCTGTCCAATGGAAGGGTTTAATAAGTTAGAATACGATAAAGCTTTAAAACTTGACCAGTTAGGCCTTAACAGTGAGGTGTTATTAGCTTTAGGCTACCGTCACGCCGACGATAAGTATGCCAAACTGTCTAAAGTACGGTATAGTAAAGCGAGCAAAATAATCCATATCTAGTTGGAACTATCGTTAGCTGATCCAACAAAATTCTCGTCGACACTTTCACATACAAGAGCGTACTGTAACTCGGTCGACTTGATTAAGTTGTCGATTAGATTCCAGTTTAGTTTTGGGTGTTTTAATTTGTTATCTATTTCGTGCAATAGATGGCTTAACTGCTGTAATTCTAGGGTCGCTGCTATGCCTTTTAGTCCATGCGTTAATTGCATAATCTGGTCTTTGTCTTGGTCGATTAAAGATTGTTTTAAATTAATAATTAAATTTAATCCGTCTTTTCTAAACAAATCGAATAAATTCCTTAGATCATCTTTTCGATATTTTTCCTTTAATTTGTCTAGATCAATTAATCTGTTGTTACTTGATTTTTTGGGGTTAGACAAGAGCCATTTGGTCAGTTTTTGCCTAAATTCTTTGGGATTAACGGGTTTGCTTAGGTAGTCATCCATACCACTAGATAGGCATTTTTCGCGGTCTCCTTTCATAGCGTGGGCTGTCATGGCAATAATAGGAATATGGGTATTGGTTTTGCTTTCCATCGAGCGAATCAATTGGGTCGTGGTAAAGCCGTCCATTTCAGGCATCTGGCAGTCCATTAAAATTAGTGAATAATTGTGTTTAGTGTATTCTTCGATCGCT
>JAJYFO010000111.1 GCA_021785395.1 bacterium | reverse complement strand
CTTATATGAAACAGTTCAAAAAGCTTTAGTTCTTGTTACTAAAACCAATTTCGAAATAGACTTTACCCTGGCCGAAATAGGTGCTGAAGAAGTAGTATACGGTGAGATTTTAAACACATTTACAGCCGAGAGGGATAAAATGGTAGCTAGATCAAACGCTATGAGTTTTTATTCGAACGGCGTTTTATGGGCTGTTGGAGAATCTTTTGATATTCCCACTAATCGCTACCCCAATTTATCGGTTCCATCGGGAATTTTGGGTATTATAGCTGGGCTTGCCCCGTCAGCGTTTTCGCTTTACGCCATGCACCAATATAACGGCAAAAAGAGAACAAGTGAAGTCGAACCCAATATGCTGGCCAAAATATTTGGCTATAAAATTAACCCAACTATCGAATACCCTGATTCGGTTTGGAACTTTTTAAATTCTAAACAGGCTAATACAAGAGCCAAACTTGACCGCAAAGACGTTTTAATTAATCGCTGGGTTAGTGATAGCAATATTTCTTCTTTTACAGATAGGAATTCTTCTAAACAGCTTGACGCCATAACCGCAAGCGTATCCGAAAAAAAAGCCTTAAATATTCAGACCTTAACGGCTAGGCAAGAAATGCTAAAACAATTGTCGGCGGAAATATATAAAATGAAAAGAATGCTTTTAGAGCTCACCATGGTAATAAATGGTGAAAAAGAACTGACAAGCCTTGAAACTAGCAATTAACGCAATTGACCCTATATTTTTTAAAATTTTATGTGTTAAAGCCTAAGCCTTAAGCTCTTAACAAGGTTGACGAAAACGGGTCAGGTGTGTGTATATTAATAGCCAAGTTATGGTAGTGTTGCGCCATTTCTTTGGCATTATTAGCTTCTTTAGATTTATTCTGCAATTCTAGAATTTTGGCTAATAGGTCGTAGCACAAGGCAAGCTTACAATGGTTGTCGCGTTGGCTAAAATTATTAATGGCCAGGTTAATCTGTTTATATGCCTCGTCAAGGTTGTTTTCGTCTAAAGCGATTTTGCTATTGAGCAACTGAAACTCTTCAATTGGACCAAGCGGAGTGTCTAATTGTTTAGTTGCCTTGGTAATAATTTTCTTACAGTTGTCAATTTGTTTGGTTTCGTAATATAAGTTGGCTAAATCATGGTAGCTTTCTAGAACGTGGCGGTGCTCACCGGACATCGTTTTTTCATATATCTCAAGCATCCTAACCAGGTTAGGTTCAGCTTGCGTGTAGTCTTTACTGTTTAAATAAATAGGTACTATGTGACTTAAAACGTTGGCTATTTTTGTGTGTCCTGGATAATACAATTTTTCTAAAATTGTTATGGCTTCGTTAAAATTCTTCAAGGCGTTTTGCGTATCGTCACATTTAAGGTAGCTATCGCCTAGCTCGACCAAAATCTCGGTGTAAAATTCGTCAAATTTTTTATCGTTGTCGCTTGTTTGAAAAGCCTGCGACCTTGTGCTAAGAGCTTGGCTAAGTAAATCGATACTTTCTTTAAATTTATTTGCGTGCTTGAGTTTTACGGCTTCTAAAAACTGAGTATGCGATTGCGACTTTAAATTTAAAATTTCTAAATTATCCATAAATTTACCCTAAAATTAAGTACCAGGAAAGAAGTTCAACTGATCTAATTTACTACAAAAAAAAATAAAATTAATTATTGACAACGCCAAGTTTAACTTAAATCTATAAATATGTTAAACAATGCAACAGATTAAAAATGCGTAATATTTGTCGATCCTTGGCATAATTTTAAAAATAAAATTATGTTGACGTTTTCTTTCTTAAAACTATTTATTTAAAGCCAATAATTAATCAATAAGTTGACCCGGCGGATATACTTTGTTTAATTTATCTAATAATTTTTTCATTTGTTCTGCTTCTTTAAAGTCACCAAGCTTTTCGTCTATATGTTCGAGCCTGGTGTAGTCAGATATAAAATATTCGTGATCAAACAGTGAATGTTCATCTTTATTGACGACTTGTCGGTAAACTGATTGTGCCTCTTTAAGAAAAGCCGTTGATTTGTCGTATTTATAGAGGTCGTTTATATCGCAAACCAAATTATAGCTACCAAATTCTTTGTCTAGTTTTAAGGCGTGTTTATAAGTTTCGATACCTTTTTGCGTTTTGCCTTGATCTGTGTAATTATCTCCCAAGTCGTCTATTATTTTGGTTAAATTATTGATTTTACTTGGGCTTAGATAAGCTGTTTGGTTTATTTCGTTTAAATTAATGTGGTTGGCTTTTGCGTACAAATCTATGGCCAATTTGAGTACTTTTTCCATTTTGGGAAATTCCGGATTACAAGAATAATCTGGATGCAGCTTCAATTTTGGACCCAGAAAACTTTCATCCATCATACAGGCATCTATGGGATGATTTTTTGCGTATCTGGCCAAATCTTTAGCTATTTGACTTACACTTTCGTTTTGATTGATATTGGCGGATTCTAATATTCCATTTAAGTCTTTCTGGCTTAGACCATTTTCTTGAGCCAGTTTTACAATATTTATTGGTTGATTATAGCCGACTTGTTCAGAAGTATTTAAACATGATTGAACCTCCATATTAAATACTTCATTCACTAGTTTTTTGTTTATAGCATTGGCTGGGCTAGTAATTTCTTTGCTATAAGGTAATGTGAATTTTTCCGGTTGGTTGGCCATATGATTTCTCCAATTTTTGGTTTTAGTTTGCTAGCTTTAATAATATCTATACACAATATAGAAAATTTGGAAATTTTTTAGGCTAAATTTTTATTATATTTTTTTGTGGCCAAGGACAGTTAAAATGACTTATTGCCAATTTGCGTATCAAATTCATTTTGGGTTAAATACTAAGACTTTACTCTATAGTTGCTGTTGCCAATTGTATGACTTGTATGACTTGTCTATGCAATCGATAACTTGTCTATGCAATCGATAATTTGTCAATTCGATCAATAACTTGTCGATTTGATCAATAACTTGAAATTATATTACCCTGGCTTATTATGTTGGTAAATAATACAACTTTTCAACTTTTTGTTTATATAATATAAAAATTTTCCATAAAGTTAGTACTAGTTCATAATTCATTAATTTCCTGATTTAAACTATCTTCTTGCGTTGTATAAATTATGTCTTGTGAAATTTGTTTACTTGATTGATAATTTTTAGCTTCATTTAGTTTTTGTTGCAATTTTTTATCCGGGTTAATTAATTTACTGGCCAAAGCCTGGCGATTTTCATTTTCTTGATTGATAATTTCATTAAATACAGCTAAAACTAGCCATCTAATTATAGGTATCAACCAGAAAATAATTGCGTAAATTAGCATTGCTGTAGTTATGATAGTTAGAACGTGTAAAAGATTGGTATGGTTAGCTTGAATGAAATGGTTTAAAAATTTTAAATGCTCTGGACATGTAAAATGTTTAGCCAAACTTAAATTATTAGGTTTGTTTAAATAATTAAAGAAGTTAAGAAGTCCCCATGAACCAAATAAATTTATGAAACCAAATATAAAAATTGGCATTACTTCAGATTTTGTCAAATTACAAAATTCCCAAGAAAAAGCGTGTAAATAATTATCTTTTTTAGCTAATCTTGATTGATCTTCAATTTTAGGCAAATTTGGCTGACCTTCAACTTTGGCTAAATGATTTAGTACTAAATTATGTAAAGCTTGATTAGTACTTACTAGTTCTTGTTGCCCGGTAGGTTTGCTTCTTTGGCGATCTGGTTTTTGGAGATTTTGTGAAATTTGAAAATTCTCAAATATATATATTAAATTCCCGTTTTGGGTAACTTTAGGATAACCGTTAAATCTAGCTAAAATAGGCAATATTTTATCTTCATTATTAAAATCACCAGGTTTAAGATCTAAATACGGAGCTATTTGTTCAAATATAATACTGCCTTTATTAGCTTTTATGGTATCTGTAATGAGGCTCAGTCTTCTGTCTTCAAGATTTAAATTGGGATTGCCTTCACCAAATAAAAAAGTGAAGCAATTGAATAAAAAATTGCCTTGACTGCGATTTCGCGAGCTTGGATCAAGCAGATATTCATTACCATTATTATTTTTATTGATTTTATAATCATATTTAGTAGGATTCCATAACCAATATTCTTGAGGGAAAATTGAATCCCAAAATGAATAGTTCTGGTTGTAATTAGTTGAACCAATTCCGATAAAATTTGAATTGAAATTTAAAAATACATTGCTCCAGTCAATAGAATTATTACTCGAGGAGCTCGATCCAAAATCACTTAAGCCTGAGCTACTGTGCCCACCAGAATTAGAATCATTATTACCAAATAATATTATTAATATTATCCAGATTATTAAAATCGTAATTAAAATGACTGAGCTTATAAGAATTATTGCAAAAGAAATTCTAAAGATAAATATAGCTATCCCAGTCGATAATCTCAGGCAATAATATATTAATTCACAAATTTTTATAATCCAAAATTGTACAAAATTTTGGGAAGAATTTAAAATATATTCTCTCTTTAAATCTGGTTTAAAGTTATAAACTAGATTACCATCGCTGGTTACTAAAATATGCCCATGGGTTTCACTAGCTATTTGGCTTAATAAAATTTCTACTGTATGAACGGGTAATTTGGTTTGAGCCACTATTTGCGATGCGATGACTTTTGAATTATTTTTTTCAATAGCCTCAATTATTTTCTTTTTATCAGCAGGTAAATATTGGCTTAAGTCTATTTCCATGATTTTTAATATTTAGTTTGGTCTTGTTAACTATTTTTTAAGGTTACCTTAAAACTAGTATTATGTCAATAAAAAGAAAAACTATTTAGTGGCAAGAACTTTGGTATTGCTTGCAGTTTTATTAGATTAGCCAAACTTAGTGTTATCTATTCTTTGTTGATGAAATCAACTAGCAGTGTCAATTACCTAGTGATATATATTTAATATTAAAACGTATTTGTTCTATTATTTAAACAAAACTGCCAAGGCTATTATATAGCCTTCTATTAAATCTTCTGTGGTCATAACTAGAGACGATTTATATTTAGCGATATTAATATTGTTTTGGGTTATTTTGTCGCTTAAAGTTATCTTAAAGTTATCATCGTCGATATTCTCTAATTCCAGTAGCCTTGGATTATAGGCCAGGCCTATGCCCAAAGCTTTTCCTAAAGCTTCTTTGGCGCACCATAGTTTTAAGTGTAAATTTGCCGCTTGCGAACTTTTGAAATTATTTATAATGAGCAAATCATTATCGGTAAAGCACAAATTATTATCCATTGAAATTAAAGAATTTACAGGTTCAACGTCAATACCAAGCCCAAAAATATTGTTATTAAAGCTAGATACAGCTATGGCAATATCTGGTTTATGGCTCACCGAATATTTAATCGAATCAATATTTACCGATTTTTGATTTATGAGCGTCGGTTTAGAGATTGCATTGGCTTGTTTATGAATATTAATATCACTTGGATATAATTCAGCTTTTAATTGTTGACGCGACATGTCTCTTATTACATCTTTAAGGGCGATTTTACCTAATATAAACTCCGAAGCAATCGAATCATTCTTGATTTTATTAAATTCAGCCAATTCGTTTTCGGTTAAGATATAGTCCATCAACCATTTGTTTACGGTTGAATCATGACTTAAAGACGATTTGGTACAATATCTTATGAGGGACGACGAGTCCAAAGGCAATTTAATTCCATTTAATGGCAAAGTCTGGCTAATATACGAATCTTTGCTATCATAAATAAATTGCTTAATTGGATTGTTTATATTAATTTTGCGCCATGTTATAGAATTTATAACAATTGCTGGGTAGGAATTGCCGTCCATTATATATATATCGGCTTTTAAATATAAATTATCGTTTTGCATAACGAATAATCTAACTTCAACGTTTTGGTCATTATTTTGTATAAAATCATTGTAATCAATCGATTCGATACTAAAGGGTAATAGTGCACAGGTATTGATATTATCGTGGCTATTATTATTTAACAAAAAATAAAAGGCTGCTTGAGTAGCGTTGTATAATATCCGAGGGTTAAGCAATAACATGTTATTATAGTCGCTATTAAAGTCAAACCAGTTTTGGCACGTTTTAGATTTTAAAGTAGTTATTATGCCATTTTCAAATATATCATTAATTAATACGGTCGCTTGCAGATTTCGGCCGTGAAACATAGAATCATGACCATATAAATTATTGATTTTAATTTCCTGTTTCTCATAAAATTGCGGTAATTTATAAACTGGCCTGGAATTATTATTGTTAATATAGACAAAATCGGCTGATAAGGCTGGTTTGTCATCGATATTATTTGGATAAGTCAAGTAAAACTGGCTATAAATAGTATTATCTTTTAATTTTGTACATTTAATCGTAAAATTGTTGTTATTATTAATTTTAATTCTTTCTCTGGCTGTAATGTTAATTATTTTGTTTAACATTAAACTTTTGTCTAATAAAGCATTGACCTGAGCAAAAATTTCTAACCCTATTACCAAAGGCATTATATTGTTTTTGTCTAATTGCGAATTAATGGCGCCACCAATAGCGTGGTCGGCTAAAACGGGAAAATGATTAAGGTCTAGGTTAAGACTAATTTCTATAGACTTTGAATCGCTTGTGATAATTTTTGACGTTTTTAAAAATGGTAATAATTCTTTTTTGGGGATATTAGTATTAATATTTGCATTTAAAAGAGCCGTTATTGACTCTGTTTGAGCTTCAAGTACCTGTTTAAATGAATTATTCATAATTTTCAAATAATTATTTAATACTATATCACTGTCGCAAGCAATTTTTTGAGGTTTGTTATAATCAGCTTGGATTATCGTATTATCATTTTTGTTTGGTATTGAGTTGGTATTTTTTAAATCAGTCGTTAAATTATCGTTTAATGTATTCAAAGAAAGCGAGTCAATTAAACTATCTGATAATTTTATTTCCGGGTACTTTAGGTCTAATTTAAATATGTTTTTATTTACTGGATAGTCGTCTATGTCAATATCTTCTAATTCATAGTTTTCATATAAGTAACCAAGGTCAAAACTATAATCTAATTGGTATAATTTGGCTAAAAGCAGTTGTATTTGGGTGACAGCATTTTGGCTAGCAATATTGGTAGGTATAGCCTGAATTTTAGGTGAAAAGCTTGAATCATTTATAAACATTGTAGATAAATTTCTTGGACCAACTTCTATGAAAGTTGTAAAACCATTTTCGACCATATTTTGAATCATAGGGTAGAAATTTATTGGATTAACCAGTAGGTTTTTGGTAATTGTTTCTATTAGCGTCTTTTCATTATTTTGTTTTGTCCCAAGGCTAGCTGACCATAACGGTATTTGCGGCAAATTAATAGCTAAATCCTTAAGTGGTAAATCATTAAAATTGATATATTTTTCTATTTGCGGAATATGAAAAACCAGTGGTGATTTAAGATTTTGATAGCTTATATTGGCATTAATTTTAAAATTTTCGACGATTGCTTTTGGGGCTGTTAAGATATGACGTTTAGAGCTAAGGCTGGCATTAAGGTTAAGGTTATATGATTTAGCTATCGCTTGAGCGTTAGTTAAATCGGTGTCAAGAATGATACTTGCAAAATTATTTAAAAGCTGCGTTTTGAGTTTATGGGTTAAATCCAGGCTTAGATCATAAAATATCGGTATGGCAATATCGAGCTTGCATCCTCCAGAAGCCATAAGGCTAGTGTATTCGCCTGTGCTTACTCCGGCTAAAGCGTCAGGTTTAATTTTAAGTTTAGATAGTAATGTATAAATGGCGTATTCGGCCATTATTAAAATAATTACGGCTGGGTCAATTGTTGACAAATCAATATCTTTAAAAATAGATTCGTTCGATTTGGGATAAATATACTGGCTTGGTAATACTTTTGATGATTTTTCTTGGGCTATATAATCTACGTAGTCAAAAATATCGATTAAATCAGGAAAGTGAATCAATAAATCGCTTAACATATTTTTGTAGGCCGAGCCTAAACCAGGAAAAACATACGCCATTTTGCCTTGGCTAGAAGAATCTGGCGATTTGAAGTATATATTTTGTTTTTCAAGGTGCTTATAGTCGTTTGTGTAGTTTTTAAAATTGTCTATAATTGTTTCTAGTTGCTGTACAAATTCTTGGCAGTCATGACTTACAATGGCCAAGCCAAAATTTTGATTTTTATTAAAATACTTTGCGTTAAGAGTATACGATAATTGAGTAAAATCGATTTGTTTAATTATACTTTGCCTGGTTAAAATATGCCTAATTTTGCTTATAAGGTCGTTTAAACTAGATCCAGATAATATAAATATCTGCGACGGATATGTATTTAAATATTTAGAATTAATACTTGTGCTATCGTTTTCAGCTAATACGGCATGAGCGTTTGTGCCACCAAAGCCAAAGGCATTTATTCCAGCTATCCTTTTAATAGATTGGCTATCATTGCTTAAAGTATCTTTGTCGATTATCCATGGTTTGCTATCTTTATTTATATAACAGGGAAAATGTTTCCAGTCAACGCCCGAATTGGCTTCGTTAATATTAATTGTTGGTGGTAGCACTTTATGATATAGGCATAAAGCGGTTTTAATGAGTCCTGCCATGGCGCTGGCTGCTTGACAGTGCCCGATTTGCGATTTTATACACGATAAAGCGATTGAGTCGCTGCCCTGGTAAACCATTTCAATGGCTTTTAGCTCGGCCAAATCGCCAGCCTTGGTACTAGTGCCATGGCCTTCCAAAAAACTTATAGATTGGGGTTGGATATTGGCTAAAGCGTAAGCCTTTTGGATTACTCTAGCTTCGGCTTGAGCAGATGGAGCTAAAAGACCTACTTCGTGACCTGAACTGCCCGAAGATGTAGCCAGAATTCTGGCATAGATTCTATCTTTATCTTTTATAGCCAGGTTAAGGCGCTTAATTACGACCATGCCGATGCCGTCGGCCAATAAGGTTCCGTCAGCTTCATTGTCAAAGGGCCTGATATTTTCATTGTGGCTTAAAG
>JAJYFO010000110.1 GCA_021785395.1 bacterium | reverse complement strand
TTTTTGAGCCGTCTCCAAACTTATGCATAAGTGGTCAATAGTCGGGTACTTCTTTAATGCTTCTAGCTTAACGTGTTTTTTATACATTGTTGTTTAGTTCTAAATAATTCTGAGGGAAATTAAAATTAATTAATTGTATATAGTTATAATTCCCAAAAAAAATTATTTTTAACCAAAAAATTTGGCTTAAGTAGCAAATAACCTGTCCCCGCAATCGCCTAAACCCGGAACGATATACCCATGTTCGTTTAAGCAATCATCAATGCTAGCTGTGGTAATTTTAATCTGGGGAAATTTAGCATGAATTTTGGCAACTCCCTCTGGGGCACAAACGATAGAAACCAAATTAATTTGAGCCACATTTAAATTGTAAAACAATTCACAAGCAGCCATAGCTGACCCGCCAGTAGCCAGCATAGGGTCAAGAACGTATACCACACTAGACGATGGAGCCATCTTAGGCAAATTACTGTAATAAGAATTGGCTTCAAGCGTTTTTTCATTACGTTTTAGGCCAATGTGATAAATTCTGGCGGTAGGCAAAATGGCCTGCGCTTCTTCAGCTAAAACCAAGCCAGCTCTTAGCACCGGAGCCAAAATAATATAATCTGTAAACACCAGGCCACAAGCCTTAGCTACCGGGGTTTCGACATTTATCTCACGGGTATTTAAATTACTAATGGCTTCGTAAACCAGGTATCGTCCTAAAATTTTACACGAATTTCTAAACTCATACGGATTTGTGTTAATGTCGCGAATTTGAGTCAAATGGGTTTGAACAAGCGGATGACTAACAACTTTAACCATATTTTTAGTAACGACCATCGAAAGAATTCCTTATTTAACACGTTAAACATTCTTATAATAAAGCATAAACGCCAATTTTTGAGTTAATAATAAATTTATTTAATTAACTACAAATTTTAGTCAAAAATTCATTAGCGATTAAGCGACTTATCTGGTCAACAGCGATTATAGATTCTAAGTCGTCTATTCTTTGAGGAATATGTTTGTCGATAGTTCTTTCAATGATCTTAAATATGTCTAAAAAGGCTATACGGTTTTCGAGAAAAGCCAGATTAACGACTTCGTTAGCCGCATTAAGAGCGCATGCGTAGGAATCTTCAAGACAGGCAATTTGACTGGCTAATTTTAAAAGAGGAAATCTAACCAAATCAGGTTTTTGAAAATTAAGCTGGCCGATTTGGGTTAAATCCAGATAATGATTAATATTGGGGTAAATATTTTCGTCATAGAACAAAGCGTAATGAATGGGTCCAAGCATGCTCGTTTTACCAAATTGACCAATAATTGACCCATCCATAAATTCAACCATAGAATGGATAATCGATTCGGGATGAATGATTACTTCAATTTGTTTAGGGTCAACTTTAAAGAGCCATTTAGCCTCAATTATTTCAAGGCCCTTATTCATAAGGGTAGCTGAATCAATCGTTATTTTAGGGCCCATTTTCCATTTAGGGTGATTTAAGGCTTCGTCTAAACTTATATTTTTAAATTCGTGTAATGGCTTATGTAAAAAAGGCCCTCCGGATCCGGTCAGAATTAACTTATGAATACTATCAGGCCTACGCCCAGACAGGCATTGAAATATGGCACTATGCTCAGAGTCTAGAGGAATAATTTGCGAATTATGCTTTGACAGTAAATTGTTTATAAGGCCGCCACCAGTAACCATAGTCTCTTTGTTAGCCAAAAGAATCGTTTTATTAGCCTTTACAGCCCAAATATTGGGTTTAAGACCACTAATGCCGACCATAGCGCTTATTATGGTATCAGCACCGTTAAAACTAACAAATTCCTTAAGACCGCTCTCATCATATACAATTTCTGGCTTTACACTTGAATTAGTCAAATTTTGCCGCAGCCAATTTTTAGCTTCAAGGTCAGGAACGCAGACAATTTGGGGGGCAAATTTGATAATTTGGTCTTTTAATAGGGCTAAATTATTCTTGCCAGAAGCCAATCCTTTGACAGTCAACTTATCTCTAAAAGCTTCTATTATTTCCAGGCTTTGCGTTCCTATAGAGCCTGTAGAACCTAAAATTAAAATGTTTTTCATAACCTTGCCTAATTTGGGGGTAGAGCTGGTGGCAGTTCTATAGGCGGCAAAGCGTTGATCTGGATTAAATTACGTAAGAAAGTCAAAGCTACTTCCCGGCATCTGGCTTGGTCCAGACTGCCTCCCCAATAGCCATAGTAATAAGGCGAACCCGGGGCTACTCCCCCATAAATTCCATAAGGGTCGAGCGGTAAATTAATATTTTGTGGCGGCACCTGGTTGTAAGGTCTTAAGGCAGCTATTGAATCAGATTGAGCCTGTTTAAGCAAATTTATGGCTTTATTTAAATCGTCTATAGTCTTGGCATTATTTAAATTTGCCTGACCAGTCGTTAGTACCTGGTCGATAATTGGTTTAAGGGCTAAAGCGACGTCTGTGTCGGCTAGATAAATTTTAAAATATGGGTTGTTAGACGTTTGAGCCGAAGAAGCTAGAGTTTTTTCTTCGATTTCAAGGGCTTTATACGACAATTTAGACATATTGGCAAAATAGTCAATAGCCGAAGTAGTTTTAGAAAAATTGCCAAAACCTCCGCCTGGCTGCATAATACCTTGATTGACGTTTACCTTTTGGGCTTCAACGTTAAGAATTTGCCCGTTAATCTCGATTGTTTTCAAAGAATCAGGGAAATAGAACTTCGCTTGGGAATTATTCGAATTTTGAAACCAAAAAAAATAGCCCTTACTATCTGCCCAAAACCTAAGATTCACACCTGCAGGTAAACTTGTTATAGTAAGGTCTTTAAGGTTCGGGTACTGTGCCAATAGATTGGTATCAAGTAAATTAGTGTACGAAGCTGATAATTTACTCTGGCTTAACTTAGAATCGGTAAAATCATCCAATTTACTGCTGTCGATCTTACTAGTTAAAATATTAGCAAGATTTAAACCACCAATTTTGTTTTCGCTTACACTCGATTTAGGCAAATTATTTAAACTAATTTCATTCATATCTATATTGGCTTCAAGAATTTAACTAAAATTTTCTAGCTTCTGACGTTCAACTAAATTTTCTAACTATGTCTTTAAAATTATTTAAATTGGACGAATGCGTCAAGCGTAAATATACTAAATAAATATAAAATTATACCTTTAGTTATTGTTTAACTTGGCTAAAATTTTTCTAGCCTGGGCATATTTTAACTCAGCCTCGTTAACCTTATCGAGTTTGCGTAATACCTTAGCAATTTCGCGCAAACAATTGGCTACTTCGGCCGAATTTTCGCCAAAGGTCTGCATTTTAATTTTTAAGGACCTTTCTAACAAGGGTAAGGATTCTTGATATTTTTCCTGTTCACAATAAACTCCAGCTAAAATTTCTAACGATTCTGATAATTGAAACAAATCTACTGGTGCGTTGTTGGCTATTATGGTGATTATTTTAAACATAATAGGTTCAACTTTGGTAAATTTACTTTGAGCGCATAGACAGGCGGCTAAATTATTATAGTCGTCCAGTAAAACTGGACTATTAGCCGAATATTCTTCTTGCTTGTGAAAAATAATCTGTTCGTATAAAGCTTCAGCTTGTCCAAAATTCTCAGATTCAAAAAAAGTATTGGCCAACTGAACCATTTTTTCTAAAACGGTCAGATTAACCTGGGCTTTAGCTAAAACAACTGACCCATCATCATTAGCCATAGTATCGGTACAACTAGCCACTACACCTTGGTCTGGCTCAAGGGAGGTATCTAAACTATTAAAAGTAGTCGTGTCACCAGCTTCAGGCGAAATATTGACACTGAGAACTTCTTGATTATGACCTTCTTTAATAGTTGCTGCTGACGCTGAATCAACAACTTGCCCAGACGAGCTTGGCTGCGTCAAAGAATCGTTCATTAGATTTTCTTCAACCAATTCAACTTGACTATTAGCTTGCGTTTCATCGATAAATTCACCGTCACTGACGTCATCAGTACCTATGGAAGGGTCCGGAACATCATCAATTATTTGGCTGGGTAATTGCCTAAAATCTTTCTTATCGTTGAATGATGTATCTTCGATTTCTTGCCAACTAGGGTCAGGAATATCACTGGTAATTTCATCTATATCGATATCTTCGTATTTGGTGTCTTTAGCTAGTTGAACGTGTTTCTGCCAGCTCAAATCGCTCAATAAATCTTCCAGCGTTAATTTTTGACCGTCAGTTATATTAGCCAGCTTTTCATTGTAACGATTCAAGATATAGACAGCGTCTTCTTTAGAAATTGAATTCTTAGATAACATATAGTAAACCTTTAGCGAAGTTATCAGTAAATTCTCATCCAAATCACCGGTAAGATTTAGAATTTTAGCCAAGAGTAAGGCTTGCTTATTTTTAAAATTAAAGGCTTCTCTAAGTTTTTTTTCAGTAATAATTTGTGATTTAATAAGTAATCGGTAAAATTCTATATCAAGGTTACAAGCGTTTTTATCAATTTCGCTAGAACAGACCTTTAAAACCGCATCATCAAAGTTAAGCCCATCACGATACGCAATTTTTAGCGCTTCTATGGCACAATCGTACTCAAGCGTTCCTTGATAAATTTTCTTCTGAATTCTAAGCGTAGCATCCAAAAGCTGCTGATTAACAAAGCCCTGATGGATTAATATCTGGCCTAAAAGTTCACCGGTTTGCATTTGAATTTCTAGAGCGTTAACAATATCCGTTTCGTTTAAAATACCGGCATTCACCAACAATTCACCAAGGCGACCTCTTTGCTTAGTATTATTTTCCAGTATCTGCTTAGCCTGTTCAGCGATATAGGCATCAGCATTATTACTTAAATAACGACCCGAGACGACGCGTAAAACTTCAACAGCCTGGGACCTGGGCAGCATTTCGTCACGAACTCTAACCTGAATTTCTAGAGCAGCGTTAAGACAATTTTCGGTTATAAAATTATTAAGCACCATTACCCGACCAAGCGGTAAACCAAGTGACTGCGATTTTTGCAGACAGATATTGAGCTGGTCTTGGTTAATTATCGAAGCTTCGATCAATAAATCACCCAGTTTGTTGCCCTGATAGCTTTTATTTTGTCCGTGTTGTTCGCTAGCCAACACATTTTCAAAGTTGTCACCTGTTTTTAAAGCCGTTCTAATGATTTTAATGGCAGTATTCAAATCGATAATTTTATCTTTGATATAGGCTTCGGCCTTTAGGGTAACGTCAAGGGTATTCTGGGTAACGTAACCACCCACTAAAAGCATTTGACCCAAGGACATACGCCGATTAGAAGGCAGGCCAGATATTTCTTTAAGTCTTTTAGGGTCAACCACACCTGACTTAACTAACAAGTCGCTTAGCAAATTATCATTTGCTAGGCCAAACATGCTTTGTTTAGTTTTAAAAAATTCGGTTGACAATTTCTATTTTCCGATAGAGTTAGTTTTCTACGTAATATTATTATAACTAAACATTGCCAACTTTTTAAATTTTGGACCAAAAAATATTAAAAAGTTATAAATATAAGCCCATTTTAAGAAAATACGTCAGACTTTCCTTTTCATAGCTTCCAGATAAACTATCAGCACACTTATATCAGCTGGCGATACTCCACTTATTCTGGTAGCCTGACCTATAGTTTCTGGTTTTATACGGGCCAATTTTTCTCTGGCTTCGACCGACATATTTACAATATCATGGTAGTTTAAAGATACTGGAATAATTTGGCACTCTAGCTTTTCGACCAATTCGACCTGACGTTTTTGGCGATTAATATAACCCGAATACTTAATCTCAACGCTAATTTCTTTGCCGTAAGGAAAAGACACAAAGCCTTGGGGGCTGATTTCTTCTATCGCCCTATAGTCGATTTTAGGCCTTTTTAACAATTCATATAAAGAAATTGGTCCGGTAATGCTTTCTTGATATTTTTCTAAAACGGCGTTAACGTTTGGCTTAGGCTGAATTTTAACATCTTTAAGCCTCTTCATTTCTAAACTAAACGATTCTTGTTTAGCACAAAATATCTTATAACGCCTATCACTAATTAAGCCTATTTGTCGACCGATTGGGGTAAGCCTAGTATCAGCATTATCCTGGCGCAGTAAAAGCCTATATTCACTGCGCGAAGTCATGATTCGGTAGGGCTCGCTCAGTTCTTTCGTCACCAAGTCGTCGATCAAAGTCCCAATATACGATGTATCTCTAGTTAAAACAAACGGACTTTTATCTAAAACATACATCCCAGCATTAATACCGGCCATAATTCCTTGAGCAGCAGCTTCTTCGTAACCGCTCGTACCCAAGATTTGACCAGCGGCAAAAAATCCACTAATTTCCTTACTTTCCAGCGTATGCTTAAACTGAATGGCCGGAAGATAATCATATTCAACGGCGTAAGCCGGACGCATCATAACACTATTACTTAAACCAGGCAGAGATTGAATTATTTCTTTTTGGACATCTATAGGCAAACTGGTAGAGCACCCTTGCAGGTAAATCTCGTAGGTCGAACGCCCTTCGGGTTCAAGAAATAGATTATGGCTATCTTTATCCTTAAACCTGACTATTTTATCCTCGATGGAAGGGCAATACCTAGGGCCAACGGCTTCGATCAAACCAGCGTACATTGGCGATTTATCAAGATTATCTAAAATTACAGCGTGCGTTTGAGCCGTGGTACGCGTTTGATAGCAAGGTATTTGTTCAAATACAGGCCTGTTATCGAGGTTGGAAAAAAATTCGATATCGTCATCGCCTGGAACTTTGACCAAATTAGTATAGTCAATGGTGCGACCATCGATTCTTGGAGGAGTCCCTGTTTTAAGTCTTTTCATAACAAAGCCAATCGACTTTAAATAATCCGATAGTCCGGTTACAGCGAATTCCCCCTGTCTTGACGCTTTCATAGTTTCATGACCAATCCAGATAAGCCCTTCCAGAAAAGTTCCAGCACACAGAACAACTGCTCTAGTTTTAATTGTTTCGCCAAAGGCTAGTTTTAATCCGGTAATTTGGTTATTCTCAATAATTAGACTATTCATTACTCCCTGACGTAATGTTACGTTAGGCAAAGACTCCATGTACGTGCGCATCCATCTTGAATAGGCGGCTTTATCCGACTGAGCCCGCAATGACTGAACAGCCTGGCCGCGACTAGAATTCAGCATTCGGTACTGCAAATAAGTGTGGTCGCTGGCGTCACCCATAACCCCATCTAAAGCGTCGACTTCTTTAACCAGCTGTGATTTACCTGGACCGCCGATAGCTGGATTGCAAGGCATAGCACCTATTGTATCTAAATTGGTGGCCAAAAGTAGAGTGTTTACACCAAGCCTAGATAATGCGGCACATGCTTCTATCCCAGCATGGCCAGCACCGACAACGACAGCGTCAAAACTTTGCGACAACTATAAAACCTCTCAACAAAACACTTTTGTAGACGACACGACTCATGCATTTTAGCAAAAATCTTAAAATTTAAATATATACAGTATTAACAATTGTAATAATAAGCTAGCAGTTAATCACTAAATTTCCTAGACTTTCTGTTAATAACGTTCGACTGTGTTAACGTTGGTAAGCAGCAAAATCAATATCAGACATCCTCTTCGATAGAAGTTGTCAAGCCTTCTTGCTTTAGCAACTCATAGTACAATTCAGCCTGTTCTCTAGGACCAACCCAAACCACCGCTAGCCCCTGATTATGGGTTTCTAAAGCCAGAGCCTGGGCCTTAGACCTTGTCATTCCAGGTATATACTTAATCAAACATATTTCGACGTGGTCAAAGGTATTTACCTCGTCGTTTATCAAAATTACCTTATAATTTGGGTAAGGTTTAATTTTAGCTTTAGCCTTTTCGTTAATTACAATTGTCATGTGCTTTTAGTTTTTGATTTAAATTTGATAATATAGTATAAAATTTAAATTAGTTAAATCTATAATATTAATTATCGTATACTGCATCAAGGTTGTAAAGTTTAATCTATGAGTTCGGAAAATCTGTTAGAAAGTTTTGCTAATTCAACGGCTATTATTTACGATCGTACCGTCAACCCACCTTTACCTATAGGGCAGGGTTTTATGGTCTCGAAAAGCCGTCTGGCTACCTGTGCTTCCACTGTCTTTCACTATATAGAGACACCGTGGGCCTTGCAATTAGAATTTCCCTACCCTGATTTAATTCTGGGTGTCAAAGCCGTAGCTTTGCATTTTGAATTTGATAAAAAACTTGCCCGCAGTCTATATCTAGGTCAGACTGGTGACCCTTATAACGACCAGATAAAACTTCCCAACGATATTGCCATGCTCGTTCTGGATAGCGACCTTCAAGAAATGAATGCCGACAAAGTTGCCGAACTTAATCGAGCCATGTATTCAACGTATTCAACAGAAGGAGTAGACTTGTCAGGTTCCACTACCGACATAGAATTCCTCGACGTAATCAAGACCCTTCTTAATAAGGGGGAAACTGGGTTATTCACACTTTTAAACAACCGTAAAGTACCAATAGCACAAATCGAACTAACATCCAACGGCATAAGCAACGTTCTTTATAAACAAATGAAAGGCGAACTAGCCTTTTTTGAACTTGTTTGTAATAACAACGCTGAGACCTACGTATTTTCGAAGTCGAAAAAATTTAATTTTACGGAAAACTGCAATATCCAAGCACCGACTCCTAAACTGGCTATTGAAGCAATTAGAAGACATTCCGAACTGCCTAAATTGTATGAAAACCTTGGTGGTAACGAAATTCGCTTTCAGCAAGTTGTCACCGAATTAGACGAAAACAACATAAGTGAAGGCATTAGATGGTTTGCACCAAAGCTTTGGGCGTGCGTAGACGGATACATTAAACTAGAAAAATTGCCGCAGAAACTGAATTTAGACTCTTTTACTGTGGCTGTCGGCATTAAGGAATTAGTGAGTAAAGGATTAATATCTCCCATTAATAAATATTCGCCATTCCCTTGTTCAGGTGAAATGGGCAGCCCTATTATGTCTCATACTGACCTTGAAATTCATCCGCTTGACCAAATCCAGGCTTTTTACCTTGACCCATATTCGTTTAAAGCCACCATAAGGGAAGGCACTTTTTTTGGGTC
>JAJYFO010000011.1 GCA_021785395.1 bacterium | reverse complement strand
TACTTACCAGTAATTGATTTTAAGCCACGGACAATAGTTTCGACTTCAGGCAGTTCTGGCATTTTGATCCTAGGTAAAGCTAATCATAAAAAATAAAACGTACAAGCCAAAATAAGGTAGACAGCCATTAGCTGAAAGCCTTCCAGCCAGTTGCATTCACCGTCGGCAGCGACAAACGATAATATTATTACTGATACCGTTATAGCCAAAACCTCGAAATAGGTAAAGCACAAATTCATCGGCTTACCGATGATAAAACTAGCAAATACGATAACCGGTGCAACAAATAAAGCAATTTGACTGCCAGAGCCAAGGGCTATATTAATACTTAGGTCTATTTTGTTTTTAACAGCACACACCACAGCTGTTGAATGCTCAGCAGCGTTACCAATTATGGCTATTAAAATTACGCCAATAAAAGTCTGGCTTAAACCAAGGGCTTGGGCAAAAGGAGTCAGACTAGAAATCAAAATATCACTTAATACAGTAACGAAAACAGTGGCTAAAAGCAAAGTTATTATTGCCAACCTAAAAGACGGTAGCTTGGCAGTTTCTTCTATCGAAGACTTTACACTATCATCCAAAACCTGGTTATCTGGTTCGCTTGAACCTACAAATAAACTTTTATGGGTTTTAAGTGTAAAGAATAAGCTGGCCAAGTAAGTTACAAATAGAACTATCGCAATAAACAGAGCTAGCCTAGTCTCATGAACTACTTTTACGGTATTTGAGCTGTTGACATAAATATAATGAAATACCGTTGGTATAATTAAACTAATTGCGGCCAAGGCCAATAATGTAGCCGATGTCATGGCAGCGACCTTATTAAACCGCTGATACTGGCGCTTAAATCCACCAAAAAACATAGAAGCACCCAAAACTAACAATACGTTGCTAATTATCGAGCCGGTAATTGATGCTTTAACAACATCATAAAAGCCACTGCGCAAGGCTGTTATAGCGATTATAAGCTCACAGGCGTTTCCAAAACTGGCGTTCAATAATCCACCAATAACCTCGCCTACGTGACAAGCCAGGTTCTCGGTAGCTTCCCCCATAAATTTAGCCAGAGGAATAATGCCCAAACAAGCCCAAATAAATGAATAGATACTATCTCCATACTGCCAGTGGGAAAAAATTGCCAGGGGTATGAATAGAAGCAGAAGATAATAGATTATATAGTTCACAAGTACTAAAGATAAAATTAATATTAATCAATGGGTCAAATTGTATATAAGTTAGCTAGTTTTATAATAAAATTATACAGTAAAGCGTTGAACTTTTATCTGTCAATAAAATGTAATCAAAATTATGGTTAAATCTAAGGCTAACTAAAATGAATGGAACTAATATTAACGAAAAAACACTAACTAAAACTATGTCTGAATTTACCACACCACCACTAGGCGATAAGGCGTCAATGTTTCCGTTGACCAAAATGGAGTGTGAGAGCGAACTCTTTCTCCAGGCTCAAAGTCAACTCGACGAAGTAGCCAAAGCCATGGGTTTAGAAAAGCATTTACACGAGCGCCTGCGTTACCCCAAAAGAGCAATGATTGTTAGTATCCCTGTTAAAATGGATGATAACAGCGTTAAAAGTTTTGTCGGATATCGTGTACAACACGATGTTACACTTGGGCCAGCCAAAGGTGGGATAAGGTTCCATCCTAGCGTAAATTTGGGTGAAGTAGCTGCTCTAGCCATGCTTATGACTTGGAAATGCGCGCTTATGGGTCTACCCTACGGTGGAGCCAAAGGAGGCATTAACTGCAAACCGTGGAATTTATCTATCGGTGAAACAGAAAGACTGACAAGGCGCTATACTTCCGAAATCATCAACTTAATCGGACCAGATAAAGACATTCCAGCCCCTGACATGTACACGAACGAACAGACAATGGCCTGGATAATGGATACATATAGTATCAACGTGGGCTACACGGTTCCGTCGGTAGTAACCGGTAAACCAGTATCCATTGGTGGCAGCCTGGGTAGACAGGAAGCTACGGGTCGGGGTGTTGCCTATTGTACAAGAAGAGCCAATAAAGATTTCTTGGGTGATATAAGTAAACCTAGCGTCGTTGTTCAGGGTTTTGGCAACGTGGGTTCTATAACAGCCAAAATGCTTCACGAGGCTGGCTATAAGATTATTGCCGTGAGCGACGTTTTTGGCGGAATAGTCAATAAAAATGGAATCGATATTACTAAACTTTTAGAACACGTCAAAATAAAGGGCAAAGTCGAAGGCTTTGCCAACTGCGAAAACATCAGCAACGAAGCTCTGCTAGAACTAGAATGTGATATCTTAATCCCAGCAGCTCTTGGCAATCAAATTACCCAGGATAACGTAACCAAGCTTAAGACCAAATTAATTGTAGAAGGCGCCAATGGTCCAATTAGTCCAGAAGCTGATAGCTATTTAGCCCAGCACAATGTAATAGTAGTACCCGACATTTTAGCCAACGCTGGTGGGGTCACGGTTAGTTACTTTGAATGGGTTCAGGGTCTAATGCATTTGCTGTGGAGTGAGGATGAAGTCAACCAAAGACTCGAACAATTAATGGATAAAGCCTGCGATGAAGTTTTCAAGCTGAGTATTGACAATAATATCAGACTGCGCATGGCCGCTTTACAAATAGGTGTATCTAGACTGGCCGAAGCCAAACATTTAAGAGGCTTGTACCCATAAAAAGTCGATTCTTAGGCTAAAAAAATGACGTTATCTAATTTAAAACTTTATTTATTGTAAAATATAGGATAGAAAAGATTATAAATTGGGAATTATAAATACTATAAGAGTGATTTTAAAAATAAAAGGTTCAAATCTAAAGTTAAATGTTTAATAGCAAAAAGCCATCTTCACCTCGCGATTTAAGATTACCCAAACAACGTTCGGTACCATCTTATAATGAGATTCAATTTTTGATGGAAGAATCCTATAAAATAAAGGGCAGATGGGTCGAACAGCCCTTTTCGCTTCCCGATCACGGGCTAGAATTGCTACTTTCCGTCAGGGTCAATAGCCCTCAAGAAGAGCCGAGCTGGATGTTATCACAAATGGACGGTAATGACTCGACGGTTTTATGGAATTATTCAAGCCGTGACTTGTCGTTGATCTGTAATTTATTGTTGTCTAGTTCGGGGGAAAGTACACTACAAGACTCTTCGATCCCTACCGACAGTTTTGCCTCAGGCAATAAGGCCGATACTACCATGGCTTTAAATGATGCCCAAACAGCTAGTCAAGGTCAATATAATGAGGTTTCAAGCTATACCACGTTGATTTTTGACCCGCCCAGACCTGGCATAAAGGCAACGCTTGAAGGAGACTTAAAAAATCTCCAAGTTCCCAATTTGTTACAGTCGATTAATTTAGCTAAAATGACTGGGTTGCTCGATGTCCGCTGCAAAGTCGACGAAACTAAAATTTATTTTAATGACGGTACCCCTTATCATTGCGTTTCACGTGATTCGAAAGGCGATTTAGCCTTAATTGAGCTATTAATCTGGGAAGAAGGTGAATTCAGATTCTGGCCAGACGAAACGGTTAACGAAAAAACGGTAACCAGGAGACTAGAATCTGTTTTGATGGAGGGGATAACACTACTTGACCAATACCGTTATTTAACCAGTCAAGGCTTAAAATTAGAATCCTGTCTAATTAAGAAAAACGCCGTAATTTCTGAAGAAGAATTTAAATCACGCCTAACCAAAGGCGCTCCCATACCACTTAATCCTCAGTTAGATTTCTATGAATTAATCGACAATCGCAGTTCTCTATTCGATTTACTGCGTAACCGGCCGCTTAATAAAAACGAATGGATACCAATCATGTTCAATCTGGTGTCTTGTGGCCTAATTCAAATTACCGACCAGGCTCCAGCCCAGAACAGGTTAGCTTACCTAAAATCGCTAGGTTTAGACGAGGGTGCAGTTCAATCTGTTTTAAAGGGTTTGACCCGAAACGAGTCAGGCATTTTAACCTACCCAGCCTTCTTTTATTTCCTCGACCAAGAATACCTTCGCTATGAGTATTTTAACCTGCCTTTTTCGCTTGTCTTATTCAGCCTCGGACAAAGAACCAGTCCTAACGCTCCGGTAGAATCGTTACCGATGCTAGCCGTAAGGCGTGCGATGCAAAGGATCGGTTTAATAAAGCGCAATGTCGATATTATCGGGCATTATGAAACTTTTGACTACGGAATAATTTTACCCAATACCAATTCAGCTGCAGCTATGGCCTTAACTAACCGAGTATCAGACGTTTTAAGAGAGGCCCCCTTATCCTCTAATATGGACCCCAGATCCCTGGCGCTAGCTTTTGGCGTTGCGTCAATACCAGATGACTGTCAGGAACTAGACAAATTGGTTAATCTGGCCAAGGCTTCACGCGAAAGAGCCAAACAAACCAATCAGAAAGTAGTTCTGGCTCGCGATCTAGGTCTTAAACCGACGACTTAAGTTGGCACTTAAATAATCTAAATTAAAATTTTAGTTATTGCTGAAATTGCGCGCCACAATCAAATATTTATCGTTATCCAGTCGAGTTATTTCCTTGACTTGCCAATTAATAAAAAGACTAAGTATTTTAGCCTCAGTATAAAAATGATAAAACATTCCTTGCTGATTCTCGTCTTTAAGAATTAATGTGTCGTCTGGCAAAACTTCATAATTTAAAAATTTATCGCGATCAATCGTTGAAATACTAGAAACCAGCAGTCCACCTGGCATAATTATAGATTTTAACTGGTTGACTAAGTAACTAGCCAGGTCAAAAGTTAAAAACTCAAAAATATAAAAAGCCAAGCCAGCATCAAAACTTCCATAAGGGTAAGGCATATCCAATACATCACCGCAGTCAAAATCCACGTCAAACTCATCATTACTAGACTTACCACAAGCTTGACTAATAGCCACCGGGCTTACATCAATACCGGTGACCTTATAATTTAACCGGGCCAGTTCAAAACTAATTGCCCCATTGCCACAGCCTATGTCAAGTATATTTTTAACCCTAATTGATTTAAATAAAGTTTTAATGTCATTAAAGTCGGGATAACGATACTCAAATTGATTTACCAAAGGTAACGGGTTCAACCAGTAATTCTGCCAATACTGGGTACTATTTGCATAAATCGATGAATTTAAAAAATCAAGGCTGTCTTGATGATCTAATACTTTTTTCTTCATTTTTTCTTAACATTTTTAAACTAAATGTATAGTTTAAAATAATAACAATAAATACACGTAAATGATGAAAAATTTAATTATTAAACCACATATTAATTAGCAATATTTTAATTCGTAGATGTTTGTAAAGTCTGTTAAAGATTCCAAGGATATTAAAGCCAAAATTTTGGGAAAATTATAATAGAGGTTTTAAGCATTAATCAAGTATGGTTACTAAAAACATAATTCCCATTCAGTCGATATTGATTCAGCGTACAGGCACTGAATCTTTACCCATAAGTATTCTAGAACCTAAAATAATTCAACCATTCTTACGCGATGTTGAAAAATTCGTCATTGACAACAAGCTTAACCCTTTTATAGTCTATTGGTCTAACAAAAATGCCAAAAGGCTTTTGCCCAAAGCTGACGACTTAAAAAAACTCAAAGAAAACGCAAATTATTTAGGTGTTTTTTCTGATAACGACACTGAGACACTCGACGAATGGAGTTTTTTAATCGAAAGTCCAGGCCTGTGTTTGATAGTTAACGGGCTAGAAATTTCTGAAGCCGCTAATACTTATAAATACGAGTGTATTGGCTCATTAAACGCTGAAATGGTCGACAAGGTATTTACCCGAATTGCCTCTAGCCTTGAGGATTCCAACCCATCTGAATATTCACGTTTAATTGAAGCACGTAATAATATGCCGTTATGTGGAACCGCCCAAAGCTATATACCTACTATCAAGTCTTATTGGCCTAAAATACAATCACAGATTATCCAAAATACCGATAGTCAAAACGACTTAAACAATAATACCAATAATCAAAATATCGTTGACAAGGTTGTCGACACCCAACAAAGCGTAAAGCCAATAATTATAGACAACATCAGTAATCAAGAATTTTTAGTAAACATGAATGACAAAGTAACCAAAGTCATCGAAGCTAAAAACAAATCAGACATAAACCCTATCAATCAGATTAATAATAATGTTGAAGCTAGCCCGGTCAAACCTACTAACGCTAATAAGAAAATCAGCAAGCCGATTGTTGTTCCTGACCTCGATGGACCAATTTCGCCCAAAGCCCAAGAAATTTACAAGCAGATATTACGTGACCTAAAGCAAAGCGAAGATTTTGTACCGGTTTTAAATGCAGCCGTATCACAATTAACTAAAGCTCTTAACGCTGACCGCGGTTTACTATGGCAGATTGAGGACGAAAACACAAGTGTTACCTGTGAGTTTTCGGTAGACAACCAGAGTTGTTTTACCGATAATCCAATACCAGCTGACGAATCTTCACTTTTTATGAAAGAAATTCTAAGTTATTACCAAAACCAAAACCAATCAGAGGTATCGGTTAGTATTCCTGATATCACAGAAGTTCAAAAAGAAAATAGATTTTTCAAAAATTGTAGCACTATTCAATCACTATTTGAACTAGGCGTCGTTAGAGGCGTTTTAATAGCCAAACTTCAGTCACGCAACAAGGTTTTAGGTTGGTTAGAATTGCAGCAATGCACCGATGCAAGACATTGGAGCGAAGAAGACTGCCAGGATATTATAAGTGTAGCCAAAATGATATCGGTCGTCGTCAAACAATACGAAGACCACAAAAACATCAAAGAACGCGCCAGGGAAATGGAATTACTAAAAATTATTGCCGAAAAATTTCGCCGGTCAAGAATTGTCCCAGTTAATGATAATAATAACAGCCACACTAATAATACGATTAATGAGTGCGTAAATTTAGTCCGCGAACACTTTGGCTTCAAACAAGCTCAAATATACCTTTATGATGCCAATGAAAATTGCCTGGTAAGCCAAATTGGTGATTCGCGATTTACAGAAATACCCTTGACTAATCAAGATAATCCATTTGTGACTGTATTTAAAAACCAAAAAAGTAAATTTATCAATGCTAATGAAAACAGTCGCAAGAGCGACCCTACTTTCGAGCAGGAATTTGCCTGGCTGATGCCATTAAAAGCTGAAGGCGATGCTTTAGGCGTACTGGGTTTGTGGGAATTAGAGGGCAACCGTAACAGATTTTCGGTGCAAAGTAAACAAAAACTCCAAGTAGGTGAAAATATAGCCGATAATTTTGCCAGTGTAATCCGGGCCGACCAAGCCATAACGCTAATCGAAGCGCATCAGAAACGTACCGATTTAATAAATCTTGTTTCAACGTCAATAAAAGACTTTAACAAAACTTTGAATCAAGCCGATAAAATCAGACAAAATCTGCTAACGGTATCACAATCGACTATACATAGTCTCAAAAATTATTTTAACTTAAAAGGCTGCCTCGTAACCCTACATGGTAATGAAAAAAACGCTATAAATCAGACCACCAGTATTTTTGACCAAAGTATAATTAATGCTGAATTAAGCCAGGAAAAAATCGAAAACGAATTGCAGGCTATTTATAAATTCCTCACCAATATTTATATCCACGACTTACGCCAGGGCAAACCAATTTTATTGAATAGTCTTGACCTAAAACAGCTAGGTATTCCTAACCAGATACCGTTTGAATTTTCCTTCCTAAAAATAATACCATTAGTCCACGAAGAGTTTAAAGGGTCTTTGTTTATGATTTTTGATAACAAATCATTAAATAAACTCGATTCCGAAATGATTTTTGATATTGGTGATAGGCTCGCTTCAGCCGTATCCAACGCCCAAACATTTATCGACAAAGATAAGCAAGCTACAACCGACCCAATGACTGGCTTATACAACAGGCGGCACTTTAATGAGCGACTAGCGGCTGAAATTAACCGTTTTCAAAGGTCGGGGCGCAATTTTGCCTTTATAATTGTCGACCTTGACTATTTAAAAAAAATCAACGACAATCTAGGTCACCAGTTTGGCGATGCGGCTATTATACACATATCAAACGTTATCCGACAATGTATCCGTGATGAAGTAGACGTAGTCGGCCGATTTGGTGGTGAGGAGTTTACCATACTTTTGCCAGAAACTGATTATCAAGGTGGTCTAACCGTAGCCCAACGCATATGTGAGGCTATAAGAGAAGTACCAGTCGAAGGCATTGGAATAGTTACGGCGTCTTTGGGTCTGGCCATTTTCCCCAACGACGCGACCAACGCTGATGCGATTTTTGAAGCCGCTGACAAGGCTCTTTATCTCGCTAAAAACCGCGGCCGCAACCGCGTTTGCACGGCTAACGAAAGCTATGATATAGAGGTATTGAATAGCGATTCAGCCATCACACCAGAAACCAAGAATGAAAAAATCGTCCTAGCCAACGATATAAACATTAATTTAAAGTATTTTGCTGAAGAGGGCATTATCGGTCTGTGCACTAAAATTATCGAGATGGTCGACCAATTAGATTCTTATGGCACCGAAAGAACCCCAAGAGCCTATGATTATGCGCTAAAGATGGCCAAGGCTTTAAGACTATCCGACGAACATTCCAAAATAATAGCTCTGGCAACGAGTTTATGTAATTTAGGTAAACTTGGCATTCCTGAAGAAGTTTTAAATAAGGCTGGCCCGCTTAATGAAGAAGAGTTAAAAATTGTCCGAACAAGCCCTACCATTGGTGCCAAACTACTCGAACCAGCCAAATTACTGCACAAGGTAGCTGTGATAATACAATATTTTCGTGAAAACTATGATGGCTCCGGCTATCCCAATGGTCTTAAAGGCGACGAGATTCCGGTAGAGGCTAGAATCGTTTCGCTGATAGATTCATATACAGCCATGACATCAGACAGACCATATCGTAAAAGCTTAAGTACTGAAGAAGCCATGGAAATTTTAAATAAAGGGTCGGGTAAAGAATATGACCCTAGGTTAGTGAAAATCTTTTTAACTATACTAAAACTAAAATAATGACCAAATTAAACATAGTAAAATATATAAGCATAATTCTTTGCCTGTTTTTTTGCAATCATAATAATCTATTTGCCCAAGGATCTGGCAGAAATAAAATTACACAAATAAACATAAACCAAGAAAAATTTGTCGGAACAAGACTAGAAGCAGCTGACGCAATGTTTCGGCAGATATACGCCCAAAAAGTCGGCGAAAAAATTGATAAGGCCAAACCATTTATACTTATTGCTAATGACAATTTTTATTTGTACAACAAAGATACAGTTACTTTAAAAAAATTAACCCCGGTAATATATAATATTCTAAAGTCAGTCGACCATATACCATTAGCTGTGTTTGTCTTGCTTGACGACAAAACTGATACCAAATTAGATGAAAGCTCAATAGCAAGTTTAAAAGAGCTTAAACAATTTTCTCAGGAATTCTCTGATATGTTTAAATTTAGCTATATCAGCGATGAAACGGTTACAAATCAGCTAAGCATTTTAAAGTCAACGACAGAATTTTGTGACCTTATAATAACAAATAAAACTATTGGTAAAAATGATTTATATAAATTTGCCAATACTATAGCCAGCCCTCTTATGAAAAATGCCGACATTGCTACAGATAGTTTATTGGCTCACTTAGACGCTTACATGCAAGAATTGAATTTTGACCAAAAATCCAAAGAAAATTTACACGTGATTATTTTAACGGCTCATATGGCCAGAGAAAAAATGTGTATCTTTCAATACTTTCAAAAATATTTTAATGAAAATTCAGAAGGTCAACACATTATTCTAGCCGAAGACTCTAATTCTAACGAAATGGCCGTTAAACTACTCGGCAAACATATTCTTGATACCGATATAGCTAAAGCCTTTTTTAATGACCCATCACGCATGCATAAAGACCTACTTTACGAAGCAGCCCAAAAATATTTGAACAAAGCCAATGAAAAATAATAGTACATTTAAATCTTCGCAAAAGGCCAATTCATTTACTGAATCTGTGATTAGGGAAATGTCCCGAATCGCTGCCAAATACAACGCCATTAATCTAGCCCAAGGTCTGCCTGATTTTGACGCGAACATAGAATTTAAAAAGGCTGGAATAGATGCCATTAACAATAATATCAACCAATACGCCATAACCTGGGGAAATAGGCATTTGCGTAAAGCCTTGGCGCAAAAATACAGTGGTCAGCTCAACACAGATATTGACCCAGAAACCGAAATTACCGTCACATGTGGAGCCACTGAGGCTATGGTGGCCACATTTTTAGCCCTAATCAACCCCGGTGACGAAGTAATAATCTTCGAACCTTACTATGAAAATTATTCACCCGACACTATTTTAGCTGGAGCCAAACCTATCCATGTAAGACTTTATCCAGAAAATTGGACGTTTAACGAAGATGAATTGACCAAAGCATTTAACCATAATACCAAAGCCATTATAATCAATACACCCCATAACCCGACTGGCAAAGTTTTTAGCCATACCGAATTAACGACAATAGCCCAACTATGCCAAAAGTGGGGGGTTATAGCCATAACCGACGAAATCTACGAGCATATTTTATACGATAATTCCAAGCATATTTCAATTGCAAGTTTACCAGGCATGGAAGAACTTACCGTTACTATTAATAGCCTGTCAAAAACTTATAGCCTAACTGGCTGGAGAGTTGGCTGGGCTATTGCCAACTCTGAATTAACTCAATCCATACGTAAAGTTCACGACTTTTTAACCGTTGGCTCACCAGCACCTCTCCAGGCTGGAGCCGTTACAGCGATAAATGCGCCAAATAGCTATTACGAAGATTTAAAAAAAGATTATGATACCAGACGCAGCCTGCTAATGGATATTCTAGATAATCACGGTTTTAAATACTATAAACCAGGTGGGGCCTACTATTTATTCACTGATATAAGTTCTTTCGGCTATGCCAGCGACTTAGACTTTGCCCAGAAATTAATCGAAAATGTTAAAATTGCCGTTGTACCTGGGTCAAGTTTTATAACTAATGAAACGTATAAACATAAATACGTTCGCTTTTGTTTTAGCCGCAAAATCGAAACGCTCAATCAGGCTGCCACTAATATGAAAGATTTTAAATCAATTATTTTGTAATAGAAAATTCATCGATAACTTTATCATTACTTGAAATTTGCTTAAAAATAAGCCGGTTAATATCCATATCGACCAAGGTAAAGGAATAGTCATCTCCCAAATAAATGTTAGTAAAATCTTCAACCCTATCATGAAAAACCCTAGGGTTATATAAAGGTGCCCCACCACAACCAGTTACAATATAAACGATACCATTGGGCTTGGTCTTAACCTTACCGTCAAAGTCTCTGTCAAGCTTAAATTTTTGGACATCAGTATTACTTTTTTCATCATTATAAATTAACGGGTAAGAGCGTTGATAGCAATGCGCGTGCCCTGTAAAAACTACGTCAACTCCGTATTTTTGAAAAATACTGGTAAGCTTACGCATATGATTTTCCTGATGGTGAAACGGGTCACTAGAAAAAGCCGGTTGGTGATAGCAGACGAATTTCCAAGGTTGGGTCGACGCTTTTTTCAGGTCTTTTTCGACAAAATCAAGAAGTACCTTATCGCTCCAATCTTGATAAGGGTTAGCGTCAAGTACCAGAATATGGGCAAACCCCCAGTCAAAAGAATAATTAGCCATACCAGGAAACCTGTGCATGGAGTGCGCCAAAATGGCCTGTTTAGCACTAGCACTACCTTTAACCGATAACCATGGGTTGGACTTTAAAACTGGTCCATTAAGTGGCTCGTCAAAAAAATAGAAATAGCCCAAAGCATCTTTATGAACGCTTAGATCAGTAGTCGTAATACCTCCAGTCAAAGCCATATCATGATTTCCCAAGGCCGGGAAAAACATAATTGACCGCATTAATGGAGCTCCCATGGATGGATCAATAATATCACAATTATAGACCGGAAAAAAATTTTTAAGGTATTCAGATAACAAACCACGCCGATAGACTATGTCGCCTGGCATTAACACAAAGTCGACATTTTTATGGTATAAAGTACAGGCTAACTGCTTTTGACCCGGAGAACCAAAACCTAAATCGCCAAAAACGGCAAAAGTACTTTTACCACTGGACCTGGCTTTAGCCTTAGATGCAAAAACTACTTGGTCTGCTTGAATTAGTTTATATTGAAAAATCGAATCTTTGGGTATATTGTCTAGCTTAAAGCAATATTCATACCAATTAACATTAAAAAAAACGCCTAATGGCTTAATTTTTAAATTGGTAGACGGTAGCCATTTGTTGTCTTTATTTTTACTGGTGGTTATTTTTACAAAAAGTTTAACTTCTTTACTGTCAGAATTGCTCAAAAAGATCAAATCGTAGGTATCGTTTTTATTCGTTCGAGGATTACTGCCCAATTGAACGTAGGGTTTGACCAAAAAATCCAAATTGGCTCTAACACTGGAAGGAAATAAAATCAAACCCAATAAAACTAGCGCTAAGGTTAAATTAAATAGTCTTTTCATCATTAAAATAAAATATACTTAGAGACAGAAAACAAACTCAATAAAGCTAGGGACAAAGTTAAATTGAGTAGTCTTTTCAGCAATAATAAAATGTGCCGAGAGCCGGGATTGAACCGGCGACACAAGGATTTTCAGTCCTCCGCTCTACCGACTGAGCTACCTCGGCACATTGATTAAAATATAACATAGCTTGAGCTTGAATATATAAAATGTCAAATTTTTATACAAAATAAATTAAATTCTTATCTAACCACTTGACCAATTATCGGCATGGTTCGGTTATACACCCCGCAAATGCGTAAGCCCTGTTTATCCTTGCTTACCAGTACGTCGGCTATTACCTGTTGAACTGTCGGAGATTTAGCCGTCTGAAAGAGCATATTTCCTTCAAAACCTACCACTACCGTACCATCAGGGTTTATAGCCAAAGCCTTGACGTTAATCGTCTGAAATTGACCGGCGTATCGGCCATGTAATATTCCGTTGGATAGATCTGGCGACCAAAAATTAGCATTAAACATGCTTTTAGCGTCATTAGTCATCCATTTAGCAGCTTCTTCATGGTCTTTTAAGGCTTGCACAGCGTTATAATCCATAGCTCCAGTCAACCACCATTTAACAAAGTCGACAGCTAAACCAGGTTCGACGCAAAATTCATTGCCGTTTTCAGCACCACCGTCGGCCTGGGTTTTAGTTATCCGGTAAGCCGATTTAGCCTTCTGTTTTTCGTCTTTGTCGTCGTCATTGCTTTTATTACTAGCCCCAAAACCAATAAATACAGTTAACAGACCAACCAGAAGTAAACCTATGAATAGTTTATCCTGAATAATTTTTAATATTGACTGTTTAAAAACTGGATTCATAAAAACACCTTAAAGATTTTTTATAATTCAAATAATATATATATTGTTACAGATTTACTTATAAAACAAGTAGTAAAATGGTAATTTCACCATAAAAATAGATTAAATTTTCCCCCAAATAGTTTACAATTATAGGTATGTTAAACGATAGCAATGATTTCCCTAGTAAATTCGAAGCCCATACCCTCAAACTACCAAGCAGTCAAATGGCCGCTCTGCAGTCGATTTGGTTAGAATTAAAAAAATCTTACGGCACGAATTCACCCGATAAAAGTGCTATGGTGCAGCAAGCCATCGAACTTTGGCTGAGAAAGTGGGAATCAGAAGAAAACACTAAGTTGCTGGAAGATTTATTGGCTAAAAAAGCCCAAACCAAAAAACGCCAATACGCCCGATATACTACTAAAAGTTAAGGCTTGGCGTTAAAAATAAGCTAGGTGAAAATATCAAAGCTAAAGCTCACATATTAGTTTTAAGCCCATAATATACTGTC
The DNA here is from genome assembly GCA_021785395.1 of bacterium. Lineage (GTDB taxonomy): Bacteria > Cyanobacteriota > Vampirovibrionia > Obscuribacterales > JAKAZS01 > JAKAZS01. The sequence continues at coordinate 18,049 of JAJYFO010000011.1, read as the reverse complement.
TAGAGGCAAACCTTGTTATTTAAGCGCAACAATAAGCTAATGCATTAATCAAAATGTTGCCTTATTTAAACTCATTTTACTGGTGCCTGGGTTTTAAATGGTGATACAAATAAAATAGGCCAAGACCTAAGATAAATATGACAATGATTAAATCGAATTTATGCCAAATGTCGATAAAGGCGTTTAAATTTTCGCCAAACTTAACACCGATATACGTTAAAAAATAGCACCAAATTAAAGACCCCACAAAAGTCAAAGCACAAAAAACGACAAAATGGGCTTTCAAGACCCCAGCTGGAAAAGATATGAACGTTCTAACGACAGGCAATATCCTACATATGAAAAAAGTAAAATCACCAAATTTATCGACCCATTTTTCGGCTAAGACCAAATCACTATGGTTTATTAAAAAATATTTACCATATTTTTCTAAAAATGGCCTGCCACCGTAAAGTCCCAAAAAATATGACGGTATTGACCCCAAAACACAACCAATAGCTCCGGCAAAAGCCGTTAAATGGAAATTAAGCTTGCCTTCGTGAACCAGCAAACCGGCTGTTGGCATAATAGCCTCGCTAGGCAAAGGTATATTGGCCGATTCAATGGCCATCATTACAATTACGCCGAAATAACCTAAACTTAAAACAAAATCCTTAATTGCTAGTAAAATAGGATCTAAAAAATGGTGTAACAATATGAAATCTCCTCAAAATACCACAAAAAAGTCTTTTACTAAGCTATATTTTACCTTAGTTACAGCTGGCCATGTCGACCATGGTAAAACATCTTTAATTGAAAGCTTAACTAATACTAATCCTGACCGATTAAAAGAAGAGCAATTGCGTTCAATGACTATAGACTTAGGCTATGCCCATTTTTCTACCAAAGTTAAATATAAAGGTTACGATAAAGAACTTATCGTGGGCTTTGTCGATGTCCCAGGTCACGACAAATTTATACGCAATATGCTAGCCGGCGTTGGCTGCCAAAATACTGCCCTGCTTGTAGTAGCTGCCAATGAATCGGTAAAACCACAAACTATTCAACACCTTAAAATATTAAAATTGCTTAATTATAAAAATATTATAACCGTAATTTCAAAAACCGACCTAGGCGATAAAGGCCAAATTGCCAAGACCAAAGCCCAGGTGTCGACAGCGTTAGAACATTTCGACCTAAATTCAGCCATTGTTCTCGAATATTCAAAGTTTGACCTCAACTCAATTGCAAATATAAAAGAAACTATAATTAATCTAGCCCAAAAAGAGCTTAACGACGTTTTTACCAGTAATCTGTTTACTTCTCCTCTAGCCTATTTACCTATAGACAGAGTATTTAGCAAACACGGCATAGGCACTGTTGTAACCGGAACATTAAAAGAAGGAGTTCTTGACCTTACTGACACCATATATATAAATCCGGGTAACTATATAGCCAAAATTAAATCACTACAGAGTTTTAACGAAAATGTCAGCCATGGTTTTACAGGTTCTAGACTGGCTATTAACCTAAACATTAAACAAGGACGAGAAAAAGACCTAAAACGTGGTTTAATTCTAGCTAATAAAGAGTTGACTAGCAGTGAATGTTTAATCGTTTCATTAATTAATGATAAAAATTCCCACGAAAAAATTAAAACCAATTGCGACGTAACGTTTTACCATAATACTAGTGAGCGACAAGGTAAACTGTACAAATATAAAACCAGCGAAAATATTATTGCTAAAATAAAACTAAATGAGCCAACAGTCTGCTTTCCTGGTGATATGGGGATTCTGAGATTAAAAAACGATAAAATTTTAGGGTGTAAAATTATTGCCAACGCCGAAATTTTAGAATTTAAAAACGTAAGTCTACATAAACTGTCTGATTTGATTATTCAAAACAAATTTGACGAAGCCATTTTATTACTACTCGAAAGCAAGAGTTATATTACCCTAAATAGTTTAAAAGCCTTTATTCCTGGACCTTTTATTACTATATCAACTAATAAACTACTAGACAGGGAAGATATAGTATTTATCAGCAATTTAATATTTTTAAAAAAAGAAATAAATAGCCATAACAAGAAAATTCTAAAATTTATTGAATACAGTTCACGACAAAACCCAGTTAACAAAAAAAATATAAGTGATTTTCTTGAGCATAATTTATTTCCTAAAAGCAATCTAGAATTTAATAAGATAACCGATTATTTTGTTAGCAACCTTATAAAAGATAATTTGCTAGAAGTATACGAATCAAATTATTACCTTAAAACTGATAAACAGGATGTTGAGCTTACCAATTTATTTAAAAGTATTTTAGAGACTATCAACAACCAGCCTTGTATTGAAATCAAAGAATTAGCTAAAATACACAATATTGAAGTAATGAAACTAAGGCTCATACTTAAAAATCTGGCTGCCAAAAAACTATTATTTATAATCAACTACGAATTTGTATCATCTTATGAATCAATTTTAAAAGCACAAAAAGTTTTACAAGACTTATGGCGCGAAAAGCAGCAAATTAGCCCATCAGATTTTAAAATCAGCCTTAATATTACCCGAAAATACGCCTTGGCGATGCTAAGCTTCTTCGACGACAATTTCATAACCAGGCTAGAAAAAAATACCCGTATTTTAAACCCAAATAAATTCTTTAAATAGCTTTAAAAAATTTATAAATTTATATTTTCATCGTCGAGATAAATATAATCAGTATTAGCATCAGTAAAATAATACTTTGCGTTGTGTAATAGATCTAACTGCATCCATTTAAACAAGCTATGTCGACCGTCATTTTTGTGTAAAGTATCCAAGATAAAATAATTTCCTCTAAGAGGCCGACCTTCAAGAAAAGATACATGGCCTACATTTTTAAAGACTCTGGCTACTCTTACATCGATATATGGATAAACATTCATTAGCGATTTCTCATCGGTAATAATGTTTTTTCTTAAACCATCATTAGAAATATAAATAGCCGAGCTAACCGGTGTAATACCATCGTTAAGAGCGTACGACTGCCTAACGCCTTTAATATGCGAAGCTTTTTTGTTTACTTTTACATTGGCCATCTCTGAATTTAGAAATTTAAGAACCGAATTGGTATCACCAAATAATATCGGCACTCGCACCATAATTATATGATACGGCCAGGTTATAATATCTTCGATTTTTCTTATTGGGGCAGGCTTTAAATAACTATTAGGAATATAACCAGCGTAAGTTATAAATTTATCTTTTACGTTTAAATTATCGACGTTAATTGCCTTTAAAGACTGATTAGCTTCGGTGGTTACTCTTAAATCACCCTTTGGACCCAATGGGACAAGAGCTTTAAATTTACCGATATCAGGGATAAGGCTATCCATATTATCCCATTTTAAATCCTGTTGATAATTAAGGTGTTCTTTAAAATATAATTTATAACCAATAGCATTAAACGATCGAGCCGGTGGACACAACGGTGTAGCGTTAAGTGAATATTGGAACCAGTCAGGCGAAAACAATGGTGAACCATGAAACGGGCTTCCCATAGCCAAAACGACATCGACTAGACTAGCTACAATTGGGTCGGTTAAACTGGCCTGGATCAAGTTACCGCCCATGGACAAACACATAACAGCAATGGTTCTATTGCCTTCACGCCGATAGAGCCTTCGTATAGATTGTTCCAGACGTGGTGACAAATCGCGAATTCGAGCCTTACTGTCGTAACGGTACAAGTAAATTTTATAATGCTGGTTAAAAGTTCTATCAGTGTGTTTTATAAAGCGATCCCAGCGAAAAGCGTATTTAACTTCTCCGGAACCACCATGGATAAGCAAAAGTGGCGTCCTAAGACCAATCGGCGTATTGTCCCACTGGTAAACCTGACCCAGATTAGCTTTAGATTTATAAAACTTTTTATCTTTGGCCTTCGGCAATAATGGGTAAATATAGTAAGGTTCAACATTGGCCTTGGCTTGATTTTTATGTGTACTTACACTAAATATAGCCCAAGCACTGCTTGAATATCCAAGCACAAGCACACATAAAACCAGAACTTTAATTAATGCGACCAAGTAATTAGAAATTAAAAAATAAAACTAATCTTCGCCTTGAGCTTTAGTAAAGCTTAATTCATTGCCAAATTTCTGCAGCTTTTCGACATGGACCCATTTATGTTTCTGCGAAATACCACTTAAAAGTTTAGCCAAGTGATTGTCATAATCTTTTTCAGATTCAACAAAAAATCTACAGAACCATAAATCAACACAGTCGGTTATAGCTCCAGAACTTGGGTATACTTTAGTACCACGGTTAGAAATAACTTTTAATTTAAAATCAAGGTCTTTGGTCAATTCTTCAATACTTTTGCCCAATTCATTAGCCGCCATCCCTGATTCAACCAAGACATCAACGCCTACATAAGACCTATCTTTTAATTTAACGCTTATAGGATTAGAGTCTATGACTGGCATTTTTAAGGGTTTATAGTCACGGACTTTCCATTTAGTAGATTTTTTGCCAAAGTTTTTGATTATTTCTTTTGTAAAAGCGGTGGTTGAAGCGGCCTTTTCATCGCCTACGACATCCCGCGGCATAACTTTGCCTTCTTCAAGGGTAACCAAAATAGCGTTTTCTATCGTTGATGCTTCGTCAAATAGATGTAAATGACGCAACATCATAACAGCAGAATTTACTACAGCTAGTGGGTTAATGACATTTTTTCCAGCGTATTTAGGCGCCGAACCATGAACAGCTTCAAAAATAGCTACTTCATTACCTAAATTGGCCGACGGTGCAAAGCCAAGGCCACCAATAAGAGCTGAGCCAAGGTCAGAAATTATGTCACCATTCATGTTGGTCGTAACTATAACGTCAAACTGCTCTGGTTTTTTGACCATTTGATGGGCACAGTTGTCAATAATGATATGATGGCTTTCGATATCAGGATATTCCTTAGCAATTTCTTCGAAAGTTCTCTTTAGCATGCCTTCAGTAAATTTCATAATATTAGACTTAGTGGCACAATGAACCGTTTTGCGCCCTTCGCTGCGGGCAAATTCAAAGCCTAATCGGACGATTTTCTCACACCCTTTGTGCGATATGAGTTTTAAGCATTGAGCAACGCCTGGCGTTTCCATGTGCTCGATACCAGCGTAGAGGTCTTCGACGTTTTCACGCACGATTACCATATCGATATTACGGCCGCTATACGGTGTTTTAACACCTGGCAACTCGCGCACTGGCCTAATATTGCCGTACGTTTCAAACAGCTTACGCAAGGTAACGTTAGCGCTTTTTTCACCAAAACCAACCGGTGTTTCAAGCGGCCCTTTTAAAACCACACGTGATTTATGGATTGAAGCGATGGTTTCGGGTGGAACACCTGATGGCAAACCGCGTTTAAATACGTTTAGACCGGCTTCAACTTCTTCCCATTCTATGGGAGCGCCAGTAGCCTCGACAATTTCTTTAGCCGCATAAACACATTCTGGTCCAATGCCATCACCAGCAATTAGTGTTACAAGATGTTTTTTTGTAGTACTTGACATTTTTGTCTCCTGATAAACTTATAATTGATTAACCTAATTAAATTAAAGAACCTATAGCTATAATAGGATGCTATGAGATAAATTTAAATCATTTTAAGTAAAACATGTTAACTCTTAATAATTTAAACAGATTTGCCGTAAATAATTTTTTCAATTATCTAATAAATTGCCTGGTAATATTAGCAAGTTTTAAGCTTTTTATAAATTTTCAAGGCTATAGCCTGGAAAGTTTCACCGAATACTTAAGTTACCTAAGTTACGGCCTTTTAACTTACCTTGTCGTAAAAGTAATTTTTAACCCCAAAACAGACCAAGGAAAATTTATAGTTTTCGGCCAGGGTTTAAGTTTATTATTGCTCTTAAATCAATACTTTATAGAAATAATAAACAAGTACATACCCGAATTGAGCCACCAATTATTATATAACTTAGTATTTATAGCCAGCCAGGGTTTATTTATTGGTATCAATTTACCAGGCTTTCATAATAACAATAAATCCCAAAATATAAACTTATCGGAAAATATTTACCCAAGCTTACGCAAAGATGTCTTTAAAGCACTTACGTTTTTAAGTTTAAGCCTTTGTAATCTTGCCACGACTATTATTTTAATTATAATATTTTTTTCGATTCGTCTATGTATAAATGTAAAAGGCGAAACTGTGGATACAGCTAGATTAGATTTTACAGATAAAATACCAAGTCAAAATAATTTAAATGTCTTTGAATCAATAAAATCGTTTTTTAAATTAGTTAAAAATCAAAAAAGCCGGTTATTTTATCTATTTCTGGCAAGTATGTTAATAGGAAACTATTTAAACATAGCCTACAGAATTTTTGCTTACAATACTGATTTTAATTTTGCCTATTTAATATTCACGATTACTTTATTTTATGCTGGTGTTTTATTCAGTAAATTACTTAAAATGTATGTTTTAAGTAATCTATTCAATTTTTTCGCCAACCTTCAAAAATTATACATGTTTATGGCTGTATTTGTATTAGGAATATTCGGCTTGATGCCTGGCTACACAATCGGCGTTGGTTTAGGCAGCCTAGACAATTTTAATTCTATACTACTGGGCATTGTTTTATTTTTTGTGCCTGGCTTAACAGCCGGACTATTATTTGGCCAAAATTACCTACACAGGCTTAAATTTTCGCGACAAAACAAATACTTGCTTGCCCTAATATTTATCATTTTAGGTCTAATATCAGGCTTCAAACGAGGAATAAATTTATATAACTTGGTTGGCGCTATGTTTCATTTCAGTTGCATAAAATACGGTATTATAATTCTTAGCAACGCATTTATTGCCATAAGCTTAAAATCAGCCTGGAACAAAAAACCCAGACCACAAATACCTAATCTAGTAATTACATATTTAGCCCTATATCTTATAAGTTTTGCCGCAAATGCCAAACATATCAAACAAATAAAACCAGCAAATCTTAAATACTATAACGAAGCCTCAAATGCAGTAATTTCAGTCGACAAAAGTAATAATTTGACTATTTTAAAACTTGACGACAAGGTTCAAGCAACGCTACCAATTAATTTAAGTAAGCCATATTATGGCAGCGACATCCAAAGTCAGGTATTGCTGGGTCTATTGCCACTAATTATAAGCCCAGAAAACACCAAAAATGCCTTTGTAATTGGCTATGGTAGCGGTAAAACCGTTGAAGCTATGAGCAAATCGAAATTGCTCAAAAAAATAACCGTATGCGATATAAACGATAAGTTATTTGAATTAAATAATTATTTTAAGACTGACAGTAATAACAATACACTAATTGACAAAAATAATTCTGACGCCAGATTTTATCTTGAAACAACTAAACAAAATTATAATTTAATAGTATCCCAGCCCTGCCAAATAGCTAGCCTAGATTCTATTAATTTGTTTAGCCAGGATTTCTGGCAAATCGCGAAAAGCAAATTAACCCCAAACGGGCTATTTTGCCAATGGATACAGTTATATGAAATATCGCCCGAGAATTTAGCCTGCCTTTTAACTACTTTTCAAAAGGTTTTCCCCAATACTTTTGCCTTTCATTTTAACGATAGCGGTGAATTAATATTGATAGGTTTTAAAAACCAAGCGGCCAAAATAGACGTTACCAGTTATATTGATAAAATATCGACCAAATCGGTTCAAAACGAACTTATACCTCTTGATTTATGTGGTACAAAAAAATTATTTTTAAGCTTGTTAATGACACCAGATGATTTGCAAAATTTTACACGGGCTTTGAATCCTTATAATAGACTTATAAATGATAATAATTTGTTGATTTATAAAGATAGCCAAGGATTAATCGATAACAACCTTATTTTGCTAGCCGACAAAGCTAAATTGACTTTAAAACCGTTTATCACGGTGAGCCGTTATCAAACGTACGATTACTATTTCCAATTAATTATGAGCTTGCTACAGCCCAAATTGTATGATACCTGTAATAATTTATCCGATAATGATTTAAATTTTAACATTAAATATAAAAATCAAGTCAATTTAGAAAAAATAAATAACGAATTAAACAATAAAATTTATTTTTCTCTAGTCGATTCACTACCCAATGATATGCTATTTAAAAGCATAAAATCGCTTATAAAAGACCCCAGCCAAGACATAAGCAGTCCTAAAAACCCGTATATAAATATATGGCTTATAAATTCAAAACTTCGCGCTAAAAATTTTATAAAGGCAAAATACTATATCGACTATTTTAATAATTATTTTTTAAATAGAAACTATAACGACCTTTCTCAAGATATAACTGATTTATTCAATCAGGCTTATTTTCGCTATGCCTGGCTGACCAAACAGTTTGAATTGGCTATAAAACAGCTTGATCTAGCTAATTTCGACAAATTATCTAATTACAAATATAAGTCATTGTGTTTGTTCAAGCTCAAGCGCTATAATGACGCTATCGAATTACTCGCCCAAAGCCTTAGTCTATATCCTAATGATTTTGATTTAAGAATAATTTACAGTTTTGCTCTATTTTCCATAAATAACTACAATGAAGCCTTTTGCCAATTACAATACGCCCATATAACTAGACCAGATAACGCCGAACCATTTATACTAGCCACTTTAATGTACACAAAAATAAATAATAATCTTGGCGCCAAGAATAATTTAAATTACCTTAGGCAAAAATTCAGCCGTATTAACTATATTAATAAACTACAACAAGAAATTTTAAACCCCGACCAAAATTGGCTAGACTGTCAATTAAATAAAATAATCGAAGCAAATAATATTGATTAGACGCTCAATTATAAAACTAGGCCTTAACTTCTAATAATTCTTGATTTAAGGCCGCTTTTAATTCGTCTTGGGCAATAATTCCACCAATAGCGTGGCTTAAATTGAGCAAAATATCTTTTAATTCATCCAAATTGTTTATCTGGGTCAATTGTCCACGATACGTTGCCCCGTGCAACATACCTTTGGTATAGTTGATTACATGACGACGCGATTCATTAATACCGATGCGCGGGCCTTTATACTCAACGAGCATTTTAGCGTGTGTATAGGCCCAGGTTAAGCGCTCGATTAGACCAGGTTCTTCGACAATTTTCGAATGTATTAGATACTGGTTAATACGATGAGCCAACCAAGGGTTCCCCATTGTACCTCTGGCTATGGCAACGCCGTCGCAATTGGTCTTTTCGATTAGATTTATGGCATTTTCTAGGCTAAATACGTCACCGTTACCAAAGACCGGAATACTAAGGTTTCTTTTAACGGCGGCGATAAAATCCCAATCAGCCTTGCCCGAATAAAGCTGAGCCCTAGTTCGGCCATGGACTGTTACGGCACTGGCTCCACTGGCTTCGATCATCTGGCCAAATTCAACGGCATTTTTACTGCCATCGTCCCAACCAAGACGAAATTTAACCGTAACCGGGATATCGACACTTTCTTTAACCGCTATGACAATTTCGCGAGCCAAAGACGGCTCGCGCATGAGCGCACAACCATCTTTGCCCTTGGTAATTTTAGGTACCGGACAACCCATATTGATATCGATAAAATCGGCTCCACTGGCTACAGCTAATTTAGCGGCCTTGGCCATAACGTCCGGTTCATGACCGAATAGTTGAATTCCGATAGGGGTTTCATTTTCACCTATATGCATAATTCGACAATTGGGGTTATTCATCAAACCACGGCTAGAAACCATTTCTGTAGCCAATAAACAACTTGGGTCTAGTTTGCGAATTAACGAGCGAAAAACCAAGTCGGTAACTCCGGCCATGGGTGGCACATAAACAAACGAATTAATATTCAAGTTACCAATTTTAACGGCCATTTTTACAGACCCCATATAGACAACGCATATTTAATCCTAGCACAAGTTAGCTAATTTGTATCTATACCCAAAACAAATCTAGAAAATTTAAATTTGTCTAATAAACCTTGTCCAAAAAATTAACGTTTAAGGTCAAGGCTTTATTTAAAATTTCGATATATTCATCGTGCGTAATTATTTTAGCGCCAAAACTTTGCAAATGACTGGTCGCAAACTGACAATCAAGGATTATAAAACCTTTCGATTTAAGCCTTTCGACCAAATAGACAAGACAGACTTTAGATGCGTCGGTTTGCGTGTGAAACATAGATTCGCCCATAAAAGCACCAGCTATTGATACTCCGTACAAACCACCGACCAATTCACCGCCAAAGTAAGCCTCGACGCTATGAGCATAGCCATACTCGTTTAACTTGGTGTAGATGTCATAAATTTGCGGTGTTATCCAGGTATCGGGTCGATTGGCGCATTTTTGCATAGTCAGTTTAAAGTTTTCGTTTACTCTAATGTCGAAGATGTTTTTTTTTATTTTACGGTCTAACCTTTTATGATAACGAAATTCGTCCAGAAAAAAAACGCAGCGCTTACTCGGACAATACCAGTCCAATTCGTCATTTTTATTTCCCATCGGAAACACTCCGATTGTATAGGCCTTTAAAACCTGTAGACAAAGAGGGTCGATAGAATAATTCATGAAAATTATATTTGTTCGACTAGCATATTATTTGGCTAGCGTCAATTTAGGGCTTAGGTTTAAAGAATATTTAGTGTATTGAAACCTTAAATTATTTTCTTCCAAAATCTCAGAATTAACTAAGTCGTTTTTTACAAAATTACTTAGATCAGGAAAAAATGTGTCACAGTTAAAATCAGCCATTATTTTAGTATGATAGACATATCGTAACTTTTGATGCTGTACAGCTGTTGCGTAAAGAACACCGCCACCAATAACCCAAGTGTTCTCAATATAGTCTAATTTTTCAACGTAATTTAAAGCTTCGTCAAAAGAATTAAAAGCTAGTTCGCCATTAGTTAAATCCATATCTTGCCGACTTAAAACAATATTTAAGCGCTTGGACAACGGTTTAACCGGCAGCGAATTATAAGTATTGCGCCCCATTATAATGGCATTTTGGTAGGCTGGGTTACTAACCTGTGTGGTCATTTTAAAAAAATACTTAAGGTCAGACTTTAACTGCCATGGCATAGAATTATCTTTTCCTATACCATTATTTTGATCAGTCGCTACGATAATATCAAACATAAAACCTTAAAAAAAAATCGAACCTAAACGGCTACCGGCAATTTAATAAAACCCTGATGAACGTAGTCTTTTAAAGTAAAATCTTCAAAGGCAAGTTCAAAAAACGGCTTTTTAGCTATCTCCACAGTCGGCAATTTACCTGGCTGTCTTTGTAATTGCATTTTCACAGCGTCGATATGATTGCTATAAATATGAATATCGCCGAAACTGTGAACCAAATGACCAGGCTTTAGATCACATTCTAAGGCTAGCATCATCGTCAAAAGCGAATAACTAGCAATGTTAAAAGGCACTCCAATAGCCAAATCAGCCGACCTTTGGTATAAATGACAATCGAGATATTCACGACTTCTTACATAGAACTGGCACATCATATGACAAGGCGCCAAGGCCATTTTATCTATGTCAGCCACATTCCAAGCCGTTAGAATAATTCGGCGCGAATATGGGTCGTTTTTTAGCAGATGAATAATATTACTTAACTGGTCGACGCTTGATTTCTTATATTGCCTTGTATTAGGGTCTAGGTCAAATTTTTCCCAATGACGCCACTGATAACCATAAACTGGCCCTAATTCACCGTTTTCATCGGCCCAGTCATTCCATATAGGCGTATACTGGGTTAATTCATCGTTAATATTGGTCGAACCTTTTATAAACCATAAAAGTTCTCTTAAAACACCATTAAAATTAACTTTCTTCGTAGTTAGAAGCGGGAAACCTTCGCCAATATCGTACCTTGAACTCAAGCCGAACATCGAAATAGTACCGGTACCTGTGCGGTCTAGCCTTTTTTCACCATTTTCCAATACGTTAGCTAATAATTCCAAGTACTGCTTCATATATACTCCTCCTATATATCACTTAGAATTATATCAAAAAATGAAAAAATAATTACCCAAGATAATCTTTATTTAATCAAATCAAATCAACTGGGCTAGCGTCAATAGCTAAATTTGTTTGTGTATCAATTTTAAATTTATTAACCTCAGCGAATATAACTGGTACCAAATCAGGCTGTTTAGTTTTTAGTATCAAATGGAATCTAGACTTATTATGCAATTTTGCAATAGGGCAGACAGCCGGGCCCAAAACAGTCAAGTTATCTTCGTTAGTATCGTTAAACTGACCAAGTATAGTGGCCAGTTTAATCAACTCATGTTCAGCCAGATTAGGGTTTTCGTGGGCTGAAATCAACCTTATTAATTTGGAAAACGGCGGATAGTTATATTTTCGCCTGATGTCAATTTCATAAGCGGCAAAATCTTTGTAGTTCTCATTTCGAATAAACGAGAAAATGGGTAAATCAGGGTTATAAGTCTGCATAATAACTTTGCCCGGTTTTTCACTACGACCGCTGCGTCCAGAGACCTGGGTCAATAGCTGATAACCTCGCTCCATAGACCTATAATCGGGAAAACTAAAAGCGCTATCAGCTAGAATAATACCAACTAAAGTTACATCGGGAAAATTTAGCCCTTTAGCTACCAGCTGGGTTCCGATTAAAATATTAGCCTGCCCCTCACGAAAATCTTTTAAAATCCGCTCAAAACTACCTTTTTTACTTATCGAATCGCTATCAAGGCGAAGCACTTTGGCGTTAGCAAAACTTTGCCGACACGTTTCTTCAACCCTTTGAATACCCAACCCATAATGTTTTATACTGCTAGACCTACATTTAGGGCAATATTCAATGGCTAACTGACTAAAGCCACAATGGTGGCATATTAAAACGCCCTTGTTATAGCTTGTATTACTGTCAGAAGGCTGATGATAGACCATATCAATACTACAACTGTTACACGTAACACTGTACCCACAACCACGGCAAAAAACATGGCTAAAATAACCACGTCGGTTTAAAAGTAAAATAACCTGTTCGTTTCTAGCAAGCGTTTTTTCAATTTCTTCCTGCAAAGTCAAAGATAGTATTGATTTATTACCCCTGGCTAATTCAAAACGCATATCGACGTATTCTAAAGTCGGCAAAACCTGGTCATTAAACCGCTTAGTCAAGTATAAAATTTGATTATTTAAATCAAAATTATAATAGGTGCTTAAATCAGGCGTTGCACTGACCAAAAGGAACAAAGCATTTTGCCTCTTGCTTAATTCAAAGCATAAATCACGGGTCTGATACCTTGGCTCGGGAGCCGTTTGCTTATAAGAGCTATCATGCTCTTCGTCCATAATTATTAACCCCAGATTATCAATCGGTAGTAGAACAGCCGATCTGGCTCCTAAAATAATTTTAGGCTTTGGGCTAACTAAAGACCTTATAGTATCATACCTTTGACCAGCATTTAATTTACTGTGGTAAGCAAAAACTTGATTGGGGAAGTAATTTTCTAATAATTCAATCAAACTTGGCGTCAAACTAATTTCTGGTACCAGGATCAATACATTTTTATTTAATTTTAAACAGTCCTGGATCAATTTAAGGTAAATCATAGTTTTACCTGACCCTGTTACTCCATAGAGCAAATTGGCGTTATCATATTCACCAGGCGAACTCGACGGTTTTAATTTATTAACAATATTTTCTAAACGTATTTTTAAAATGTCATAAACTCGTAACTGCTCAGCGTTTAAATCAGGTAGATTAATTTTACTAGAATCGTTGTGGCAATTTTCATCGACAAAAATAGAATTAATTTTAATGATATTATTTTGGACAAGTTTATTTAAATAAGGCTTTGTCGTTTTTAAAGAATTTAGCGTATCGGCTAATAGGGCACGGTTATTGTTTAATTGCAAAAATTCAATAATTTTTATATCTTTTTTGGTTAATGTTTCTATATTTAAATTATCCGGCAAAAGTTCTACTTCGAAAGTCATTTTAGATTTATGCGGAATATCCACGGTAGTTACCAAGTCGATCAATTCTTTTTTCTGTAAGGTTTTTAAAATTTTGACAACTTCGCTTTTAACAATTTTAGTTTTATTAACTATGGTTGAAATGCTTAAAGGCTCTTCTTTGAGAGAATTTATAATTAAGCTTGAATTATTATCGAGCATGGTTTTATAAAATAGTATTTTTCCATTATTGGCCAATTTTACTTTCAAGACAATTTTGGAAAACAAATCAAAAGGATAAGCCGCCATCAAAACCGAATTAAAACTACAACTCGTTTGGCTAGCGATCCAGTTGTAAAAATCGATGTTTTGCGTCGTTAAATTTAAAAAAGATGGAATCACCTGTTTGATCGGTTTAAGCTTATAATTTCCGGTTTCGTTTTTATAATTATCAATGATATTAGTGACTAAGCCTATAATATTTTCCCGATTGCCGAATGAAACTAAAACTAGACTGCCGATTTTTACGTCATTAATAAACTCAGGCGTTATTAAATAAGAAAATGACTTTTCACAACTTGAGCCAAGCTTTTCATTGATATAAACTTCAGCGATAGTCTGGCACGATGTAACAGGCATTTTCCCCCAAAATACGCATTTGTAAAATTAATACTAACACCCAAGCACTATAAAAAATATTTATTCGATCCTTAATAAAAATTTAACGACCTTTTGTCAGTAATTATTCTTCGATATATATAAAAGATTAATTTATAATTACTGTAACATAAAATGTAATAGTCAAGGTTATATTTTTTTTAGCCATACATATATAATGATGATCTAATCTTACAAAAAAAACACGGACACAGTTTTAAAAATTAAACTATCATAAATTATTCAACGTTAGTCTTGACAACCATTTAAAATCGTATACATAGGCTTAATATTTTTAATCAGTCGTAAGGAGTAGTATTAAATGTCAACAATATTCATAGGAGCCGTTGGAGCAATTATTCTTCTAGTAATTTGCTATATAGTTGCAAACTTTTATCAAAAGTGTGGCCCCAACCAGGCTATGCTAATTACAGGTTATGGCGCCAACCAAGGCGGCAATAACTTTACCGTTGTCGTAGGCGGTGGCTCAGTGGTATGGCCTTTAGTCCAACAGCGCGATTTTTTAAGCCTAGAAATAATGACTATTGAAATTCAAACCAGCGCACCGATTATTACACGGTCTGGCGTGCCTATTTTTGTCCAAGGTGTAGCCCAGGTCAAAGTTCAAGGCGACCATGAATCTATCGCTACAGCTGCCCAGCAGTTTTTAGGCAAAAGTAGCGAAGATATTTCCGCCATCGCCCACGAAAGCCTTGTCGGTCACTTAAGAGCGATACTTGGTACGATGAGCGTTGAAGACCTTATTCAAAGCTTTGACTCTTTTGCCCAAAGGGTGCAAGAAGTGTCTATCAACGATTTGAATAAAATGGGCTTGACGGTAGTTTCATTCACCATCAAAGAAATCAAGGATACAGTCGGGTATTTAGAATCACTCGGTCGCAAACAAATCGCTGAAGTAAAACGCTCTGCTGATATCGGCGCGGTCAACGCCGAAAAAGAAACGTCTATCGCCAAAGCGCAAGCTTTGCGTGATTCACAAATAGCCCAAGCCCAAGCGTCTGAAGAAGGAGCCAAAGCCAAGCTAGCAGCTGATACCAGAGTTGCCGAGGCTACTAAAAACTTTCAGGTATCACAAGCGCTCTACCAAGCTGAAGTATCTAAACAAAAAGCCTCCAGCGACATGGCCTATGACATAGTCAAAGCCCAGGCTCAGCAAAAATTGGTCGAAGAAACGCAAAAAATCAAAATTGTCGAAGCCCAAAAAGAAGTTGAATTAAAACAAATAGAAGTGCAAAAGCGTCAAATTTCACTAGAAGCAGAAATAACAAAACCAGCCGAAGCCGAACAGACAAAGATTAGGCTCATGGCCCAAGCTGAGAATGAAAAACGTAAAATACTAGCTGATGCTGACGCCCAGGCCAAAAAACTAAACGCCAGCGGTGACGCTGAAGCTACCAAGTTAAGAGCCATTGCCGAAAGCGAAGCCGCCAAAGCTATGGGTTTGGGTCGAGCCGAAGCTACTAAAGCCCAAGGTATGGCCGAAGCTCAAATTATTGCCGCCAAAGGGCAGGCAGAAGCCGAGTCTATGTACAAAAAAGCCGAAGCTTTTAGGCACTATAACGAGGCTGCGGTTACTTCAATGATCGTCGAAAATCTGCCCAAAGTTATTGAAGCAGCCGCGTCTCCCTTGGCCAAAGTGGGCAATATGACGGTCTTATCTACCGGGAGTGACGCCAGTGGCGGAGCCAGTAAAATCACCGGCGAAGTTTTTAATATCGCTGCCCAAGGAATAACTTTAGTCAAAGGTTTAACCGGTCATGATTTAACCCAATTGGCTGGCAACCTGCCCACCGTTAATCAGCCTAAGAAGCCTGAAAACAACAATACTAATCCACCTTCCACGACGCCTACTAAATCGTAAAAGTTAATTGACGGACAAAGCCTTAAAAATACTAATTACTGGAGCTAATGGAGTGGGTAAAACGGCCTTAGCTAATGCCTTAAGCCAAAAGCTCGATTTAACTTTAATTCCTGAAGTGAGCCGAAAGTTATGTACCAAAAAAGGTTTTAAAGATTTAACGGCAATAAACGATAAAACCGGATTTGCCAAAATGGTTTTAGACCATCAACTAAAAGCCGAAGAAAATTTGTCTACTTTTATTGCCGATAGAGGTTGTGTAGACTGTTGGGCTCATTACTTGCGCTGGCTTATATCCACCAACATGACATACGACAGCGAAAAATTTTATCAAAAATGTTTTAAAGGATCGTTAAACTATAATAAAATAATTTTTATTCCTCAGATGTTTAGGGCTCAAAATGACGGGTTTCGATGGGTCGACCCTGATTACCTAAAACAAATGGAGAGAATAATAAAGTCAATTTTATACGAATTTGATTTATTGCCTATTACTTATACTTTAAAGACTGATAATATCACCGACCGCCAAAATGAGGTTTTAAAATGGTTAGCCGTATAAAAAATATATTTTATTTCTTTATATTTCTATTTTTAAATATAACTGCCCATAATTTAACCGCCAAAAGCGGCCAGACTGTTAAAGTTATAAGCTTAGCCCCATCCAACACTTTATTAATCAATGAATTACACGCTCAAAATGACCTTATCGGCATATCAAGATTTTGCCAGGAATTCAATAAAAATCCCAAATCTAAAGTAGTCGGTGATTTTAGCAGTTACAACCAGGAAGAAATAATAAAACTAAAACCTGACTATATCCTTTTGGTTCAGGGCCAGGAAAGATTACAGGAGTCTTTAAATAAGATAACTTTAATACCTTTTAAAGTAGTCTTATTGCCCAATTCACAATTAAAAAATATAAGTCAAAATATCATTAAAATAGGCACAATAACCAACCAACAGACTTTGGCGCAAAACAAAGCGAAACTATTCGATTCAGCGCTTAACGAATTAAAATCAATCTTAAAAAACACCAATAAACCCAAAGTATTTTTTTGCATATGGTGTAGACCATTAATTACGCCGGGCAAAAATAGTTTTCTAGCTGATATTATAGATACTTGTGGTGGCACAAATATCGGCGATTCGTTCAACCGCGATTATGCCGTTATTAACTCTGAATTTTTAATTAAACAAAACCCTGATTTCATACTTTTAGGTAAAGACATCAACGTCAATGATTTAATTACGCCCGATTTAAAAGATTATATTAAGGCTTTCAAACTTAAACAGGTTGTAAATTATCCCCAAAATAAATATCTAGACTACCCCTGCCTAAAAACCATTAAAGGGATGTACTATTTAGCTTTAAAACTTCATCCCGACCTTAAAGACAAACTTAATAAATGGTATGTCAAGTACAGCAATTTTTAGTATAATTAAGGTTCTGGTAACTAATCATAATTTTCGAGGAAAGGTTTGTGACAAATCCTAACGATACAATAACTACCAATAATCTTAACCGACTCCAGGCTGAACGCCTTAATAAACTAGAAAAACTTAAGCAAAAAGGGATTAATCCATACCCTTA
>JAJYFO010000109.1 GCA_021785395.1 bacterium | reverse complement strand
ACTCGATAGTTCCACGACGCAAAAATTTTGCATAAGTTGGTAAAATTTGTGAAATTCAAAATTGTCAAAATTCTTTATAACGTCGCCTATAAAAATATTTAACCGGTGTAACATGTAAGCGTCAATTTTATTGAGTTTCGACAATTCAACGTAATCACAACTAGGGTTGAAATCGTCCAAATTGCCAAGCATATATCTTAAAGTATTTCTTATTTTGCGGTAGATTTCAGCTAACTGGGCTAGCATATTTTTGCCGATAGGAATATCGTCGCTATAATTGACACTAGCTACCCAAAGTCTTAAAATGTCGGCTCCGTATTGTTTAATAACCTGTTCGGGTTCAACGACGTTGCCTTGGGATTTCGACATTTTTCGGCCATGCTCGTCCATAACAAAGCCATGGGTCAACACAGTTTTATAGGGAGCGTAGCCGTTTATAGCTACGCTGGTTAGAAGCGACGACTGAAACCATCCGCGGTGCTGGTCCGACCCTTCTAGGTAGAGTTCACAGGGGCTGCCCTTTAATTCTGGACGTTTGACTAGAACTGACTGATGAGAAACGCCTGAATCAAACCAGACGTCCATAATGTCGGTTTCTTTACTAAAGGTTTTATGACCACACTTATTACAGCTAAATTTGTCTTTGAGAAAATAATTAGCGTCGTTGAGCCAAAAGCTGTTCGACCCTTCTTTTTCAAATACTTTGGCCACTTCTTCGATAGAGTCTTGGGTCATTAAAATTTCGTTACACTGGTTACAGTAGAATACCGGAATTGGCACTCCCCAGGCTCTTTGGCGGCTTATACACCAATCAAAGCGGTTTTGCACCATATTATAAATTCGGTTGCGCCCACTTTCGGGTATCCATTTCACACTGTCAATCGCTTTTAAAGCAGCGTCCCGAAAACCATCGACTGAAGCGAACCACTGTTTGGTGGCACGGAAAATAAGAGCTTTTTTGCATCGCCAGCAATGCGGGTAACTGTGGTTAAGCTTGTTGTGACCGAGCAGGTGGTTTTCTTTGTTTAATAGTTCTATGATTGGTTCATTGGCTTTATCGTACCTTAATTTGGCAAAATGACTTACCTCATCAGTAAAATAGCCTTTTTCGTCAACCGGTGAGATAATCCCCAGTTTTAGTTTTAAACCCAATTCAAAATCTTCTGGACCGTGTCCTGGTGCTATATGAACTAGTCCAGTACCGGTTTCACTCGTAACGTGGTTGCTTGGAACAACGGGCGAAGTTCTGTTTTCGAAAGGGTGATGGTAACTAGAACCAACTAGGTCTTTTCCGCTTAAAGTCTTAAGTACTTCGACTTTAGCGTCGGTTAATTTGGTATCGTTAAGAAAAGCCGTTTTTAAGTTGCTTGATACTATACAAATTTTGTCACCATTAATTTTAATTACTTCGTAGTCAAAACTTTCGTTAACAGCTATAGCTAAGTTAGACGGAAGCGTCCATGGTGTTGTTGTCCAGATTACCAGAGCAATACTGGAATTATGGTTATCTAGATTTAGTTTTTGCTTGGATTCTTGGGTAAGATTAAAGGCAACGTATACGGCATCACTAATATGGTCGCTGTATTCGATTTCAGCTTCAGCCAGAGCAGTCTCGCACGTAGGGCACCAGGAAACGGCTTTTAATCCCTTATACAAATAGCCTTTGTCGGCCATTTTGGCAAATACCCTTAATTGTTCAGCTTCGTACTCTTTGTTAAGGGTAATATACGGATGGGCAAAATCGCCCCATACGCCTAGTCTTTTAAATTCATTTTCTTGACCGGTTAAGTTGCTAAGGGCAAAAGCCTCACACTTTTGGCGCAATTCAGCTGGACTAAGCGCCGCTCGGCCACCTTTTATGGTTTTAAGTACTGCATTTTCAATCGGCAGCCCGTGGCTATCGTAGCCGGGTACATATGGTGAGTAAAAGCCTTGGAGTGATTTGTATTTGGTTACGATGTCTTTGAGAATTTTATTAAGCGCTGTACCAATGTGGATTTTATTTGAGCTTAAGTACGGTGGTCCGTCATGAAGGATATATTTTTCATTTTTTTGGCGCAAATCGACACTTTTTTGGTAGATCTGATTATTTTCCCAATATAACAGCATTTCCGGCTCAAGGTTTACTAAATTAGCCTTCATCGGGAAATTGGTTTTAGGTAGGTTAACTTTATATTCACCTTTAGTCATTAAAACAAAGCCTCACAAAAAAATTTTAAATGGGAAATCGGCTCAAAAATAGTTTTTACTTGCCAAGTGTTATGCCGTGAATATTAATTATATATTAATGGAATAAAAAAATCATATTTAACTAGGATGTCAATGTCATTTTGTAACTTTGTTTAAAATTTAGGCTTAGAAAATTCTTAAAATAAAGAATTAATTTTTCCGATTTTCGCCTATCGAGCTTATAATTGTTGAATCTAGTTAAATACTTAGACCAAGGAGCCAGTTAAATTGAATACTGATTTAGAGATTGCCATATATATTGCCAAGAAAGCTGGCAACGTGCTTTTAAAATATCTTGGCGAGGTAAGGTCTATTGATTACAAAAGTGCTTTTAATATTGTGACCAACGCTGATAAAGAAAGCGAAGAGTTAATTGTAAAATTGCTACACGATTATTTCCCGGCTGATTCTATTTTGGCTGAAGAAGGCAATAATATTGACAATACTGAGTCTAAACGCCTGTGGCTAATTGACCCTATTGACGGAACGACTAATTATGCGCATGCTTATCCGTTTTTTGCTGTCTCTATCGGATTAAAGGTTAATGATACCATGAGTGTCGGTGTGGTATATAACCCGTGTACAAACGAACTGTTTACAGCTTCAGCAGGTTGCGGAGCTTTTTTAAATGGTCAGAAAATTAAGGTTTCGACTATACATAAAATTGGTGAAAGTCTTTTGGCTACAGGTTTTTCACCAGATAGTAAAAATACTAAGCAAAACAATAAACCCCAGTTTAATCATATAACCGATATAAGCCATGGTGTAAGGCGTGATGGTGCTGCCAGCCTTGACTTAGCTTATGTGGCGTGTGGCAGGCTCGATGCCTTTTGGGAGTACAATTTAAAACCTTGGGATTTGGCTGCTGGCAGTATTTTGGTCACTGAAGCTGGCGGTAAAATTACCGATATTAGTGGAAATCAGCTTGATTTTGCCCGTGGTAATGTTTTAGCCAGTAACAATTATATTCACCAGGAAGTCTTAAATGAATTGTCTAAAGCTAGTTTGATTGAGGTTAAATAGTTTTTTTTAGGAGATATTAATGACTGAACACTTATCAGTTTGTTTTGTATGGCATATGCATCAGCCTTTATATAAAGATAGGGTAGCCAATAGGTATATAATGCCGTGGGTAAGGTTGCATGGCATAAAAGATTACCTAGACATGCCAACGCTGCTAGAAGAATACCCTAAAATAAGACAGACTTTTAACCTGGTACCATCTTTGCTAGAGCAGATTGAAGACTACGCTAGCAACAACGCTAGCGACCGTGAATTGGATTTGACCAATAAAAATTGTGCTGAATATACCGATGACGATAAATTGTATATACTGAATAATTCCTTTCACTCCGAGTTAAAGACTCAGATAAGGCCTTATCCAAGGTATTTTGAACTCTATTCTAAAAAATCGAACTTAAGCAAGCAGGGTTTAAAGCCAAATGAAATGTTGAATAGTTTTTCCCAGCAAGACTATGCTGATATGCTTACATGGTTTAATCTGGCTTGGTTCGATAATATGTGGTTGGATAACATTAAAGAGTTATCTTTACTGGTAAAAAAAGATAGAAATTTTTCGGATAGTGACCGCAAGACAATTATAGGTCAGCAGATAAGTCTTTTGCAAAAAATCATTCCAACTTATAAAAGGCTTCAAAAGTCTGGGCATTTGGAAGTTATTACAAATCCTTATTATCACCCGATCTTGCCACTTTTAATCGACTCTAACCTGGCTAGGCTAGCTAATTCTTATTCAAGTCTGCCAGATAAGTGTTATTTGTTCCCAGAAGACGCTAAGGCTCAGTTGGACATGGCTTGCGATTTATATAAAAAATCGTTTGACGCTAAGGCTAATGGTATGTGGCCGTCAGAGCTTTCAATAAGTATGCAGGCTCTAAACTTAATCGCCAAATCTGGTATTAATTGGGTTGTCGCTGATGAGGCGATTTTAACCAAGTCGACTAATTTGTCTATAGTCAGGGACGAACACGGTAATCTGGTTCACCCTGAAGTATTATGCCAGCCGTATAAATTAAAGACTGGTGGCGAAGAAATAAATATATTTTTTAGGGAAGTCGTCACCAGTAATGAAATTGGTTTTAGTTTTGGATCGCGTGACCCACAAGAGGCGGCTAGCTCACTATATATGCGACTTAAGCATATTCAGCAGAAATTGTTTAACTGGCACAGAGAAGGTTGTGTCGTAATTGCTTTAGACGGAGAGAATTGCTGGCAAACGTACGAAAAAGATGGGCAGTTATTCTTGCGTGAATTATACCGACGGTTATCCGAAGACAGCACTTTAAACGTTTGTACGGTTAGTGATTATTTAACCAGAAATATGGCCAGTGAAAATTTATACAATATTCAGCCTGGTTCTTGGATAGGTGCTGATTTTCACATATGGATTGGCGAAGCATTAAAAAACAAGGCCTGGGAATTGTTGTGGGAAACCCGACAGTTTTTAGAGGCAGAGGTCGAAAGTCAAAAACATAGTAAGGAAAATTTAGACAAGGCTTTTCATGAGATTTATGCAGCTGAAGGCAGCGATTGGTTCTGGTGGTACGGAGAGCCTAATAATTGTGAACACGACGCTTTGTTTGACGAATTGTTTCGACAAAACTTAAAAAATGTATATATTATTCTAGACAAACCGTATCCTAAAGAATTAGATATACCGGTTGGTGAATTGGTATACCCAGGACAAGGAGTTGTTTGATCTTAAGGTAAATTAAAGATGAAGTACTCTTTCTTAGTCCTATTTTTAATACTTGCATCTACCTTATGGCCTAATACTTCTTTAGCAAATGACATTTATCTAATAGCTCAGCAAAAATTAACGCCCAGTCTTGATTCGCTTGATACATCTAGTGTCAAACCAAGTAATAAAATAAGCGGTGAATCGGGTCATAGTAATCAAGACAACGTTAAAAGTGACTATGACGAAGGTAGTAATAATTCGTCAAACACAGGCGATGTAAATAATGCCAATAATAACGCAAATGGTATTAACATTAAGGTTAAGTTAAGTCCTGACGATGAGCAAAAAATTAAAACTTATTTACGCAAAGGTATTAATTTCTCTGGCCAGGGTAACCTTAAACTGGCCAAAGCCAATTTTCATAAGGTCTTATTAATTGACCCTACCAATACTGACGCTTACTATAATTTAGGTGTTATCGCTGAACAAGAAAATAAACTTGATGAGGCTTTAAAAAATTATAACTTGGTATTGAAATACAATCCCAACGATTCATCAACAGCCGATGCCGTTAGGGATATTAAAAACAGGCTGGCTATCGATTCTAACAATTCCGATACTGGTTTAAATTCTGCCAAAAATAGCGACACCGGTAATAATAATACGACGACAAATGCAAACTCAAATGACTCCAATAGATTCGCATTTGATAATAACCAAAATGCTCAGTCTTTTCAGCCATCAAAGCCTATTAAATCAGGACCGTTTGGTACTAAGAATGCCAGAAACGCACAAACTGTAAGAACGATAGGTTATGCCTTGGGTCGTATTTCTCGAGTAGCTCTTAGATACGGGATAATGTTCGCAATATATAGGTAATATAATTTTATTGAGGATAATAAATGTTTAAAATTTTGAAACCCATTATTTTACTAGCAATCTATAATTTGATAGCTTTAAATCAGTGTTTACCAGTTTGCGCTAAAAATAATTCCGATTCTAGTCAATCTTTAGAAAAGCCTCAGCCTAGTACTTCTATTAATGCAGATAATTCGGATTTAACCAAGACCAATATTAATTCCGGCTTGACTTTAGAAAAGCCTGAATTGGCTAGCCCGGCTGTTAACGATAAAGCGCAAAATACAGACACGGGTGCTAATACAAATAATGCTGCTAGTTCTAACTCGGCTTCTACTAACGCAGATTCTGGCTTAGAACCTGCTTCATCAGGAAATTCTAGTAACGAAGATAATGTTAATTATAATGCCATAAAGCCTAAAGACATTAATAAAGCCCAAGTTGATAAATACTTAAAAAAAGGCCAGTTGCTGTTTTCTCAAGGTAAATATAAAAAAGCCATCACTTTTTATCGAAAAGTTCTTTTGGTGGACCCTCAAAACAGCAATGCGTATTATAATCTAGCCGTCATTGATGAAGATACCGATAAGCTTAAAGACGCTCTAGTAAATTATCAAAACGCCCTTAAATTCAGTCCTAATGACATGAGCATAGTCACGGCGATCGCTGACGTAAAAAATAAAATGCACCATGATAATTTTAACCCTAGTAAAAATGCAAATAAAGCACAGCCGGTTATTTCTACAAATTCTTTTGATAATTCACCGGTTTATCCGGTTTATACTAATCAGAACAAACACCCTGTGGTTAAGGTAATTGGTCGTGATATAGGTAAGGTATTGCGCTTTGGTTTGTATACAGCTGGTGCTGTGGCTGGTGGTATGGTGGCAGGTTATGACCCTTGTGGTTGCTTTTGGTAGAGGTATTGAAAAATCGTGTTTTGGTTAATATTGATAATTATGTTTAGTTCTAGTAAGGCTATAGCCCAATCTCTGTTGTCTGAGGATAACAGTACTAGAATAAATTTATTCGCCAAGGATACCAATTTGAAATGCCACGACAAATTATTGAATTCTTGTGATGTTAGTCCTAACAACAAAAACTTACCAAAAAATAATTCTGACTGTTGCCAAAATCAAAAAAATTCACCGGCGCCAATTACCTCTTATAGACTTAAAAGAATTGCTGATTTAAAGTTGACCTGTGATTATAATATATTAAAAGAATTTTATATATGGCGGCGAGAATATACTAAACCTACAGTTTGTGGAATGGTTTTTTGTCGTGATAGTTGCAGTAAAGGTGATAGACCCTGTCCATCTTATGATTACCATATTGTTTTTTTTAGTGAGTTAATAGGCTATCTAAACGGAAAACCACCTTGTTTCATATATCCTATTAATGACCTTAAACTAATCAATAAATCGATTGTGTTTGAATAGCCGTGGCTAATTCATGCGTTGAGAATTTTTGATTGAAAGACGAGTTTAATTAATTTAGGTTATTATATGAAAAAATCTATTTTAGATAAGTATTTGGTATTTTAGCCAGTTGGTCTTCATTAGACGAATGCAATAGATCTAGCATCATCCAGTCAAAAATTGACTGTTTGCCAAGTTTGGGGTGTAATTCGTCGGTTAATAAATTAGTTGGTGCAATCAAACTTTGACCAGTTATAAAAGTTAAATGGTCAATATTGCGAAATACCCTAGCCACTCTTACATCACTTATTTGATTTAGCGTTTGAATATCCGCCTCTTTACCTAAAGAGTACTTTAAAATACTTGTTTCAGGGATAAATAAAGCGCTTGTTACCGGTGTGATACCATCGTTAAGTTGATAGATAAATTTGGTTTTTTCCAGTTTCTGACTGGCTGGAGTCGTTTCTACTTCGCAAATAGTTTTATTGATTAGTTTAAGAGCCGCTTTTTCACGGGCAAAAAAGGCTGGTAAATAAACCGCTACAACCGTATATGGTAATTCAATAGTAGATTTTAGGTAGCGTTGTGGGGCTGGTAGCATATATTCATTAAGCATGTAACCCGCGTATGTAATTAATTTGTCTTTGCCATAGCCCAATTTATTTAGGTTATATAGATATTTGTTATCGGAGTTGGACTCAAGTAGGTTGCCTTTAGGTCCAAAAGGCAATTTTGACCTGAAAGATCCAATATTGGGGATAGATTTATCGCAATTATCCCAGCGTAACTCGCTTGTCAAGGTTTGGTTTTTGTGAAAGAATAAACGATAGGCGACTGATTCGTCAATTTTTGACAACGGAAAAATTTTGTTTTTATAAATTGAGTACTGCATCCAGTTTGTGCAAAAAAGCGGTGAACCATGGAAAGGTGTTCCCATAGTTAATAGGACCTTAATTTTGGACTCTGTCTTAGCGTCGAGCATACTTTCGTATACCAAATTTCCACCCATGCTCAGGGCAATTATCGTTATGGGCTGTTTGTTAACGCTTAAATAAAATTTTTCTAGTTCATCCTGGAATTTACTAACTGTAACACTCAAAGATGTCTTGGTGTTATAGCGCAGTAAATATATCTTGTAAGACTTAACCATTTCAGGATTTAAGCTAAATTTTTGGATAACTTTTTCAAATCTGAAATAAGGGCGATTTTCACCAGCCAAACCATGGACTAAGAGCAAGGGTTGCCTGTTTTTTATAGGACTCGGGTCTAATTCATAAAATTCAATATTCTTGGGATGATTCTTAACGGCTTTAGCTGAAATTAATTTAATCGGAAGCGAACTTGTGTGTCCGTTTGTCACACAAGTTAACATTAAAAATATTATGAAAAAAAATATCCCTTGAAAACTGCGCATATTACTAACCATTACCAGTATAATATTGGCACATATTTTAAGACCTGAAGATTAATCATATATAATATAGTTTACTAATTACCCAATTTCGTTGTAAAGTTTAAGTATTAATAACCAAAGGTAGCTCATGAAAAATTATAAAGTTAGTATTTTGTATTCGGACACCGGTGGAGGGCATCGAAGTGCTGCTAAAGCGATAATAGATGCAGCCAACAGGTTGTTAGAGTCTAAATACCCTCAATGTGTCGGTCAAATTAATTTTGCCAGTGACAACGTGGTGGAAAAAAGTCACCCTGCTAATAAGGCTATGGTTGATTTTTACAATTTTCTGTTGCGTTATCATCAGCCATCGATGATTCATTATTTTAATTTCATAAATGCGTTTAGAATTGACAATAACGACTTTATATATAACTTTACAAAGAAGTACGTATACGAAAAAATCCAAGAATTGGATTCGGATATACTTGTTTCTGTTCATCCCATGTTAAATAACTACGCTGTAAGGGGACTTGAAGAGCTGGGTTTAAGGGATAAAACCAAATTTTATGTAGTCGTAACTGACCCCAACGATGGT
>JAJYFO010000010.1 GCA_021785395.1 bacterium | reverse complement strand
GCCGTATAATTTGGCCCAGTATCCTAAAGCCAGACTACCCAATGGAGCAATACCAAGCATGGTAGTAGAATACATGCTCATAACGCGTCCGCGTAGGTTGTCGGTAACTACTAATTGAATGAGCGAATGGGCCCCGCTTAAAAATGTTGTCATCGCAAAACCGACAAAAATAATTATAAACTGAGAAAACAGGAAAGTTTTAGACTGGCTAAAAACAAATAAAGTAATACCAAATAAGGCTGTAGCTACACCAAGTAATTTAATTAAGCGGTTGGAATTGGCGTAATTAGCTAGACTAATCGCTGCTATAAAAGCTCCAACTCCAGCCAGAGCCCGCAGACTAGCGTAACTGGCTGCATTTCCATTAAATAGTACGCTTGCGTAGACTGGTAATAAAACTGAGTAGGGAAAACCAAAAAAACTTATTAGACTGCCCACTAGAAGAATTATTTTTATCGTTTTATTTCGTAAAACGAAGTCTATAGCAACCTTGAATGAATAATTTGGCTTATCTGTTGTTGGCGTTTGGTTTAAGTCTAAGCGAATAAAAAATAATGAAATCAGAGCGGCTATAAAACTTATAGCATTGGCTATAAAACAAAAACCTTCGTTAGTATAACTTACGATGATAGCGGCTATAGCTGGTCCTATTGATCTGGCTGAGTTAAATAGAGTAGAGTTTAAACTTATGGCGTTGACTAAATCTTTGCGTTCAACCAAGTTTACAATCATGGCTTGGCGCGAAGGAATTTCAAAGGCTGAAACCAGCCCTAAGACAAATGATAAAATGATTAAATGCCAGATTTTAATTAACCCAGCTATGGTTAAACAAGCTAGAATTATAGCCTGAAGCATGGCCACGGTTTGGGTTGTAATTAGTATTTTTTTGCGGTTGAATTTATCGGCAATAAAGCCACCAATTAGACCGAATAATAAAGTCGGTAGAAGATTGGCAAACTCAACTAGACCAAGCATAAAACTAGAATTGCTCAACCTAAATACCAGCCAGCTCAATGCCACATTTTGGATCCAGGTGCCAATTAGCGAAATTAACCAGCCAATAAAATATATCCTAAAGTTGGGATATTTTAAAGACCTAAAGGTATTGGTTAATGTTAGTGATAAAACCTGTAAAATATTGTATTTAACCTCTTAATAATTATAATATTGTGTCGACTAATCTTGTCATTCGATCCTGGCAAGTTAATAAAACTTCTAAAATGGTCAGGGTTTTAGGACTGTATTTCAACAGAGTAAACCTTCGTTCGACATGTCTAATTACTTTAGCCATAGTGTCATAGTGAAGCGCTATTTCAGGGTTGTTATGTAAAAATAATGTCGACTCGATCGCAGTCAATAGTACTATTAATATCAAATGGTTAAACCCAGCTATAAGACTCAAATTATTAAAACCTGGACCAAAGTATAATTTAGCGAAGATCCTTGCATAAAAAAAGCGGCTTAGAATATTTTCGAGAACTTCTCTATCATCTTTAGATAATTGTCTAAATTTGGTATATAAATTATTATCTAAACTTATATTTAAATTATCTGATTTACTTACGTTTAATAATTCCATCATAAAAGATGTGGAATTTAAATCGATATCAGTAGTTTGCTTGAATATAAAATTGTAAAAAGAACTAACTATATGACCGTCTATTTGCTTGGGGTCAATATTATCCAAGTCTTTGATTTTAAGCTGGTTTACGTTTAGGCTGCAAAAATAGTCAAGACAACCAAATAATTTATCCTTAAAAGAAAAATTATTACTGTCAAGTACGTTTAATATATGTTCTTCGTGTTTTAGGTATTTTTTAAAATCAATTTTTTCACCATCAAGTAAATATATATTATTCCAGTCAAGGTTTAAATTGGGGTATATTTCGAGAAATAAATTTAGTTTATCTGTAAAATCCTGTTGCGTCAAAGCTTGACCCATATTAAATATTACGGCTGTGCTGGCAAAACTTGGGTATAGATAGTAGCCATTGGGTGTATATGTAAATGAAAACGGAAATAACTGACATATCTTGGGTTTTAATTTTTCACCGTAATTTAAATGTATGCTGCATAATTTTTCTTTAGTTAAAAATGGGCAAGGTTTATCTGTGCTTAAGCCTAGTACAAAATTGTATTCATTCATACTGTTTGCCTTTATTCTATTTATATCAAGTTCGCTAACTTTGAGTTGGCTGGCTAAGTCGTTTAAATTATTGATTTCCGTTTCCATAAGCGGAATACCATAGGTCAAACAGCAATTCCCACAATTACTGCAGGTGAAATTTATGTTCTGGGGTGTATGAATTAAGGGCAAAAAAATTATAAAATTAAATATTGGGGTTGTTAATATTAAAATTCTGCATTAAACTGCCTGGTGAACTTCTATCGGGGATAGCTGGCCCGCGTACACATTTAATGGCACTCCAGGGAAAGTAAAGGGTTTCGTTATTGGATTTTAAACACAAATAAGTAACTTGGTCAGCTTGAGCTACTTCGCCATTAACTTGATTACCATCGATTAATAATACTGTTACGTTTGAGTGCAAAGGAATCGCCAAAATATACCTCCAAACAAATATGACCCAACCATTTTAAAACATCAAACAGCTATATTCTACCTGAATAAATGAATTTATAAAACCTAATTTTACACTTTATCTAGGCATAAAGCAATCTGGCGGTTTGACTGAACTGGTTATTGTTGTGCATATCAATTATAGCTTTATGGTCAAAGTTATTTTTGGGTTTAAAGTCGGCTTGAACAATATTCGACGGTTTACGGGTGTCAACTTTTAAGGCCGATTCAGCTTGACCAAGAACATTTATTAACATGGCCTGGCATGATGTTATATCACTTATTAAAGCAATGTTATGGGTCGCTTGGGCTATAGACAAAGCATTATCGAGCGATCCAAGTGATTGCTGCAAACCATTAATGTCAGCAGGGGTAATATTGCCGGTCGAAATTTTAGCGTCGATATGATTGACTATTCCGTCGACTGCGTTACCTAAAGTTGTGGTTTTGTCGAAATCGGGGTTATTGTCAAACGAAGTTGCGTTAGTTACGTCGGGGTTATTTGTGTTAATCGGATTACTGCCCAGGTCGGTGGAAGAATTGAGTATCACATCACCGGCACTGTTAATTATATTGCCGTTAGCCATTACCGTGCAGTCGTTACCAAAGCTAACGCTACCAGAACTACTCAAGGTAAAGTCAGAGGTTGAAATAGCGCCAGAGCCGGCATTGAAACTAAATAAATTGTTACCACTGGTCGATACAACTGAAAATGCCCCAGTAGAACGGTTAAACTGGACTAATTCAGATAGTTGTTGGTTATTGGATAAAATTTGACTCTGGCCAATCGAATACGACAAGTTGCTGCCGTCTGGATTGGTTTGCGATGTGTCGGTAATATGTCCCAGATTGGCCCCTATATTTACCGAAGCGCCGGTTAAATGGTAGCTTCCGTCACTATTCTGAGTCACAGCACCATTTACGCTTGGGTCGCCAACCGGAACAAATTTACCATTATTGACGCTTACCACCAGGCCTTGGGTGGCTGAATTTTCAAAAGTGTATGAATTACCGCCATTGGGCAGTTTAATGATAACTTTGCCTGGTTCGATTATCCTTTCGACACCTATGGCGTTAACTTGAATTATGCCTGTAATCTGTTTACCACTCAATAGCTCGACTTGAGTATTGGGTTTGAGATCGGGGTGAGACTTTTCAAACTCACTCATCGTTTCGCCTGAATATATGGTAGTTATACCGTTAACCGTTGTTGTGATTTCTTTTTTGGCCGAATTGGCAACTAATTCGATAGTTTTACCGTTTTGCGTTATTGTAACTAATTTGTTACCGCTTGTTCCTTCAGGTTTTACAGAAATAACGGTGCCGGATTTTTGAGTATCGGTAACGTTACCTTTGTAGACTGTAACTTCTCCATGTTGACCATTTGTGGATTTAAGAGTGACTTTTCCATCGCTAGCTACTTGAATTTTGGTATTTTTGGTATTTATCGTTTTTTCAGCGGTGGCTACTGGTTTATTGGAGGTATTATCGCTAGAAGTTAGTGGTTTAATTGGCGTATCGCTAGAAGTTAAAGGTTTAACTGGTGTATCAGTCGAAGTTACTGGTTTAGCAGGCGAGTCTGTGCTTTGCGACGGCTCGATTACTAAATCGTTGTGGGTTGTAGTTTTTGTGGAAATCTTGTCAACGGCTGGGTCATTAACTGACTTTTGAATTGCCGTTTCGCTCGAAGGAGGTGGAAGCTGGGGTTTGGTGTCGCTTGAAATTTGAGCTAAAAATGCTGCGTGCAGGTTTTTGCCCGATTTAGAAGTCGTTGTCTTTTCGCTAGGTTTTAAACTAGCCGAATCGCTGGCAGAGTGTATTGGATTAATATTGGCCATAAATTCCTTAGTAAACAACAATTTCACATTACTAATTCTATTCTAGGTACATCTATGCAAATGTCAAGTGAAATTTGCCACGAATTTTAAAATTTAATGTATAAAGTTAATGAATTTGCGAAAGAAATTAAAAGATAAGATATTATTAAAATATTAAAATTAAACATTAATTTTTATGATTTTTACATTTACCCTTACCAAAAACAGTTATTTAAAGATTTTTTTTGCTACAGTCACCACAGTTTTACTGTGTGCTGCCTGTAATTTAAAAAAAACTGACGTAAATAATACGAGTGGAATCCAGGTTCCTCGCAAATCATTGGGCTTATTGAATAACGCCAACTTAAACACTACCAACCCAGCTAATTCTAATCAAGCTAATAATCAGGTCAATAACCAGGCTGTAACAAATTCGACCAATAACCAACCACAAGCGAACGCTAATAGTCAGGCCCCTTTAACCGGGGAATGGGAAATAGGTTTTTTAGTTCAAGATAAAACTTTTAAATCTAAATTAAACCTTGTTCAAAATGGTAATAGTTTTTCCGGAACAGGATTTGATGAAGAAACTAACGCCAATTTTAATATAATTAATGGTCAAATTAACCCGGATTCCTCGGTTGTTTTCGATAAACAATACAATAATCCTACTGACCCGGTTGTAAAATATACAGGCAAATTTGAAATGGTAAACGACCAGTATTACCAAGGTCCATACTTAAGTGGTGAGTACTTGGCCCAAGCTAATAATCAGTCGATGTCGGGTATTTGGCAGGCCGAAATGGTCAATCCCCCGCCAGCATCACAGCCGCCACCAGCCAATTCTAATCAAGGGGCACCTGCGGCAAATACAGCCAATAATGGTGCTAGTCCCAATTCTCAACCACCATCAGATAATCAGAATTCGGCTCAAGGGCAGATTAACAAGAATGAAGATACGGTTCCGTCTCACCCACCTGATTTATCAGGAAAATGGGAGGCTGGATACGAGTCAAACTTCAAAACAATACATACCACTTTGTTTTTAGAACAGTATAACGATAGCCTCAAAGGTCATGGTCTGGACACCAGTACTAATGAAGCTTTCGACGTCGAAAAAGGCTGGTATTATTTTCCTAAGGTGACATTGGTCTGGAAGTATACCAAAGGCAAAGGAGCAGCTCAAACTCGAACGATGATTGTTAAGGCAAGTGTTTCAATGATTAACGAAAAAGACTACCAAGGCCCTTACTTAAATGGTAAAACCCAAGGCGGTGGAAGGTTTGAAGCCCAGTTGGTTAAATAAAAGCGGGTGGCTAGCACAATTATGACCAAAAAACAGATAATTTTACTTATAGGAATTCCGGGAGCCGGTAAGTCTACGGTAGCTAAAAAACTAGAGAATAAGGGTTTCCACGTTTTGAACGCCGATTCTATTCGTAACGAATTATACGGTAACGAAGGTATTCAAGGTGATAGCAAGGAAGTTTTCAAGGTTTTTTTTGACAGGCTTGATAAAGCGTTAAGTCAAGATTTAAGGATCGTTGTTGACAATACTAACTTAAACCGACGCCACCGTGACCCCATAATCGAAAAGGCAAGGAGCGCAAATTATACCGATATTCAGTTGTGGTTTTTTGATGTGCCATTGGCTGTTTGTATTGAACGCAACCGTGATCGAAACAGGATTGTCGAAGAAGAAATTATAATGAATATGCATAAAGAACTTTATAATCACGGTAAACCAGATAAAAGTGAAGGTAAAATCACCTATTTACGTTTGAATAAGGACAAAAATGATTATTTATTCATACCTTCTTAACAGACTCAAAAATAATTTTTCAATAAAATAATTGGGTTATTTTTGTATTTTCTTTTAAAATCAATTAATTAGCTTAATCGGGGTTTAAAAAATGGCCAAAGAAATTAATGTACTAAGTTTTAATAAATTTAAACAGAACAAACAAAAAATTGTGGCTTTAACGGCTTACGATTATTCGTTGGCTAGGATCCTTGATAATTGTGACGTCGACGTTATTTTAGTTGGCGATAGCCTTGGTATGGTTGCCTTAGGCCAGCCGACAACGCACGGTGTTACGGTTGACGATATTATCCATCACACTAAAGCCGTCGTTAGGGCCGTTAAAAAGGTTTTTGTAGTAGCTGACATGCCCTTTATGAGTTACCAGTCGGATTTTAAAACGGCTGTAGATAATGCCGGTAGGCTTATTAAAGAAGGTGGCGCTAAGGCTGTTAAAATAGAGGGGGCTTGTGGACATAATTTAAATATAATTAAACACCTGACCCAAATAGGGATTCCTGTCATGGGGCATCTGGGTTTTACACCACAGTCGGTAAACGCATTCGGCGGTAATTTGGTTCAGGCCAAGGAAATCGATACCATAACCAAATTATTAAACGACGCCAAAGCGCTTGAAAATAGTGGTGTATTCAGTCTGGTTTTAGAAATGGTTCCCAGTGAAGTCGCCAAATTAATAACCGAGCAATTATCTATACCTACTATTGGGATTGGGGCTGGCTCCAGTACCGACGGTCAGATTTTAGTAACACAGGATATGCTTGGCTTGTTTACCGATTTTAAGCCTAAATTCGTAAGACAATACCTTAATATGGCCGATTTAATAACGACAGCTGTTAATAATTATGCTAGTGACGTTAAAAAAATAAGTTTTCCTGATACGAACGAATCGTTTGCTTTAGAGGCCAATGAGGTTAAAAATTTAAATAATTTATTAGGTTCAAAAAATTAACCGATAAAATGCTCAAAAACAAATTGCGTTATATCTGTACTAGTTGTGATTTTATTAATTTAGGCTATTTAGGCAAATGCCCTAATTGCGAATCGTGGAATACGTTTGTTCAAAACGAAATTGAGTCTAAAAATCAGTCTGGCAAAAACGCTTTTTTTGATTCATTAATGAATGATGGTGACAAACTTAAACAACCTGATTTAGACGATAATTTTTTGGCTGGCGACGAAAAACGCAGTTTAAGCGGTTTTAAAAATCTAGACGCTGTTCTTGGTGGTGGCTTGGTGCAAGGGTCGGTCATTCTTTTGGCTGGCGAACCGGGTATTGGTAAATCAACTTTACTCTTACAGCTAGGCCATAATATGGCCAAAAATAATTCTCTTTTGTATATTTCGGCCGAAGAATCTATAAAACAAATAGCTTTAAGGGCTAAAAGGCTAAGTATAAATAACGCTAATTTAAAAATAAAAAGTTTGGAAAATCTTGAAGAGATTTTAACCCTGATTAATACTTTAAACCCCGACACGGTAATTATAGACAGTATTCAAACTATTTATAATCCAAGCATTTTATCCAGCCCTGGAACGATAAACCAAGTTAGAGAGTCGTCTAATTTAATTATAAGATTTGCCAAAGCTAAAAATATAACCGTTATTTTAGTCGGCCACGTAACCAAAGATGGATATGTAGCTGGCCCAAAAGTTTTAGAACACTCTGTAGATGTGGTTTTACAGTTTGAAAATTATAATTTAAATAATCTAAGGGTAATTAAATCGATTAAAAATCGCTTTGGGCCAACCAGCGATTTAGTGATGTTTAATATGGAAACAACCGGTTTGAGTGAAGTTTTAAGCCCATCTAAATATCTATTAGAGCATAGAATCAGCGATAATGAGAAAATTAGCCTGCCGATTGGTTCTATTATAACAGTTACCGGAAAAGGCAATAATTCGATGTTAATGGAGGTCCAGGCTTTGGCTACGCAAACATTTTACCCAAATCCTAAAAGGGTCGTAAATGGTTTTGACTACAACCGTATGCTACAGATTATCGCCGTATTGGAAAAACAGTTAAATTTAAATTTAAGTAAATTTGATATTTACGTAAACATTGTCGGAGGTTTAGATATAAATGATACCAGTGGCGACGTGGGTGTAGCTTTGAGTATAATCAGTTCTTACCTTAATAAGGCAATTTCGCCAATGGCTTTAGCCATCGGTGAAATTGGGTTGACTGGCGAAATTAGAAGTATCGGTTTTCCCGATAAAATTTTAAAAGAAGCTAGTGCACTAGGTTTAAGCCAAGCTATAATACCACGTGTTAAGAATCTATCCCATAATTTTAATAACTTTAAGATTAACCAGGTTTCAAACATTAAAGAAGCTTTCAATGTAGCTTTCGAGCAATAAATTTGAGTATAATAAATGTAAATAACTTATCGTTATAGTTCCAAAAATGGTTAAGCCGATGTCACAACATACGATTAATGAGGCCTTGCTGGAAAAAGTTGGTAACCTACCAAACAGCTGTGGTGTCTATATTTTTAAAGATGTTAACAACGAAATTATATATATCGGCAAGGCTGTTAATTTGCGCAACCGAGTTAGGTCTTATTTTAATACAAGCAATTGGGTCGATAGACCAAAATTAACTGTCATGGTACCAAAGGCTTGCAACCTTGAAATTATACTTACCAACAGTGAAAAAGAAGCTTTGTTGCTCGAGGCAACGCTTATAAGAAGCCATAAGCCACTTTATAACGTTACTTTAAAAGACGATAAAAAATACCCGTGGTTGGCTATTTCGTACGGCGAAAATTTTCCGCGCCTGGTTATGACGCGTTTTCCACTCAATTTTCGCAAATCTTATCCTAAGGCTAAAATTTTCGGACCTTACGTTGCCCAAGGTGATATGTGGGAAATGGTAAAAATTTTGCGTAAGGTTTTCCCCTTGCGCCAACGCCCCAAACCGCTTTTTAAGGACAGGCCTTGCCTTAATTATCATATCGGTCTGTGTCTGGCACCGTGTCAGAATATGGTTGAAACAGATACTTATCAAAAAATTCTAAACGAATTAGAGCTATTTTTAAGTGGCCGGCAAAGCGAAGTAGTCAATAATCTTAAAAAAGAAATGGAGACATTATCTTCTAATCACGAATTTGAAGCAGCCGCTAAAATTCGTGATAAATATTTTCTGTTGCAGTCATTGACACAAAAGCAAAGGGTTATTTTTGAAGATACAAGCGTTAATCAGGATATATTTGCTGAATACCACAATGATGATTTAATCGTCATTTGTTTTATGCAAGTTCGTGAAGGAAAACTTATTCAATGCGAAAGTATACCTGTGACCTTAAAGGAAAAAACTTTATACTGCGAAGCCTATAATGCCTTTATAGACCAGTATTACAGCTGTTGCGAGGATAATTGTGTACCCAAAGAGGTCTTACTCCAGCATAGTCTTGAAGATATTGAGGCGGTCAGTCAATTACTTAATAATAAGTCTCAAAAAAAAATTAAAATTTTTACTCCTGTTTCTGGCATTCGTCATGAATTGATCAAAATGGCTATAAATAATGCCAAACAAAGTTTTGAAGATGAATTGGCGAGTGCCAAAATTGATACTATTGACGATAGTTTGATCCAGTTAAAAAGTGAATTAAATTTATCTATATTGCCTTATCGCATAGAATGCTTTGATATTTCGAATATCCAAGGTGTCGACAATGTAGCTTCGATGGTCGTTTTCGAAAACGGTAAAACCAAAAAAGCTGATTATAGACGTTTTAAAATTAAAGGTGTCGAAGGCAGCCCTAATGACTTCGCGTCCATGCAAGAGGTCGTTTTGAGGCGTTATAGTAAAGCCAAATTGCCAGATTTGATAGTTATCGATGGTGGGCGTGGTCAGTTAAACGCGGCTTTAAAAGCCCTTGATGAGTTAAACATAAACAGTGTAAATATCGTTGGCCTGGCTAAACGGCAGGAAGAAATCTATTTTCCCAATATAGAAATGCCCCATTTACTTACAAGGCAGAGCAAAGCCTTGCATTTAATGCAACAGGTAAGAGATGAGGCTCATCGTTTTGCCATAACCTACCATCGTTTACTGCGTTCTAAAAGGGTCGCTAAGTCTCAATTGTCGCAATTAGCCCAGATAGGTACAAAACGGACTAAAATTTTGCTTGACGCTTTAGGTTCACTCGATAATATTAAAAATACAACTGTGTCAGATTTAGCAAAAATTAAAGGAATATCACTTCAATTGGCGCAAAAGATATATAATCAATTACATAGTGATGAAAGCTAAATTATAAGGATATTGAAATTCATGTTAACAAAACTTCACAAATGGCATAAAGTTATAATTTGGATTAC
Source organism: bacterium (assembly GCA_021785395.1). Taxonomy (GTDB): domain Bacteria; phylum Cyanobacteriota; class Vampirovibrionia; order Obscuribacterales; family JAKAZS01; genus JAKAZS01. The sequence continues at coordinate 21,672 of JAJYFO010000010.1, read as the reverse complement.
ATTAATATTTTTTATTTTAAGCCTTGTGCCGACTATATTCTTGTCCTTGCGATAAGAATAAACTAACTCGTTCTTTAAAACTAAGGAACTGTAGCAGACGTTGTCAGATCTTTTACTGGTTGATCCTGACGATCGCAACCGGTGACGGGATTAGGTCATTGTATGTAGTAGTAGTAGTGGTAGTAGTAGTACTTGGCAGATCGTTTACAAGCGGGCACGATGCTTGGGCTGAGAGCTGTACTGTGCTTGGACCACCAAGTGGAACAGCTACTGGTAATTTAAAACTAGCTGTGACAATGGTGATAATTCCGTCAGTCGTTGCTTGTGGATTTGGAGATGTGCTGGATATTGGATTAGAAGTAGTTGAAGTGCTGGTATTGTTTATAAATGCAACAGAAACTTGCAAAGTACCTGGAACCACGCTTGACGAAGTATATGTATTTAGAATAGACTGGGCTGCCGTTTGGTAGTCGGTTGCGCTGGGTGTGGTTGTACTATAATTAGTTGTGGCGGCACAGATAGCACAGCGCTTGGCAAGCGAATCAACTTCGGTCTTGTAAAGTGAAACGTAAATAACGTCTAAAAGTGCAAATATGACGGGAATCATTATCACTATGCCAGCGCACATTTCTACGATACTGGCGGCCTTGATACATCTATTCGGTTTGTTTTTCATCTTTCAACCTATCCCCTAAAGTTGTTGTTTTAACTGAGTTTGTTCAAGTTAAATAATACGTTAATCTGGATTCTGCTGCGGATATTGTTCCGAAAATGTCATAGGCACAGGCTTGCCAAGCCCAGGAACATTATTAAAATATGGAATGTTTAGGAACGATGGGATATTTAGATTAGTTGTAACTCGAACGAGAGGAGGTGAACTAGAACTAGTGTTTGTTGAAGGTACAAGCATGGCTGAAGGGTTAGTACCAGAGTTTATAGAATTTATTGGTGTAATATAGCCCGTAAAGTGGCTAAGCGAAGAATTATCCCATTGTTGAATTTTATTATAAACTACTGGACCCCAATTGCTAACCGATGTTACCGATAATTCCCTAACAATCATGTGGTTTACGTACCAGCCTGCCGAATAGGCGGCTAAAAAGTAAAGCAGATTTAAGGCCGGAAATAAAACCACAATAAATATTATAAACAGAGTCGGTCCAAACTCTGCCAATTCTTGACCTTTAAGATTTCTTCTGCGCAACATGTGTGATTCGTCTTTCAATTTAAACTACTAAAAATGTTTATGAAATAGGTACCTGGTAAACCGTCGGTGTAATTAATTTCAATTGCTACCCGGGCGTATTGTAAACATCTGCCCCTACCAATTATACATACCCAAAACAAGTAGAAACTAAAACAGTCTTAAAGATTAAAAATTAATAATGATGCATAGGAAACTTATTAATTTTTTTATTCCACGCATATTCAAGAAGTAAAAAAAACTTATTATAAATTATAATGTAAATTGCCTTGAAAAAACGATTAATTTTTAGCCAGCTTATTTAAGAGGTCCAATGACGAAAATACTTAGTTTTTCTGTACTTATCATTCTTTTGTGTTTTACCAAGATTGTTATGGCTGAAGGGTCGATCAACAATAGTGGTTTGGCCGATGAAGACATTCGTTTAGAAATTAAAATTTGTACGCAGCCTATTACCAACGACACAATCGACAAGCTAGAACAAAAGGTAAACGCTAATCCTAACGCCTGGCAGGTTCATTTTCTGCTTAGCGTATTATATTCAAAATTAAAAATTGGTGCCAGAGCCAATGATGAATTAAAAAAATTTACTGATCTGTGTCCCAAAGACGCTAAAGTTTATACGTGGCTGGTTAACAGTCTGGTTAATTTAAAAGAAATCGATATAGCTAGCCAGTTACTGGGTCAAGCGGCCATGTTATTTCCGGAAAACTTCATGGAAAATAACCTGTTAAATAAAAAAAATATACCTGACAATAGGTCTTTGAGTGGCGTTTCTTTGGCTTTAGCCAAGGTGGCTTTTCGTAAAGGGAATTATTATAAAGCTATAGAGTTAGCTAGATTGGCCAATAATGGTGAAAATTATTTTGCCTATTTTCAAGAGGGGCTGGCTTTAATGAATCTGGGTCAGTATAAACAGGCTATACAGCCTTTAAGCATGGCTTACCATAATATCAAAGAAGTTCCCAGCGCCCAAATGTACGCTAAAGCCTTGCTTTGGATAGGTAACTATAAGCAAGCACTTGAACCAACATTGTTTGCCTTGGCCAATGACGAAACTATTTTAACCAAAAATTATTCGCAAATGCTTGATTTATTACTTTCTAAAGTATCTAAATCTGACTCTTACGCTATTATTTTAAATTTTACCAATAACAATCAAATTAAAAATCCTATTTTCTATTTTGTTTTGGCGCAATGTCTGGATAAAAATGGAATGAATGATCTGGCTATAACTGAATATAATAAATTGCTAGCTATAGAACCTCAAAATTATGATGCCTGGTACAATTTAGCTAGTGACTACGAAAAATACCAGCGCAACTACGATAAGGCTCTGGGTTGTTATAAACGAGCCTATGAATTAAATCCTTATTCTAAGGCTTACGATAATTTGATTCGTTTGCAGGAGCGACTTAACGACCAAAAAAGCGATATATCTTGGTATATAAAAGATTTTTTGATCAACATATTTGCGCCGAATTTATAAGCCAATATTATAGTACCACTGGCGATTTTTTTATGATGTACGTGGGTGTATACATAAAAGAGTAAGTTGGCTAAGGGTTGTCTAATATGGTACCACTGGTGCTATATTTTTTGTGATACTAAATATCCCACATGGGAATTTTAATTTTATTTTCGCGAGCAAATTTCTGGGCAATTTCGTAGTTGCTGTCGACGTGTCGAATTACGCCAAGCCCAGGGTCGCTGGTTAATACTTTGCTTAAGCGATCTTTCGCCTCACTGCTTCCGTCGGCGACAATAACACAGCCAGCATGCTGTGAATAGCCTATTCCAACGCCTCCACCATGATGGATAGAAATCCATGAAGCGCCACCAATAGCGTTCATCAACGCATTTAAATAAACCCAGTCGCTAATAGCGTCACTGCCGTCGAGCATACCTTCGGTTTCGCGGTTAGGAGAGGCTACCGACCCACAGTCTAAATGGTCACGACCGATAACTATTGGTGCCTTTAAAGTTTTATTTGCCACCATGTCGTTAATAATCAAGCCAAGTTTAGCCCTGTCACCGTATCCTAACCAACATATTCTAGACGGTAGACCTTGGAATTGAACTTTTTGGGCCGCCATTTTAATCCATTGAACCAGGCCAATATCGTGGCTAAAATTATTTAGGATGGCCTCGTCAATTTTATATATGTCGTTGGCGTCGCCTGATAATGCGGCAAAGCGAAATGGTCCTTTACCGACACAAAATAATGGTCTTATATAGGCTGGAACAAAGCCAGGAAAATCAAAGGCGTTTTTAACGTTGTTATCGTAAGCTACTTGTCTTATATTGTTGCCGTAATCGAAAACGATACTGCCTTTTTTCTGAAAAGCTAGCATCGCTTCTACATGTTTAGCTATAGATTTATTGGCCAATTCAATATATTTTTGGCTGTCAGACAGCCTTAATTGGTTGGCTTCGTCTATACTTAAGCCCATCGGAATATAGCCATTTAGTGTATCGTGGGCTGACGTCTGGTCGGTAACTACGTCGATAACTATATCTTTGGACTCAACTAAAATCGGTAATACAGTCGCGGCATTAGCAGCTAAACCAATAGATATAGCCTGTTTTTTGGCTTTAGCTTCATTACACAGATTAATGGCATGGTTTAAGTCGCAGGCCTCGACGTCTAAGTACTTTGTATCGAGTCGTTTTTTTATCCTTTCTTTATCGGCTTCGATGCACAAGGCGATACCACCATTCATTGTTATAGCCAAAGGCTGGGCCCCACCCATTCCGCCTAAACCGGCTGTAAGGACGATTTTTTGGCTTAGGCTACCGTTAAAATGCTTTTGTGCCAAAGCGTTAAAAGTTTCGTAAGTGCCCTGTAATATCCCTTGCGAGCCGATGTAAATCCACGATCCGGCAGTCATTTGACCGTACATCGTAAGGCCTTTGCGCTCTAGTTCGCGAAAATTATCCCAGTTGGCCCATTTACCGACTAGATTACTGTTAGCGATAAGGACCCTGGGTGAATTGGTCGATGACTTAAAAACGCCGACGGGTTTACCCGATTGGACGAGTAGTGTTTCGTCGTCGTCTAAATTTAATAAAGATTTTATAATTCCTTTTAGGCATTGCCAAGACCGGGCAGCTTTGCCGCTGCCACCGTATACAACCAAATCTAGAGGTTTTTCGGCCACGTCAGGGTCCAAATTATTAAGTAGCATGCGCAGCGCCGCTTCTTGAATCCAGCCTTTACAATTGAGCTGGCTGCCCCGTGGAGCCTTGACTAGAATGGGGTTCTGGCTTTTAAGTATATTTAATAGGTCAGTATTGTGATGATCGATAACCGTTGCCATAAGTATAAACCTCGAAATAGTTGATTAACAAAAAGCGTATGTACAATTGACCGCTATATAGTAAAATATTATAGGGTGAAATATTGAAAATTGAAACACTGTAGAACGAAATACTACAAAGTATGGCGCGATTGCAAAATTTATTCAATTAATATTTTGTGAATTTTTAACTATAAATCATGTATGGGGGAAATTTTTCGATGGTAAGCGAACTTACAAAACATAAATCAAAGCCTAAAGAATTTGAAACAATTTCTGGGATTGGCGTTAAAACGGTCTATACGCAGGACGATTTAAAAGATTTCGACCCTAAAACCAAGCTTGGTGAACCAGGAAAATTCCCGTATACAAGGGGGATTCATGAAAATATGTACCAGGGTAAAGTTTGGACGATGCGCCAGTTTGCTGGTTATGGTGGTCCTGAAGAAACTAATGAACGCTTTAAATACTTGTTATGTCAGGGACAAACCGGTTTATCAACGGCGTTTGACCTACCTACTCTGATGGGCTATGACTCTGATAACCCAAAAGCGCATGGGGAAGTGGGTGTTTGCGGTGTCGCTGTTGACAGCCTATCAGACATGGAAATTTTATACAGGGATATCCCACTTGATAAAATATCCACGTCGATGACTATTAATGGCCCGGCCGTTATAATTTATGCTATGTTTTTGGCCAACGCCAAAAAACAGGGTTTTGACTGGAAAAATTTAAACGGAACTTTACAAAATGACATTTTTAAAGAATATATCGCCCAAAAAACTTATCTTATTCCACCTCGTCCGGCCCTTAAACTTATCCAGGATATGATGGTTTTTTGTACGCATAATGTACCTAGATGGAATACTATTTCAGTGAGTGGTTACCATATTAGAGAAGCTGGGGCAACAGCCGCCCAAGAGCTAGCCTTTACCTTGTCTGACGGTTTTGCCTACGTCGATGCTGGTATCGAAGCGGGTTTAAAGGTAGACGACTTTGTGCCAAGACTTTCATTTTTCTTTAATGCCCATATTGACTTTTTTGAAGAAATCGCTAAATATAGGGCCGCACGTCGAATATGGGCTAAACGTATGCGCGATAAATACGGTGCCAAAGACGAACGTTCGCTTAAACTGCGTTTCCATACCCAAACGGCTGGTTGTTCACTTACAGCCCAGCAGCCTGAAAATAACATTGTTCGCACGGCCATAGAAGCTTTGGCTGGGGTATTAGGCGGAACCCAGTCTTTGCATACCAACTCTATGGACGAGGTCTTAGGTCTGCCGACACAAAAGGCTGCTCATATTGCCTTGCGTACTCAGCAAATTATTGCCTATGAAACCGGTGTGACAAACGTCGTTGACCCTTTAGCTGGGTCTTATTACGTCGAGTGGTTAACCGACGAATTGGAGCGTCAAGCTAACGAATATTTTGCTAAAATAGACGAAATCGGTGGTGTTATCGCTGGTATTGAAAAGGGCTTTTTCATGAAAGAGTTAGCCGATTCAGCCTATAAATTCCAGCAAAAAATGGACAGCGGTGAAAGGATTTTTGTAGGTTTAAACGGCTTTAACGACGAAGCTCCAGGCAATAAAATCGATATATTAAAAATCGGCTGCGAATATGAAGACCGTCAAATTGACCGCTTAAAAAAATTGAAAAATGAAAGAGATAATAACAAGGTTAATACCAGTCTAAATCATTTAAAAGAAGTTTTAGAAAAATCAGAAAATTCTTTTCCAGCTTTGCTCGAATGTGTAGAATCTTATGCAACGTTGGGTGAAATCTGTGACGCTATGCGCGAGGTTTTTGGTGCATATCGCGAGAATGCGGTATTATAATGACTAGTTTTTGATTATTAATTTTTTTATATACAATTTAAGTTTTAACAATTTTGAAATACAAATTAAATTTTTATTGAGAAAATAACTTTTTTTTATTTTCTCTGTTGTAATAGTAGTGTGATATTCGGAAAAAGAAATTTCAAAAATTTTTTGTTTTTAAAATAGGAGGTAATTATGTTGTTTCCTGAACTACAAACCAGATTTTTTAGTAATGATTTACTCCAGAATGACGGGCTTAAAGAAATGCAGTATTTAAGTAATCGGCTCAACAGGCTCGTAAACAGTGAGTATTCCAATTACTCTTTTGAACACCCGACATTTAATGTATATTCTAATCAGGATAGTGCTATAATCACGAGCGAATTGCCGGGCATTGAACTTGATGACATAGACATCCAGATTGTCCATAATACCATAACCATAAAAACTAACAAAATGGAAGAAAAACTGGACGCCGAAACAAGTCATTGGTTAAAGCGCGAAAGAACCTATGGTCAAATGGTACGTTCTGTTGAACTGCCGTTTGAAGTCGATGCGAATAAAACCAAGGCTAAATTTAACCGTGGTATTTTGACTATCGAGTTGCCAAGAAAAGAAGAAGACAAACCTAAAAAAATAAGTATTAAAGCTAATTAAGGAGGAACGTATTATGGCTAATAACACCGCTGTTTTAGAAAAAAATCCCACTAAAAATTTAACCAATCGAGAGTTGCCAAAATATATGCCAAGGTGTGATATATATGAGACTAAAGACGCCCTTATCGTTTTGGCCGACATGCCTGGAGTTGATGAAAACAATATCGATATTACGCTCGAAAAGAATATTTTAACTTTGACCGGTACTGTATGTGAGACGAATTTTGACAACCACAGTTTGATATATTCTGAGTACAAAACTGGTAATTTTGAAAGAGTTTTTGCCCTTTCTGATGAAGTTAACAAAGATGAAATTAAAGCCAGTTTAAAAAATGGTGTCCTAAAACTAACCCTGCCAAAAAGCCCTGTGGCTCAAGCAAGGAAAATAGCTGTCAAATCAGAATAAGATACCAAACGAAACAACATCTAATTCATAACAAGAAAATTATAAAATTGATAATGCATAGCAGGAGGTGTTTTGCGTATGTTAACGAGTTTGTCGCCCAGAAATTGGTTCAGAAATAAAAATTCCGCTAAAACCAATAGCACTATGTACCCTATAGTAAAAGAGATGAGCAATTTTATCGACCGCTTTAACGAAGAATTCGATAAAGGTGGTTTTGCTAGTACTATAGATATTGACCAGTTGGATATGAAACTGGATCTGGTAGAAACCGATAATAAAGTCATTGTTTCAGTTGAGGTGCCAGGTTTATCACCAAACGATATAAACGTCAGTGTAAAAGACAATCATTTGATTATATCGGGTGAAAAGAAAGAAGAAAAACATGATAATGTAAAAGGGTGGTATCATATGGAACGTAGTTACGGTAGTTTTTATAGGACTATCAACCTTGATTTCGTTCCTGATGAAAATTCCTTAGAAGCTCATTTAAAAAATGGTGTCCTTAAAATTGAAATTCCTAAAACAACGGTCAATTCAAAGGATATTAAAAAGATAAAGGTTAATACTGATTAAATATTATAATTTTAAAAGATAAAAAAAGGCTCAAAGATATTACTTTGAGCCTTTTTGCTGTCGATTTAAAACTCAGTAATATGATAGGGCACACTATTAAAAAATATTTTTATTTAATTAAAATTCGCTCGATTCTTGCATATTCTCGTTAAAAATTAAGGTTTTGGTCGTATCAGGAATGGGTTTTAGAGCTCTAACGATTATGTCAGAATCGCAAGCCCCAGTTAGCTTATTTGGTTTTTTGCCGTTGATATATATTTGAAAAATGTCGACGCCTAAAGTACCGTCGCGTTTGGATATCCATATGCAAAGCCCGTCATTACGGTATAAGCGGCTAATTTCGGCTGGTTTTTGGCTAAGCCAGTCGATTGTCTTGTCAAGGTTTGGGAAGTTTAAAACGCCCTCAATAGCCACACAGCGGACAATCCCGTTGACTGGCAGCCAGTGAAAACCAGGTCCCGTGTAATAAAGACCCATATTGCCAAAGTATGGGGTCTTTCTTGGGTACATTTCAATTGACCTGGTGGCACCGTCAAAATAAAATGTACGCTTTAAACCATTGCCTGCTACTATGGTAATTGGACCATAACGTGAATTAACCGTAATTTGCATTTTGGGTGTCATAACAGCTTCGTTTGCAACTGGTATGCTATTGTCATTGACTGGAAAGACCCAGGTCAAATAACCCATGTAAAACTGGTAGGCAAAAGTAAATACGATAGCCAGGCTAAATATGGCAATTAGTGGAAAAAAAACTTTAAGATTATTAACCTTATTGGACATTGAAAGTTAAACGGAACTAAATCGTTAAAGAAATAAATTATAAGGTTATGCGGTTTAAAAACCGTGATTTTTAAGAATTCGCAATATATATAAGGTAATTTTAGTATGGCTCGAAATTGTGTTTTTGGATTTTTTTTTAGACTATGGGCAAAGTATTTCGCCATATGGCTATTTGTGTTAATTAAATTTAATGTTTTACTGGAAAACAGCCTAGATATTAAGAAATTTTGACCGATCTTTTGAAAAATATGGCCATATGATATATAATTTGCTACTGAATGCATTTTTTTGCCATTTAAGGTGTATTTTACCTGAATATGTCTAGTGATCGTTATAATTTATGCCAATAAAATTTTTGTTTTAAGGGGTGTCCAGTGCCAAATATAAAGTCTGCTATCAAGAGAGCTCAGATAGAGCAACGTAATAATTTAAGAAATAAAGCCTATAAGTCGGCGATAAGAACCGCTAAAAATCATGTTTTGGAAAGCTTTAAAGCTAAGAATAAAGAAGAAATGCTTGTAAATTTAAACAAAGCGTATAGTCAAATCGATAGAGCTGTAAGTAAAGGTGTACTGCATAAAAATGCTGCTGCTCGAAAAAAATCGCGTTTGGCCCTGGCCATCGCCAAATTGTCAAGCTAGTGTTTTTCATAAAAAAACATAAAATTCAAAAAAATTCAATAAAAGTGAAAACTAGCTATTGAATTTTTTTTTTTATGTTATACAATTTTTATGGTGGCTTTATAAGTGAATGAATTGCTAAATAATAATATCAAAGTTGAAACTATAAACAATATTTTTCCTGATTCTTTAATCTCTTTCATACCTGACAAAAATCTCGGTGCTATTCATTTCATTGGTATTGGTGGCATAGGGATGTCCGGTTTGGCTAGATTGCTTCTAGCGAAAGGTTATTCTGTTACTGGGTCTGACAAAGCCGCAAACACATTTACAGACGATTTGGAAAAATTGGGAGCTAAAATTTTTATTGGTCATGATGCTGCCAATATATCTAGTCAGCAGTTATGTGTAGTATCAACAGCTATAATAAGAGAAAATCCCGAGCTTGTTAAGATTAATAGTTTAAATATTCCTGTTTGGCACCGTTCTAAATTGTTGAAATTTTTAAGTCAGAATCAAAAATTGATTGGTATATCTGGAACGCATGGAAAAACTACGACAACAGGTATGATAAGCAGTTTACTTCTTGAAGCAGGTCTCGATCCATCGATAATAATTGGTGGCTATTTATCGGATATTAATTCTAACAGCCGGACTGGATTTAGTGATTATTTTGTAGCTGAAATTGATGAAAGCGATAAAAGTCATATCGACCAGGATTCTTATATTTCCTTAGTCACGAATATTGAAGCTGACCATCTGGAAAATTATCCTGGAGGCTTGGCTGATATTTATGATTCCATGGTTAAATTCGCCAATAAGGCTAGTCATAAAATTATATTTTGCAGTGATAATAAGGGTTGTCTGGATATAGTGTCCGACTTAAAAAAGCCGTATATATCTTATGGGTATAATCGGGAAAATTTTCAGCCAGATTTTTATTTTAAAAATTTAAATTCTGGCAGTATGGAAGTGTATTATAAAGGTGAGCTTTTGGGGCCTGTTAATTTAAAGGTACCAGGTCATCATAATAAATTGAACGCACTAGCTGCTATAGCTGTTGCTTATAATTTAGATATCCCTTTTACCAAGGTTCAAAATGCTCTAGCTCAATTTAATGGCGTTGGTCGACGTTTTGATATTAAAGGTATCGTCAATAATATGCTGATTGTAGATGATTATGCTCATCATCCGACCGAAGTTGCTTCAACTATTGATGCAGCTATTGAATATATGCAATATTCGAATAGATATTTACGCGATATACATCCAAGGTTAGATAGGTTGGTAGTTGTATTTCAGCCGCATCAGCCCAAACGGCTTATGGATTTGTTTGATGAATTCTGCAAGTGTTTTGTCAAAGCTGATTTGGTCTTAATGGCTGATGTCTATATAGCTCGTGGTAAAGAAATTCCCAACGTTAATTCAGCCAATCTAGTTGATAAAATGCAACATAGTAATGCCTATTATCTTGGTGGTAACCTTGATTCTTTGTATGAGAACTGTTTACCTTTACTACAGCCCAACGATCTTGTCATAACTATGGGAGCTGGTGATATCACTAATTTAGGCGTTAAATTTTTACAAAATGCTTAAAATAGAGTCTGGTATTAATTTGGCTAAATTTACATCAATTAAAATCGGTGGAATAGCCAAATATTTCTATGAACCAACAAACACCGATGATTTTTTACAGGTTTTAAATTATGCTAAAAATAAAAGCATTCCTTTTTTTGTTTTAGGTGGTGGGTCTAATTTATTAATTTCTTCAACTGGTTTTGAAGGCCTAGTTATACGTACGACCAAATTAACGAGTATTAATCAGCTAGATACAACGCATATTTTGGCTGATGCCGGGGTTAGGCTTCCGCATTTAGCTAGATTTGCTGGTAATTTAAATTTAAGCGGGCTAGAATTTTCCTGTGGAATCCCTGGTACGGTTGGCGGCGGTGTTATAATGAACGCTGGAGCTCATGGCAGTTCTATGTCTGAATTAGTCGAATACATAAATGTATATGATTTTTTAACCGATAGCGTAAAGAAAATGACTAACGACCAATTGTCTTTTGCTTACCGCAGCTGTATCTTAAAGCCTGGTTCGCAAGTGGTGTTAAACGCCTGTTTGAGGCTTAAGCAAGGTGACAAAAACGAAATTTTAGCTAAAATAAAAGCTAACGAAGACTATCGTTGGAAAACCCAGCCATTAAGCTATCCCAATGCCGGCAGTACTTTTAAAAATTTTAGTCCCACCCAGCCAGCTGGAAAATTGTTGGATTTGGCCGGTGTTAAAAATCTAACCTGTGGGGACGCTAGTGTTTCGGCTATTCATGCTAATTTTGTCATTAATTTAGGTAAGGCTCAATCGTCTGACGTTATCGACCTTTTAGGCAAAATGCAGACAAGTGTTTTTAATAAATTTAGCATTAAACTTTTTCCGGAATGGAAAACATTAGGTAATTTTGGGAATAAAATTGATGATATTTGGGGGTAATTATGCATACTTTTACAGGTGAATTTATTCAGATCAATAATAATACTTTACAGTATAAAAGTTTTATTGGAGCGCCATATTCTATGATTAATAAAAATGCCTTTATTGCTGTTTTAGGCGGTGGATTATCGAGCGAACGAGAGGTTTCTTTAAGGTCTAGTCATAATTGTCTTAACGCTTTAAAGAGGCTTGGGTACGTTAACAGTATATTTATTGATGTTGATAGAAATTTACCCTACGTACTAAAAGATAAAAAAATTGAATACGCTTTTTTGGCTTTGCATGGTCAGTTTGGTGAAGACGGTATCGTTCAAGGTATTTTAGAACTACTTGAAATACCTTATACTGGAACCGGAATTTTAGGCAGTTCACTGGCTATGAACAAATTGGCTACTAAGCAAATACTATCCAGTCAAAATATTTTAAACGCCAATTATTTGGTTTTAAATAACGAGAATTTGGTCAATTTAGATATTCTTATACAAAGCCTTGAGTCAGATACTTATATGTTAAAACCCATTAGTGCAGGTTCTTCGGTTGATACTTATAAAGTTAATGATATAAATGAATTGAAAAAATTAAGTCAAAAAATCATAAACGAGTACGGTTCTGTATTAATTGAAGAATATATCTATGGTACCGAAATTACCGTTGGCGTAGTTGAACGCGGTAATAATGGTTGCGACCTTATGGTCTTGCCGATCCTTGAATTAAGACCTAAATCTAAGGCAGGCTTTTATGACTATGAGGCCAAATATACCCATGGTATGACCGAATTTATTTTGCCAGCCATGATAGGTGATGACACTCGTCTTAAAGTAGAAAGTGTTGCTCAAAAAGTGTTCAAGGCTATTTATTGTAAAAGCTACGCCAGAATCGACATGATTATCGATAAAAACAATAACCCATATGTTCTTGAAGTTAATACTCTGCCTGGTATGACCGATACGTCCGATCTACCGGCTATGGCTAAAACAGCTGGAATAGGTTATGACAAATTGGTTGAAATAATTTTAAACACGGTTGGTCTAAATAAGTAAAGATATTGACCCAAAACTTTAAAAGAATTTTAGTGACGAACTTTATTATGTCTTTAGCGTGCCTAACAAAAGTTTATTCGTTAAGTCTTTAACGCTTCGGTCGTTACCAGGTAAGCGCATACTGGTGAGTTCTTGAGCATATATTCGGTGCGGATTACTTTAACACCCAATAACGATTCAATAAACCTTGGTTCTAAAATGCACAATTGACGGTAAGTTTTAGCTATATCGTGAAGTGCACAATTTTTTTGGTAAATTATGTATTGACCATTTTCAACTTCTTTGTACTCGGTCATATAACCATCGCTGGCAAAAATCTGGACGACTTCGACTATTTTTTCGGCCAAACTTTTGCCATTTATTTTTTCTTTGTAAATGGCCAGTCTATCCTTATCACGCTGGGCTAGTAAATCCATTACACCTTTGTGACCCGACTGTTTGTGAATTATTTGTAATAACTCATTGGCCAGATTTTGGAAATTGGACGGAAATAGTGTATTTGCTTTGTTGCTTAAATGGTAATGGTAAACCGGCCTGCCGGTTGCCTGTTTAACCTGTCGTGATTCGATAAGACCGTTTACCATCAATTCATTAAGATGACGTCTAACGGCCATTGGAGTAATGTTTAGCAGTTGGCATAATTTAGGTACGGTTAATTCGCCGTTATTTTTTAAATGGATAAGTAAAGAATCTTTACTAGATTCTGGTTTGCTTAAATTAATTTTATTAGTTATTTTCGGCATAGTTTAAATAGGCTTGTGTGGAATTTATGAACAATGTTAAATCATTATACTTTGCTAAATTACTACAAAATTAAGCTTTGTGACTATCTTTGGTGTGTTTTATATTGATTTAATACTTTTTTATAGATTTTAAATACTTTTTATACTATTATATCTCAAAAGTTGTTATAATACGTATTATAAGCATTTAATCTTGTAATGTAAACCTACCCCTTTAAATCTTCCTGGCAAAAATAATATAATATATCATTGTTATAAGGTTTAAATACAAAAACGCCCTTGGGCTAGATATAAGGTAATTCAAATGAATAAGCAAGAATCAGGACTTAAAATTTCTAATCTAAAAGTTAAAACCGCCGGCAAAGAAATATTGAAAGGTGTTAGCCTTAAAATAAACCCGGGTGAAATCCATGCCTTAATGGGTCGCAATGGCTCTGGCAAATCTACGCTATCTTATACCATTATGGGCCACCCCAAGTATGAAATTAGCGAAGGCCAAATTGAATTTAACGGCCGCAACATAAATGACGTAAGCCCTGACGAAAGGGCTAAAATGGGTTTGGCTTTATCTTTTCAGTATCCTGTAGCGATTCCGGGGGTTACTGTTTTAAATTTCTTAAAAACTACCCTAAAAGCCGTATTAGACAGAGAAATACCGATCAAAGAGCTTAAAGCCATGCTCAAAGAAAGTATGGCCAAGTTGGAAATTAAAGACGAATTTTTATCGCGCTATGTTAATGATGGTTTTTCGGGAGGCGAAAAGAAAAAATTAGAAATACTCCATTTGACGCTGCTAAAGCCCAAACTGGCTATCTTAGATGAAACCGATTCGGGTCTAGATATTGACGCTTTGAAAGTTGTCGCCAGCGGAATATCGGCTTTAAACGAAGCTGGCTCAGCGGTATTGTTAATTACTCATTACCAGCGTATTTTAAACTATGTAAGTCCTCAATTCGTCCATATTTTTGAGAATGGACAAATAACCCAAACCGGCACTAAAGAATTAGCTTTACAGCTGGAAGAATTTGGTTACGAGCACTTTGCCCATAATGCCACCAAGGAGGTCAATTATGTCAGCTGAACTTAAACCACTGGATAATTTAAGCCAGATGGGATTAGATTATAAATACGGATTTAGCGATGTTGAAGATTACATTTTTAAATCTGGTCGCGGACTGACCCCAGAAATTGTCAGTAAAATTTCGGCCATGAAAAACGAGCCGCAATGGATGCTCGACTTTCGCCTTAAGGCTTTGGAGATGTTTTACAAAAAACCTATGCCAAACTGGGGCAATACTAAATTATTGAATGAAATCGATTTTGCTAATATTTTTTATTACATCAAACCATCGCAAAAACAAGGTACTAATTGGGACGACGTTCCCGAGGGGATAAAAAATACCTTTGATAGACTTGGTATTCCTGAGGCCGAACGCAAATTTTTAGCTGGTGTCACCGCTCAGTATGAGTCTGAGGTGGTTTATCATTCTATACGTGAAGATTTAGAGAAATTAGGTGTCGTCTTTTTAGACATGGATTCGGGTTTAAGGCTTTACG
This sequence comes from bacterium, assembly GCA_021785395.1. Lineage (GTDB taxonomy): Bacteria > Cyanobacteriota > Vampirovibrionia > Obscuribacterales > JAKAZS01 > JAKAZS01. The sequence continues at coordinate 6,476 of JAJYFO010000010.1, read as the reverse complement.
AAGACATTGTCAAAAAATACTTTGCCACGGTTATCCCGGCCAATGACAATAAATTCGCCAGTTTAAATTCAGCCGTCTGGTCAGGTGGTAGTTTTGTCTACGTGCCTAAAGGTGTTAAGGTTGATATTCCGCTCCAGGCCTATTTTAGAATCAACGCTGAAAATATGGGGCAGTTTGAGCGAACCTTGATAATCGCCGACGAAGGGTCTTTTGTCCACTATATTGAAGGATGTACAGCGCCAGTTTATTCGACCGATTCTTTGCATTCGGCCGTGGTTGAGTTAATAGCTCTGCCCAATTCGCACATTAGATATACGACGATTCAGAATTGGTCGAAAAATGTCTATAATTTAGTCACAAAACGCGCCTACGCTTACGAAAACGCCAAAGTAGAGTGGGTTGACGGCAATCTTGGGTCAAAATTGACGATGAAGTACCCAGCTATCTATTTAATGGGTGAAAATGCCCGTGGTGAAGTATTGTCTATCGCTTTTGCCGGCGAAGACCAACACCAGGACGCCGGAGCTAAAATGGTCCATGTTGCGTCTAATACTAGTTCGCTTGTGGTTTCTAAATCGATATCTAAAAATGGTGGTAGAACTTCTTACCGCGGTTTGGTCAAAATCCACGAAGACGCAAAAAATGTAAAGAGTTCGGTTAAATGTGACGCTTTATTGCTCGACGATATGTCTAGGTCAGATACTTATCCGACCATGGAAGTCGAAGAAACCGACGTAACCGTCGAACACGAAGCGACTGTTTCTAAAGTTGGCGAAGAACAGCTGTTTTATCTTATGAGTCGTGGTTTAACGGCTGATGAAGCTACCAGCATGATTGTAAATGGTTTCTTTGAGCCATTTACCAAAGAGTTACCACTAGAGTACGCTGTAGAATTGAATAGATTAATTAAACTGGAAATGGAAGGGTCGGTTGGCTAGTTATGGAAGCATTAAGTAATAGTGTAGTTTTAGATTTACCTAAATTTAAAAATGAAAACGAATCATTTAGTAAATTTAGGTTGGCTAATTTCAAGCATTATAACTTGATAAATTTGCCCACCGAATTTTGCAATAACTGGAAGTATTCTAATATTGGTCAGCTTAAACTCGATAGAATAATTGATACTGACTTAAAATCTAATTACGATTTTAAGTCTAAGTATATAGACCAGTATATAAAAGACAGCGTTTTTATCGATTCTAATAACGGTTCAGTGATTTCTACTAATATCGACGGAATTAAGGTTAATTCACTCGATTCTTGCTTTAAGAATAATCAAGGCTTAATAGACGATTTTAACTTTAATTTTAAAGTTGGGCTGGACAGTGATTTAATCGATAAATTATATTTCTACAACCACGCTTACTGTAATAATGGTACAAGTATTGAAGTTAATGCTAATTGTCAAATAACATCAACACTGATTATTTATACAGAAGCCAACACCAATATAAATACCCTAAATTACTTAAAACTCAATGATAATTCCAGTATAAAAATAATTCTGGTCAATTTTAACCGCGATATTGATACAAGTTTGAATTTGAGCAATATTGTCAACAAAATTAAACTAGGTAAAAATTCTAAACTATATCTAGCCGAGCTTAATATTTTAAACGACAAATCCTTTTTTGTATCTAAGTCTTTGGTAGACCAAGATAAGGATAGTTCTCTAGAGTATTTGAATTTTAGTTTTGGCAGTATTCAAACTAAAAGTGATATTTTAATTAATTTAAATACCGGCAGTAATGTTTCTATTTACGGTTCAGCATACGGAAACCGCGATAATAATCTAAGCTTTAATACTATCGTCAATCATTTAAAGCCCAACGCCCAGTCTGATATTTATTATCATATTGCCTTAAACGACGCAGCCAGGTCTTTTTACCAAGGTTCAATCTATGTCGACGAAACGGCAAATGGTACGCAAGCTATGCAAAAAAATAAAAATTTGCTATTTGGTAAAAACTGTCACGCTGAATCTTTGCCAAGGCTTGAAATATTGGCTAATGACGTTAAATGCGCGCATGGAGCTACTGTTGGTAAAATAGATTTAGACCAGTTATTTTATCTGCAAAGTCGCGGTTTAAGCAAGATTAACGCTGAAAAGCTTTTAGTTGAAGGCTTTTTAAAACAGGTATTTAAGCGTTATAGTCAAAGTGAGTTATTTGATATGTTAAGAGCCTTTATCGATGAGGAATTAGATAAGTCCATTGTTGGCTGATTATTTAAAAAGGCGTTGAGGTTGGTTAGATGAATAATCCATTAAATTCTAGTATCGATAGTATTATTTTTGAACTTAATTTCTCTGACGTTCCAGTAAATACGGTTAAAGTATTGAGTAATGATAATTTAAGTATTATCGTAGCTAATTTAAATAACGAATTTTACGCCGTAGAAAATGTCTGTTCACATCAAAAAGTACCTTTAAATTCAACTCAAATAGTTAACGATGAAGAAATTGAATGTCAAAAACACGGTGCTAGATTTAATTTAAAAACCGGTAAACAAGTTTGCTTGCCGGCCGTTAAACCTATTAAAGCCTATTGCGTTAAAACTGTTCAAGATAAAGTTTTAATTTGTGAGAAATCCTAAAGGTCGAAAAATGCTAGACGTTAAAAAAATTAAGGCTGATTTTCCCATTTTAAACCAAAATGTAAATGGAAAACGCCTTGTTTACCTAGATAATGCTGCCACAACGCAAAAACCTAACTGTGTTATCGAGGCCATATCTGATTATTATAAAATCTATAACGCTAATATTCATAGAGGCATTCATACCTTATCGCAAAAAGCTACGCAAGCCTACGAAGATACAAGGGTAGCTACCCAAAATTTCATTGGTGCCAAAGCCAGTCAGGAAATTATTTTTACCCGCAATACAACTGAGTCAATTAACCTTATTGCCTATTCTTACGCTAGATTTAATTTAAAACCTGGCGATGAAATATTATTAACGCATATGGAACACCATGCCAATTTGGTTCCATGGCTTGAATTGTCTAAGGAATTAGGCGTTAAAATTAAATATATTCCATTAACAGCCGATTTTAGGCTTGACTTAAGTAACTTGAATCAATTAATTACTGATAAAACGAAAATCGTATCGGTTACTTTAATGTCTAATGTCCTTGGTGTCATAAATGACTTGACAGCAATTACTGAATTGGCTCATAAATTTAAAGCTATTGTTCACGTTGACGCCGCTCAAGCTGTGGCGCATATGCCAATCGACGTTAAGAAACTAAACTGTGATTTTCTTTCGTTTTCTTTCCATAAAATTCTTGGCCCCACTGGTGTAGGTATTTTATGGGGGCGTGAGGCTTTGCTTGACTCTATGCCGCCTTTTCTAACCGGTGGCAACATGATAGCCAGCGTATATTTTGATAAAGTTACCTTTAATGAATTGCCGTATAAATTTGAGGCTGGCACACCTGATATAGCTAATGTTATTGCGGCTAAAACAGCCATTGAATATATAAATAATATTGGCTACAAAGATATTGCCAAGCACGAATCAAAACTTACCGCCTACGCCCTTGAAAAATTGTCTGGCCAGGAAAATATAATTTTCTATGGACCAGTTAATACGATTAACCGAGGTAGTGTAATTTCGTTTAATTTAAAAGGCCTTCACCCTCATGATTTAGGCCAGGTTATAAATGAAGAAGGTGTAGCTATAAGAGCTGGCCACCACTGTTGCCAGCCACTTATGCGCTTACTAGATATCTCTGGTACCATAAGAGCCAGTCTATACATTTATAACGACGAAGACGATATCGATATTCTGGTTAAAACACTTAAAAACGCTTATAAGGTTATGGGCCATGTCGCTTCAAGATGAATTATATAAAGAAACAATTTTAGACCATTACCACTGCCCGCGTAATTTTGGCAGTATTAATTCTGCCAGTTTAAAACTCGAAGGACTCAACCCTCTTTGCGGCGACGAGTTAACCTTGTATCTTAAACTAAATAACGATATTATTGAAGACATTAAAGTCGAAGCCAAAGGGTGTTCAATTAGTACTGCTTCGAGTTCTATGATGACTGAAGCCGTTAAAGGGCTCAGCCTTGATAAAGCTATTAATATAGCTAGCGAATTTAAGCAGATGATGCTCAATAAAAACGAAATTACCGTTTTTGATGAAACAAACGATGATTTAAACGCCTTAGCCGGCGTAAAAAAATATCCAGTGCGTATTAAATGTGCCTTATTGGCTTGGAATACCTTATTGCAATGTATTGAAGGCAATAATACGGAAAATGATAATTTAAAAAATAGCAAGGAGTAAAATGTAATGACTTCAATTTTAGAAGATGTAGTGAAAGAGAGTTTAAAAACGGTCGTCGACCCAGAAATTGGTATCAATATTGTGGACTTGGGTTTAATATATGATATCAATATTCAAGATGAAAATGTTAGCGTCAATATGACTTTAACTTCTCCAGCTTGTCCGATTGGCCCGGTAATCCAGGCTCAGGTTAACCAGACTATAAAAAAATTACCTTGGGTTAAAGAAGTTAAGGTCAATTTGGTTTGGTCACCGCGTTGGGATCCAAAAGTTATGGCCAGCGAAGACGCCAGGCTGGAACTTGGTATATATTAACTTATGAGTAATCTGGTGATTCATGACCATGATGGCCACATAGATGATCTTATAAGCTTTATCTTACTGTATTTAGCTCCAAGTATTGATTTACAAGTAGTCGGTATAACAAGTGGGGACTCTTATGTTGATGATGCTTTTAGAGCCTCGATAAACATTGCCACTTACCTTGAAATGGAAAACGTTGAAATAGCCAAAAGTCCAGAATTGCCGACTAATCCGTTTCCCGAGTCGTGGCGTAAAGAGTCGAGCTTGGTAGCAAATCTGCCAATTTTTAGTCAGATAAGTCATAAGCGACCGTATCAAGATTCTAAATGCCGCAATTCTATCCTAGCTTATGCTGACTGTATTAAACACGCTAGTTCTAAAGTTACTATCGTAACAACCGGACCATTAACTAATTTGGGTTTGTTAATCGAACAAAACCCAAAATTGGTCGATAATATCAAAGAAATTATAATTATGGGTGGAGCTATAAATGTGCCTGGGAATGTAGAATTCGACAACTATAAAAACAAGGCCGAATGGAATATTTTTGCCAATCCTCTAGCTTTTAAAACAGTGTTAAATTCTAACGTCAATATAAAGCTAATTCCTTTAGACGTCACTAATTTATTCCCTTTAAATAAGGATATTCTGGCTAAATTAGAACAAATATCTAACAAAGTTAAAGCCGCCAGGCTATCTACCAAGTTATGGTCTTTGGTATCCAGTTTTGAGTATTATTATTGGGATACGTTGACTAGTGTAGCTGCTATCGACGCATCAATTTTTAAATTTAAAACTTTAAAAATTGATGTTGTTACAAGTGGGTCCAGCTGTGGCCGAACTTATACTTCACTGTTTGGCGGTCGTAACGTTGAAGTAGCCCTTGACGTAGATAAAAATGCTTTTGAAAAAATCTTGGTAGAAACTTTATCGCTCTAGTTAAGTGCTTATTGATTTTTTTGCTTTATCGTTTGTAATACTAAAGTCAGGTAATTATTGCCTCGCAAGATGATCGATTAATTACGGACAAATACCGTGCTTATGCCTTTTGGATGTGATCACTTAAAGCCATAAGGCCATAAACATAGCTTTTGGGACCAAAGCCAGTAATTACTCCTATAGCGATTCTACTAATGTAACTTGCATGTCTAAACTTTTCACGGGCAAAGATATTCGATAAATGTACTTCTACAAAGGGTAAATCTATGGCTAGAAGAGTATCGTAGATAGCTATAGAAGTATGGGTAAAAGCGCCCAAATTAATTAACATGCCGTGTGTTGAATTGGTTTTGGCTGACTGTAATTTGTCTATGATTAAACCTTCGTGATTAGATTGAAAAAACTCCAGGGTCACATTTAAGGTTTTGCCTAAATCAATGAGGTTTTGGTTTATTTCACCTAAGCCTAAATTGCCATAAATGTCATTTTGTCGACTGCCCAATAAATTTAGATTAGGACCGTTTACAACTAAAATATTTTTATTCTTCGACATCCGGTTCCATAGCAGCCAGAGCGCATTGAGCTTCGATTAAAAACGGGTCGTTGCGGGTTAGCAATTGTTCTGATTTAACTAGGCCGATAATTTCAGCCAATAAATCAGCTAACATCAGCGCTTCACCGCCGTAATCAAGTGTGTCATTAAGGTTGAACATCGCTGATGATAGCAGGATCCTTGCTTCAACTGGGTTGATGTCGTTAAATTCGATAATTTGGCCAAGTAAACTGGGGTCGGCCACACTATTGAATTGAACGCCTTTACAGAATGAAATTATTTCTTCTCTAATTTTTAAATTCTTTTCGTCAGGCAGACAAGATGCTGCTTGCATTAAATTTAAAGGATTGGTCGCACTGCCTTTAGATTCGGCTAAATCGATCAAA
>JAJYFO010000108.1 GCA_021785395.1 bacterium | reverse complement strand
CAATACTAATACCTATCCAAACTATAACAATTCTCAATCTAACCCAAGCGGGAATTTATCGACAAAACGCCACTTTGGCAATATTTTTAATTTTTTCCACCGCCACAATAACGCACTAATATTCTCTGGTAATGGTGGCCTGCCAACTCGCGTTGTGTCAACGGGTAACGGTAACGGACTTATTTTTCCGGGCAATGGCGGGGCACCATCTCGATTTACACCAATAGGTAACGGTAACGGACTTATTTTTCCGGGCAATGGTGGGACACCATCTCGATTTACACCAATGGGTAACGGTAATTCATTAATTTTCCCGGGTAATGGCGGCTTACCAACCAGAGTTACGCCAATGGGTAACGGTAACGCGCTTATTTTCCCAGGCAATGGCGGACCACCAGCTCGCTTTACGCCAATGGAAAATGGCAGTGGTCTTATTTTTCCAGGCAGTGGAGGACCGCCAGCCCGCATTATGCCGTTTTGAGCTAACGAGAATTAATTTTACAAGGTCTTAAAAACCAAATAATTTCTACTTATGGCTTACAACAGTACTTGGACCAAAGACAATATTCTTAGACTTCATGCGGTCAAAGGCTTCTTTGAGCCTTTTTTCGCCGACACAAAGCGATATCCTAAAATATCCCTCACCATTGGGTCCATACGCAGTACCGGGCGGAACAACAATGTGAGCTTCTTCTAGCATTTTGGTACAAAAGTCTTGGCTTGTCATATGTGGTGGAACTTTCAACCACATGTAAAAAGTAGCCTTATTGGGCTTAATTTTTGGCCAGCCAAGGTTCTGTAATTCAGTAATAGCCAAATCACGCCTGGCTTGGTACAAGTCGTTACATTCTTGAATATGCGTCATTGGCCCAGTTAGGGCATTAATAGCAGCCAACTGAACCACTTTAAAAATGTCGGTATCGACGTTAGACTTTAAAGAAGCCACGGCTTTAACGCTATTTTCATTGCCAACCACAAAACCAATACGCCAACCGGTCATATTAAAGGTTTTGGACAATGAATGCAATTCAATGGCTGTATCTATCGCTCCTGGAACTTCTAAAATGGATGGGGCTACATAATTGTCGAAAGTCATTTCGCTATAAGCCAAGTCGTGAGCGACTAAAATACTATGTTTTTTAGCCAAATGTATTACCCTTTCAAAAAAATCCAAGTTAGCTACAGCAGCCGTTGGATTATTGGGGTAATTGAGTAGCATTAATTTAGCTTTAGCCAAAACGTCTTTAGGGATGGCGTTAAGATCTGGCAAGAAATCGTTTTCTTCATTAAGGTTCATGAAATATGGCTCACCACCGGCTAAAATTGTCGAAGTGCGATAAACCGGGTAGGCTGGGTCGGGGATCAAATTAATATCACCACTATCGATATACGCCATAATGGTGTTATGAAGGCCTTCTTTAGACCCTATGAGCGAAGTTATTTGCGTTTTAGGGTTGAGTTTGACTTTAAACCTATCGTTAAACCAATTGCTTATAGCTTCTTTATATTCGGGCATACCGCCAAACGGCGGGTAATGATGGTTAACCGGATTATCAAGGGCATTTTTGGCAGACTCGACGATATGTTTAGGTGTTGGCCCGTCAGGGTCGCCAATACCCAAGTTTATAACGTCAATGCCTTTGGCTACAAGTTCTTGACGTTTCTGGTCGATTTGGGCAAAAACGTAAGGGGGGATTTTTTTTAACCGATTTGAAACTTCCATGCTTTATAATTATCCTCGTATAATAAAACCTATGATTTCAATATTTAAAAAATTAAATACACATCGCTCCATTGTAGCAGTAATTAGCGGATTACTCTTGGCAAGTGTAATTTTCTTTACAAATTTGGGCAATTATCCCTTTTTCAACCCCGACGAGGCCTTATACGCCGAGCCGGCTCTAGAAATGCTCAAATCACACGATTTTATTACGACCAGTTTAAACTATGTAACGCGTTTTACCAAACCGCCGTTAACTATTTGGGCCATGGCTTTAAGCTATACTTTTTTAGGTGTCAACGAAATGGCCGCTCGTTTACCTTGTGCCTTAGCTGGGTATTTAACGCTAATCGTTACCACTTTATTTACCCTTAAATACTTTAATTCAAGGGCGGCTCTTATAACTTGTTTTACCTTGGCTATGTCGCCTCTGTTTATAGTCATTTCACGCGAAGCTATAACCGACATGATATTGACTTTATTTACGACTTTAGCCGGTTTTAATTTGTTTTCTAGCTTTAAAGAAAATAAAAATCCCTATTTGGCTTACATAATGATAGCCTTAGCCATTATGACCAAAGGCCCTATTGGCCTTGTTTTACCCGTTGGTGGGCTAGGCTTGTTTTATATTATAACCGGACAGGTTAAAGCCAATTTAAAAAAAATTAAATGGTTAGAATTACTACTAATTTTAACCAGCCTAGCTTTGCCTTGGTACGTAGTCGAAATATACGTAACTAAAGGCGCCTACTTTAAAGAATTTATATTGCGTGAAAATTTTGCCCGTTTTACCGGTGTTGTTGATTCCCATAAAGGGTCTATATGGTATCATCCGATAGTTTTTATGGTTGGTTTTTTTCCTTGGTCGATATTTTTCATAAATATTATTTTTAAATTAGGCCAAGACTTTAATCTAAAATTAAAAAAATTCACGCTAAAGTCTTTAGTCCTGGATAATATTAGTCAACATACTGCCGCCATTATTCGTAAAAAACCTCAACTGGAAATTATTTTATACTGCTTTTGTCAAACAATTTTTACAATTTGTTTTTTTAGCGCCAGTGTATCCAAGCTAATACCATATACGCTACCAGCCTATCCATTTGCGGCGATACTGCTAGGTTATTATTTACCCAAGCTTAATAGCCAAGAATTAAATTTTAACTACACCGGATTATTTATAGTCTCTTGTTTAACCTGGGCTATTTTGCCCAAATATTTTTATAAACTACGCGACACAACGCCTGAAATCAATGGCCTTATTCTCAATTGCCTACTTTTTATAATCGTTTCTAGTTTAATTTATCTTTTGATAAATTTGTTTAACAAGGCTAAAACTAGTTTAATAGTTTTTAGTTTACTTAATTTGTTTTTGCTAGCTAATTTCGGCACAGCCTGTTACAGCCTTATTTCAGAAACCTGGGAAAAACCCGTTAAAGAATTTGCCCTAGCTTTAAAAGACAAAAAAAACCCGATTATACTCTATGATTTACGCAAACCATCGGTAATGTTTTATGCCAACCGTAAAATACTTATTCCCTTAAATTATGGTCAATTCTTAAACTGCCTTAAACTTTACCCTGACGCGTATATAATTACCAAAAGCAATGATATCGATAAATTAAATACTTTGCCTAAACTTAAATTGGTCGAAACAAAAGGGATGTTTAGCCTGTTTTACAATTCTTCTTTACAATGAAGCTTTGTCAGACTTTAGCTATTTTTCAACTTTAACAGCGTATTTTTCTTTTACGTAATTTTCCTTGTTGGTCTGCTTACCTCGGGCTATAGCTAGCGCACAATCAGGCACCATTTTGGTTATAACTGACCCGGCGGCTAAAATAGTATTATCGCCGACTGTAACTGGAGCCACCAGAACACAATTAGAACCAATGGCAACGTTAGACCCTATAACAGTCTTAAATTTTTCTTTAGACATATGATTGTAATTGGCCGTTATCGTTCCAGCCCCGACATTGCTATACTTGCCAATAGTAGTATCGCCTATATAACTTAAATGCGAAACATTAGTGTGGGTAGCTATTGAACTGGCTTTAATTTCGACGAAATTGCCGATTTTAACGTTTGGACTTAAAATAGTGTTAAAGCGAATATTGGCAAAAGGTCCAATTTTACAAGCGTCACCTATATTACAGTTATTAAGGTAGCTTGACTTTATTTCGACGTTGTCACCGATATTGACGACACCGGTTATATTCGAATCAGGTCCTATAATACAGTTGCCACCTATATTTACATCACCTAAAATATAGGTATTAGGCATAATTATGGTATCAATACCGATTTTAACGTTCGACGAAATCCAGGTAGACTTAGGGTCAATTATGGTTACACCACTATCAAGGAGTCTGGCTATATTAATGTCGCTCAAATGACGGTTGGCCAAAGCCAGTTCAGCCCTTGAATTTACTCCGCTAGCCTCTTTAAAATCGCTTAAACTGCAACTAGAAATTTTTAGTTTATTAGCATAGGCATATTTAATAAGGTCGGTTAAGTAATACTCGCCTTGGGCGTTATTGGGCTGTAAATTTTTAAGACCGTTTTTAATACTGGCCCATTTGAAACAATAAATCCCCACGTTGATTTCTTGTATATTTTTTTGGTCGCCTGTTGCGTCTTTTTCTTCAATAATACCGATAATATTGTCGTTGTCTCTGATTATTCGGCCAAATCCAGTAGGGTTTGGCAAACTAGCCGTTAAAATAGTTATATCATTGCAACAAGAGTTATGGGTCTTAACCAGATTACTTAGTGTTTCGAACTGGATAAGCGGCATATCGCCATTTAAGACAAGTACATCGCCAGGATAATCGTTTAAATGGTCAATGGCCTGCATAAGAGCGTGCCCACTGCCAAGCGGTGGGTCTTGGACTATGGTCTTAAAATTTTGGTCCAATTTATTATCGTTAAGATAATTTACAATCTGTTCTTGGTTATGACCTACTATAATATAAGCTTCGTTGATTTTAAGGTCGATTAGATTATCTATTATATGCCGCAGCATCGGCTTATCTAAGACCTGGTGCAAGACTTTAGCCAGGCCAGTCTTCATCCTTTTTCCCTGTCCAGCGGCTAGAATAATTGCTTTCATGCTTTTATATTGACGATATTGATAAAAAATGTTCGCAGGTTTGGTACTGCCCCAAAAGGTCCAATCCCTCAGACCTCTCACTTGAGTAACTGCGTTACAGTCTCATTTATAAATTATAAATGGGGCTAATCTGTCAAATTTAATTTTTCATTTACTTTCTCGTTACGTAATTTTAAAACTAAATTAAGACAATCTATTTTATAATACAGTAAGTCTTAGTATTTATGCCCAATTTAAACCACAATTGTTTTCAACTTTCTATCATTAACTTTGTAAATATAAATGGCTATGGAATTTAAAACTTTAAAATACAAATTAACAATAGTAACAATCTTAATATTTGGTTACTTAAATACGAATACAAATATTTATGCCAGCAACCAGGGCCAAGTATACCCCGAAGTCAAATCCAGCTTCGGCCTCATTCACTGGCTGCCCGAACAAATGCCCCTTAAGGTTTACGTTAGTCATGGTACCAGCCTAGATACTGTTATTGATGAAGAGCTGGGAGCTCCATTTGACAATGTCGACAATATTAATAAATGGCCTGACTTAGTCGCTTTTGTCATCGACCACCCCGAACATAAAGACGAGCTAAAAGTAGCCGAAAGTTTTACTAATGACCAATATCAAGCAGTAATCGACGGTATTAATGAATGGAAAAAATTCGAAAATGAGGGTCTGTTTTCATTCGTATTTACCCAAAATCAGAATGACGCTGACATATACGTTTACTTTGTCAACCACTTTGTCAATAAACTTGGCTTAGGATTATTTGCCAATGATATCAGAGGGTATACTGCCAAGCGCAGCTTTAGTTATAAAAAAATCTTGGAAGGTAAACACGCTGACTTTAAACCCGTTTTAATCCTTTTACGGACCAGTGATACCAATGGTCAACCCATGCCTTACGTCAAGATGAAAGCAGCAGCAGCGCACGAATTTGGCCATGCCTTAGGTATAGAAGGGCATAGTACCAACCCCAACGACTTAATGAGTATTTACTACGGCAATGGCAACGTCTCAGCCAGCGACGCAAAAACCATTCGTTATTTATACTCGACTAAACCTGACCTTATCCCTTAGTCAAATAATTAGGGCGTTATAATATTTTTCCATTTTCGAGGGTACATCTTGGGTGTAGACTTGGTTTTGCTTAAGACAATGATCTTATGCTGTTTTACCGAAGGATCAGCGTAAGCGTCTTTTATAGACATTTGTTTAACGTATAAAACGTCCATAATATCCTGACTTTCAACGATTTCATCGTCAAGCTTGATGGCTGATTTTTGACCTAGAAATAAACCATTTACTTTCAAAAAGGGTAAAGCCAGTTCGATACTGATTTTTAAACTAGCAACGGCTCTTATAGTGGCTAAGTCAAACTTATCACGATAAGCCAAATCATGAGCCGTTTCTTCGGCTCGGCCCAATATAACTTTGGGTTTATTGGGAATAGTCAAATCGTTAACGACAAGGTTTAAGAATTTGATTTTCTTTTGGTTAGAATCAAGTAAAGTAACTTTAAAATCTGGTCTTAAAATAGCTAAGACCAGACCCGGCAAGCCAGCTCCCGTACCAATATCGACCAAGTTAAAAGTATCGATCGGTACAACCGGGCAATAGTCGTCCAAGACATTAGCCAGAGTAAAAGCGTCGGCGATTTGGTCTTCTATAAAAAATGATAGCCTTGCCTTAGACACCAGATTTTGTTTTAGGCCAATTTCCATGACATAATTTATATAAATTAAAAGATTCTTAAATTGATTATCGTCTATACTTAAATTAAATTCTTTACATAAAACGTTTAATTTTTTTTCAAGCTCATTCATAATAGTTTTATACACTCAATTGAGTTTTTAGATTTAATAGTAAACTACCCTTAAATGATTTATATAATTTAATTAACATTTATTATATATAATTTATAATTATAATCTTTTACTAAGCGAAATTCATGGAAGATACACAATTAGTCAACTACCAAACCGAAGATAGAGACTCATTAGAGCGAAAGATTCTGTCCAGTGCGCTTAAAATCAGCCTGGCTAATGGCGACCTTGTCGGTGTAAATCTATGCCATAAACAATTATTTCTAACCCTTATGGACGGCAATTCCCTAAACACCCTTTCACTTGACAGCTCCAAGCAAAACACTTCCAAAGAAAACGACCATATTGACATTACCAAAAGTACCCTGTCATTACCAAGCCTTGTCAAGAATTTCCAGGACAATACGGTAACATTACCGTCATTTATAGAAGCTTTTGCTGATAAAATTGCCCTATTTAACAAAGACAAAGCGTACCAGAATTTGTATAAATTGTTAAGCGTGACTTCATTTGCCTCATTTGCCGACTTAAAACAAAACTACTGGGTGTTGGCTAAAAATATTATTCATTATAAATCGGGTTTCAAAAACGAGAGGGTCTGGAATAACTCGCTTATCATTCTTAATATTGCCCACGATATCTTAAGAATACCCAAATTAAGAGCCCAGCATGATTTAATCGCCCAGAATCTACCGATAACCGACAATTTACCCGTAGTTAAAACCAGTTTAACCAAAATTCCCAGAATTAAACGCAAAATCAAATTTGATTTAACCGACTTGCTTGTAAAAGCCGACTTAATAAAGCAGTCCGATATAGATAAAATACTGACAAAAGACGCCGACATGGGCAATCAGGCGCTTGGAATTATTTTGGTCCAGGAAAATTTTCTCAACGCCCATGATTTAAACGTAGTTTTAAAATGCCTAAAACTCATCAACAACCGTGTCATTAAGTTCAATGACGCTATACAGGCTATTAAAGAGTACCAGTTGAATAAAACCGACGTACACGATTTTTTACTCAAAAATAATTTAGTCCGACAAGACGATTTAAGTACTTACTTTAAGTCCTTTGAAACAAGTAGTTTAGTATCTGATAACAACGAAGTTCACTCCATAAACCAGTCAGATACTGATTTAAATGCTAAGACATTATTTGACCAAGGTGAAGAAAATAGCGACGATGAACTAATTATAGATTTTTCTTTCGCCGACGAAACGACTCCAGATTCGCTAGAAATCGACGTTACGATAGCTAGTGAAGCAAGTAAAATCAATAAAGATAATATTAATTTAGATAATATAACTGACAATACCAGCATTCAATCGCTAGATACTAGCGCTATCGCATTATCAATAGAAACACCAATAAGTACAATTGCGGAACAAAGCCCTAGCATCGACCAAAACAAAGCCGATATTAAAGGCGAAAATAAGACCTTAAGCCAAGAAGACTTAGATAATTATATAGATAACTTAAAAATTAACAATAAAAAGAAAAAGAAAAAGAAAAAAAGACATTGACCTATTCACTTACTAGTAACGCTAAATTTTTGGATGTGCTCATGGTACAACCTTAAAATTATCGAAAACTGTTCAGCGATGAGTTTAAATAATTTTTCATCAGCTGGTTTTAGTTGCGTGTGGGTACTTATAATCAAAACTCCCAGTCGCATTCCTAATATATCAACGGGTATTGTAATAGTATTAGTTAACACTTCATGATTGACTTCAACATCATGATGAATTGGTGTTAGACCAAGTTGATTAGATATATTTATAGCCATATTTTGTATAGTAATATAATCATTGTCGTTTTGTGCCTTAGCAATAAGCAGACTCGACTTAGGCTGGTTAACTACAATGGCAAAGGCTTTGTAATCATAAATACTGGTAAGTAGATTAAATAATTTATGCGACATTATATTTATGTCTAATATATCTTCACCAATTTTTCTAACCTCGTCAATTATAGTCGCTTCAAATAACAAATTTTCCAATATTTTAATCAATCTGCTATTCACTTCTTCAACGCTCATTAAATCGTTGGAATCACTGATAACTTTAAACTTTGGCAAATTAGGTATGTCTTCTAGGGTTTCACGACAAATTTTTATCAAGGTTGGAAAACCCGGCTCTTTGGGCACATAAAAATTTGCCCCCGACTTTAGACCCCAAAATTTGTCAAGACTAGCGTCCAGTTTAGTCAATAATATAACCGGGATGTCACATAATTCTGCCTCATTACGGATAAGCCGACACAACTGATAGCCATTTATACCGCTCATAATGACGTCGGAAATTATCAGATGAGGCTTTTCCTTAAACGCCTTAGCGATTCCCATAGCGCCAGAATCGGCTGTAATAACATTATAGCCTTCATTTTCCAAACAATGCTTAATTGCCAGCAACTGTGTTTTACTATCTTCGATAACCAAAATACGAAATGACATTTTTTTATCGCCCTTCAAATATTTATTGCTTATATCATTATAGGTCAATTTTTAGGCTTAACTTTATTATTTAACATTTTATTTTGAAATTCATCGACCAGGGTTTGCGTCAACGGACTACTCAGATTTTTGAATTTATATCTATCGGCCAATTCACTGATACTGGCTTCAGTAAAAACA
>JAJYFO010000107.1 GCA_021785395.1 bacterium | reverse complement strand
GGTTGTTTTTTTAGCGGTTGCTTTTTTAGCAGTTGCTTTTTTAGCAGTTGCTTTTTTAGCAGTTGCTTTTTTAGCAGTTGCTTTTTTAGCGGTTGCTTTTTTGGCGGTTGCTTTTTTGGCAGTTGTTTTTTTAGCAGCTGCCTTTTTAGCAGTCGCTTTTTTCTTAGCTGGAGCTGGATTTATACCACTTTTTGAAGATTCTTCATTAAGCGTTTCTTCAACTGAAGCTTTGACTTTTACAGCCTTAGGCTTTGCCTTAAATTTTTTTTGCATTATTTCCTCCTAAAGAATTAAATACTTGCGAGTATAAATATCACCAAAACATATACATATGTAATACATCTGACAATAATTTTTAGCTTTTAATTTTTATACTCCTAATCACCACATACAATAGATTACTCATAAATCAAATAAATTGCAAGATGTAATTTATAAATTTAGCAAAATAATTCTAAGACTATCAAATAAAAAACAAAAATACAATTCAACAATTACTTAATTCATGGCTACATAACTCAATCTCATAGACTTAATTCAAACACTTTAGCCATTTAGAAAAATATAAAATATAAAAAAATATAACGGATTTAAAAAATATTTTTTATAAATCAACCAATAAAATAAAAAAAATACTATAAATTTAGTTTATTATTCGGTCTTTAAAATTTTTTATGAGTTTAAATATGACCACTTTCAATTTCAAGTCAGTTTATTTAACTCATAAATATCGTTAAATATAACAACATAAAACTTTTTACCGATAAAATACATAATATTCCATTCAA
Source organism: bacterium (assembly GCA_021785395.1). Lineage (GTDB taxonomy): Bacteria > Cyanobacteriota > Vampirovibrionia > Obscuribacterales > JAKAZS01 > JAKAZS01. Next base: position 8,596 of record JAJYFO010000107.1, on the reverse strand, counting down.
CCTAACGCAAACAAAACATGTCAATTTAATTATCTAGTTAAACATCAAAAAAATTTAATGGGCTATAAAATAAATTATCCAATGTATAAAAAGTATCTAAAGCATTTATTGGCTGATTTATATTAATGGTTTTCCAACGAAACCAAAAGCAGCTCGAAAAGATTCTCTTTGAATATGTCTTAACTCAGCAAAATCTATTACATCGAAATCAATAAGTCTTTCATATTCTCCTGGTAAAGTGCACGGCGAAGGATTACGTCCAGGATTATCAGTACAAACAGCTATAGGCACATTGGCTTTTCGACAACGGCTAAAAACCAATTTTAGTTCTTCAAAATCTTTTAAAACACCTGTTTGTTTATAACTAGTAGGACAAACCTCTAAAGTTATTTGTTTTTTAGCAAGTTCTTTTAGTAACGATGGCTTAACCAAAGGAATATGAATTCCATGGCCAATACGGTCTAAAACATTAAAATACTGACTAAAAACATTTTCAATGCTAGTCTCGCCCAAATGACAAGTTGTTTTTAAACCACTTGCTCTAGCTTTACCTAAAAATTTAACCCAGGTTTCAAATTTCTGCGGGTCAATTTCTGGGCCAGCCAAATCAATGCCGACAATTGGTCCAATATTTTTTACAGCCACTTTTAAAATAGCCTCATTAATCGAATTAGGTAACCTACGGTCTAAACACAAAATTTGTTTAACAATAATAGGATATTCTTGAGGGCGTAAATTTATAGTTATCACATCAATGACGTCCTGCATTTGTTTTATTCGTTGATTAACACTCAAATGACTATCGGTTCGAAAATAAGGGTTATAGCGCAATTCTAAATACTGTAAATTTTCAAATAAATATGCGCCACGACAAAGACGAAAACAAAAATAAGGTAAATGTTCTATGCTTTGCAATTCTTCGACAAGAGTATGAATTTTGACAAATTCATCCAAAGTTCTACACGGTCTTGTAAACCAATTGTAAAAACCTTCGTAATCTGGGAAATAGCCTAAAATTTTATGGTCTTGACGCTGCAAAAATTTATAAATTATGCGAGGATGTAAAGCACCCCCTAAATGTCTATGTAAATCAGCGTATAAACTCATATAAAAACTTCCATCGACTTTGCTTCTAACGTATTATCTTCAAAATTAATCATAATAAAGGATAACCAATTATAAAATACTTTGATTATTTTATACCATAACCAATTTTTTCTAACTAATCGATTTACCCTTAATTATCCTTCTATTTAGCTTTTTCAAGGATAACTAATGTATTATCAATTATTACACGATTACCTTAAACATTTACTAATTACTTTATTATTAATTATTTTATTGCTATTAATTACAAAACAATTAACAAATTTACGTAAATTTAGTATTATTATCTTAATTTACCTTAAGGAGGAAAGAATGTCTAATTTTTCAATTAAATCAAGAACTTTGGCTCTGGCATTAATAATGACAGCCATATTTAACCCTATGCTAAGTTCACAAGCACAAAGCAACTCAGTTTCTACACCACCTAAAGAAAATATTTTAGTGCGCGGGAGTAAAGACGTTTGGCACGGAATTTGCTGGGGTCCTAAAAAAGTCTGGGAAGGAACCAAATGGATGGGTCGCAAAATAACTGGAAAACCAGACCCCACACCTAGCAGCAATTAGTAATTAGTTCTTATTATCTTTATCTATATCTTCTTGTACAACATCATAAGTGCTTAACCAAAAAGGTTGCCTAATGGTGTTGTATTGTAATTGCCGTTTCAAATGTTCCAGGGTTTGACAACTACCAGTTTCTTCAAAATAATTATACAGACCTCCGCGGGCCAAAGTTGCCCTAGCTGGCCCTTGCAGGATAATATTCAAATATCCAGGGTCACCTAAAGATAAATTTAAAAACTTATTGTCATTACTCAAAGCAAAACTTAAAAAATTAATGCATGGTTCGTCATAAGGCCTTAAATAAAGGTCGATTTGTCCTAAAAAATTTAATTCCTGCAAGCTCACTTTCTCACCTTTAATTTCTTCAAGAGCAATATGGTCCAATTTTTCCAGAATATATTTAAAATTTTCCAAGTCTTGTTTATAGTCTAAAGGGAAATAACCAATATTCAAACCTTCTTCCATAAGCGTCATTAAATCCTTGCGCATGGCGATATAAGTATCACTGGCTGGGTCAAGGAAATGGTAAGTTATTTTAAAATTGCCGCTATTATACGGGTTGAAGTTGATTTTTGGCAATGTGATCTTAGGCGGTTTGACCATACAAGATAAATTAGTATCCAACCACATACTAACAATACTTTCTAATTGCCTGGTCATCCAGTCGGTCGACCCAAGCGCAATTTGCGAGCGGGATTTAGTTAAGGCAAAATAATTATTTAGTGTATTAAAGCGCCAGTCGATGTAAATGTTATATACTGACTTTGTATTACTTTGCAAAATATAACCCGACTGACAGCAGTCCATAAAATAGATCCACCTAGCTATATTGGGTGATAATTTGGGAAATAGCTGGCGCAATATATCGTTGGCCGTTAAAGCTTTTATTGACTGCAGATACATTAGGGTTAAAGGAGCTGACCCACGGGCAGTATTATCTTGGTTAATTTCACTGGCCACCTGGGTAAGGGCAATATATGACGGGTCGAGCAAATTTGGCAATAAACGGAAAGATACCTTTAAAGAAGAAAAACTGTTGGTATTATTTAAGCTTTGAAAAGAACTGGTCTCTAACCTGGTTGGTTTTTCATGACGAATTGTTAACAACAATTGGGTTCTGAATAACGGGTCAGCTAATTTTCTTAAAAAATCATCGGGATTAATACCCTGGCCAAAAAACTTTGAACTCAATTCATAAGGGTAAATTTTATTTTGACTGATATTATTCAAAGCCGGAAAAATAAATTTTTGCGCTAAACTTATTTTTTTCCATAAATTTAAACCCGATTCGGTCTTTAATTTACTATTGGCAATGGCTCGACACAACAACACACTACGTCTAAAATTATTTATTTTGGTTTCATCGCTTTCGTCAATAAGCGGTAATTCAAGACAGCTTAAGTAATAAAGGCATTTAACGGTTCGAGCAACGCTTTCGTCTAAATTATAAAAGCCTAGAGGAATCTTATTAATTTCGTCCATATTTTTATCGTTGCTTCGAGCGAAACTTTTAAAGGCAACTGGGTCAAGTATGAATAACGCGGTTTTAAGTAAATTTGAATTCTCTTTAATATCGGCTTTTATATTGGCGTCTTCACAAATTTTATAATCTTCTTCACAAGCAGCTAACATAGCTTTTAAACAATCTTTTAAATCATAGGCAAGGTTGTTCTTTATAATAGAAAAGGAGATACTATTTCGTAAGCCAACAAAACAATGCCATACATAGTCTAGCGTAACAAAACTTGTGCGTTTTAATTTACGGTTGTTTTCGTATATATCACTCATTAAATTAAAATGACTGTTTTTAATGACGACAAAATAACTTTTACTTAATACGTTAATACTTGATAAGTCAAGCCCAGCTATTTTCATTCCCTGTAAGTCTACAGGCTGCAAATAGCCATACGAATAATTACTAGCTGGTACTAATTCTTCAAAACTAGGTAATTTAGTTTGGCGATTCTGCTGAACAAAATTTTGTATCGATTTTCTACTGGTGTTTTTTGGCAACGTTATGGTTGCTTTTGAATTGTCAATGTATGGCTGACCCAAAATTGGCGCAGGATATAAACAACTAAAAATATAAATAGTCAAAAATACATATTTAAAGCGAATTATCATAGAGATTTACAAAACCTACTTTAAGAATACCATCGATATCATTTAACTGTTCAAGTATATTACCGTTTAAATTTTCGTCTAGTTCAATCACCATCATAGCTTGAGCACCGATACTTTTTCGGCTGACAGCCATCGAACTTATATTTATATTATTCTGACCTAAAATCAAAGCAACCTTAGCAACCATACCAGGCTGGTCCTGATGCACGGTAAATAACATATATTTAGACGGTGACAGGTTTACATTAAACTCGTTTATCTTAGTTATAACAGCCTTATCATCATTAAGAACCATGCCTGATAGCGAAATTAGACCATCTTTGTTATTATTGTTTACGACAAGGTTTAATTCGCTTAAACTGATATCATAACTTGAAAACTTAGAATGCCGAATGTTAATTCCATGGTCATTGGCGACATAAGAAGCATTAATAAAATTCAAACCTTCAACGCTATTATTTAAAGCCCCTATAATCGCTGCACTAGTCAGGCTTTGCGTATTATAATTAGCCAAATTACCACTTACACTAATTTCTATCTCGCGAATATCATTATCAAGCCAATTACTAGCAATTGTAGCCATATTTTGGGTAAGTTTGATATACGGACTCAAGAATTTCAATTCTTCCGGCTTTAAATTAGGTAAATTAACAGCCGCCGAACTAATACCGGTTAAAAGATAAGTCTTAATCTGATTGGCCAAATCTAATGCGACATTTAGCTGGGCTTCGTAAGTTGAAGCGCCTAAATGAGGGGTTAAAATAATTTTATCACTAAATTCTCTTAAAGGTGAATCGCTAGCTAAAGGCTCATGTTCAAAGACATCCAATCCACATCCGGCAACCTTACCAGATAGCAGGGCTAAGGCCAAAGCCCTTTCATCTATGATACCACCACGCGAAGTATTTATAATAAAAACACCGTCTTTCATGCGATTTAATACAGTGTGATTGATTAAATTAGTAGTTTGCTTGGTTTTTGGTGTATGAATGGTTATAAAATCAGACATTTGATAAATTTTTTCAAGTTCAACGAGTTCGACATTGAGATGCTTGATACTATCTTTATCTATTAATGGATCGAAAATAATTACTTTCATACCAATGGCTAAAGCCATATTAGCTACACGTCTACCGATTTTACCAAAACCAATAATACCAAGCGTTTTATTGAAAAGTTCGCTGCCCAAAAATTGTGATCGCTTCCAATGGCCTTCTTTAACTGATTTATCAGCCTGGGCAATTTTACGAGCCAAGGCAAACATTAAAGCCATAGTGTGTTCGCTGGCACTAGCCGTATTGCCCTCTGGTGAATTTAGAACCAAAACACCAGATTTGGTAGCCGCATTAACATCGATATTATCGACACCTACACCAGCTCGACCTATTACTTCTAAAGACCTTGCGTTACTAATAATTTTCTCATCAACGCTGGCCCTTGACCTAACCAAGAGGCCATGATAGTTTTCAATTATGGCAAGCATATCAGACTGACTAATATCCGGTCTATACGTTACTTCCAAACCATCACTTAGAATATTTAGACCAAGTTCACTTATTTCATCGGCGACCAAAACTTTTTTCATTATATATTTACACCTTAATTATTCTAGCGACTGGTTAATATCAATTTATGACTGATATTTTGATTCAACTCATTTAGGTCAAAATACATTACACTGGGCTTTGTCTCTATCCAGCTATTAATTAAATTAAAATTATAGTCGGACAAAATTTGGGCTGACTGCCCCGGAGCCAAAGTATAGTAAATTTTACTAGCATTATTCATGTCAAGCATAAAAGTAAATACACTGCCAATTGAACCAGAAAAAGCATAAACTTTCTTTCCATTGGCTAAAACATTTATCATTCTAGCAGAATCATTGTCAAAACCTATTTTAAACGGACCAAAATTTATAAATGGTAAAGAAAAATTATTATTCTTAAATATTAAATCAGACAGAAAATATATAAAATTTACTTCGTGCTTATCCTGCCATTGGGCTTTATCAAAGTCAGGATAAATTACCCTTAATTTTGTTATTGTATCTATGTATATTGAGACTAAAAAAGAATTATAAGAAGTATAGTTTTGCGGTAACCAAGACCTTTTATTTTTTTCGACAATGTTTATTAACCGAGTCGTCCAATCTGGACAAAGTTCCTGATATTGATATAGTAATTTAGACCCGAGTTTAGGCAATAACAACTTTTCAGCCGCCTCTTGTAGGAAACTTTGGTAAATAAGGCTCGTTAAACTAGACCCATTTACATTGCCATCGTAATTCGTAAGCCCAGGCAACGTTTCTAGAACAAATTTATCGCAGATATTGGCATTATTTAAAATTTGCGCTATATGACTGATTAGTTTTCTAGCGTTTAAATCATAAGCCGAAGACTCAATATCATTTAGGTCCGGTAGACCCAATTTAATATTGCGCCTAAACTTAAGCGCAAGCTCACTATCAATCGATTCACAAGGTTTTAAATTATTGGTTAAAATAAGCGGCAGATTAATCAGGCTTACACTATAATCAAAAATATTTTTTGGTTGAAGTTTAGTTTGAGACTGCAATTCGAAATAAGGCTTGGGTAAATTAGAGCCGTCGATAAAGTTTTTCGTATCGCTTAGGTTAGATTTTGTTAAATAGCCGCTTATATAGGATCTGGCATTTTTTTCTTTGTCAACAACATAGTACTGTCTAGGACTACCTTGATAATTAGCTAAAGCCGTGTCAGCTTCTTTAATATTAGAAGACAAGTTTAGACTAAAATTTGAAGCCATTTCACCCGTCAAATCACTAGGATAAGCCAAAACGATGCCAAAGTCTTGTTGACGATTAATCACTGGTCCGTCCCGCGTTATATCATAATTAAATACGTAATCGCGCTTAAACCTTACCGGAATAGTATTTTTGACGGTAGTAGTCTTCAAATAGCCAGACCGACTTAAGTAATAGTTGGAAAGCTTTGGGGCAAATTTTTCCAATACAAATTTATGTGAATTTGTTTTTAAATCAACAAAGGTAAAAGCTAGGTTGTTGTTCCGGCCTATAACAAGGCCTGGAACTCCCGGAATACTGGCTCCAGCCATGCTAAAAGCTGGTGTATTGAGGGAATTTAAAAACCATAAACTGGGATTGGTAAATTTTTCATGTTTGGCTGTAGCCATTAAACCGCCATTACTATTTGACTTTTGCCCAGCTACCACAAAGGCGTTGCTACCGGTTAAAGTTTGCGGGCTTGTAATTTTAAACACATCACTTATATTATTTATCGATTCGTCAAAAATTTTAAAATTACGCCACAAACTAATATCATTATTGTTTATACTACTAGAGTCGACTAAATCATTATAGTCATTGGGCGACAATTTATTTATTATCTTATTTTGTAAATTTATATAGTCAAAATTATTATTACTCTGAAAATTTAAATATTCTAAAATAGCGATTGAGTCCATGGGCGTCCAGGGTTTTGGACGATAATTAAGGAGTTTGAATTCAATCGGCAACTTTTCAAAATTATTAGCCAAGTAGGCATTAACGCCGTTGGCAAACGCGTCTAAATAACTTTTATACTCAGGTTTTAAACCTTCGTATTCAAGCTTGGCTTTATTTTCGAGGTCTAACATAGTATTGAATTTATCAGTATTCAAGGTTGTCTGCCCCAAAATTTGGCTCAAACGACCACAAGACAAGCGGCGCAAAATGTCCATCTGAAAAATTCTATGGCTTGCTTGGACAAAACCCTGGGTCAAGAATAAATCTTCCAGGTTAAATGCCTCAATATAAGGCACACCATTATCGTCATATTTTATAGTGACCATTTTGTTCAAAGACCGAACAGTTGTAACACCATCGAGCTTTGGCAAAGAAACAATGACTATAAACCAGGCATAACAAAACAAAAATACCGGTAAGGTAAAAATTAAAACTTGGCTAATTTTCTTAAACACTTAATTTAAACTATTTACAGATTCATCTATCTAATAGGTAAATAGTAATAAAAAAGAAAGCATTTAAAATTAACTATATTTAATAAAATCCACCAAAACTTCCCATCCCGCCATAACCACCGTAGCCATAACCTCCATACATCATTGGATACATTAGTGGCGACATCCCCATGCCATTGCTGCCACGCATCATCATATACATACCCGCGTAAGGAGCTAGACGCAAAGCCGTATACCCAAGACCACGACCCAAAGACGCCAAAGCTGGGTGACCATTTCCCGATTTACCAGACTGGCTATTATTTTGAGCGTTTAAATTCTTAGAGTTATTGGAATTATCAAAGCCACTTTCGACCGAATCCAACTTAGAATCTAAGTAACTACCAGGAGCTCCATTAGCGACACCATTACTATTTTGATTGATTTGATTCTGGACAGCTTGCCCTTGCTGATAAGCCTGTGAATTATTGGGCTGAAAATTTGGCGAATTAGCACTACTGCCATATTGGTTGGCATATGGCGATATCGGCGATTGCGGCATTGAACTTGTATTGCCATAAGGATTGGTGTTGACCATTTGCCCTGGACTATTACTGCCGTATGGATTAGTGTTGACCATTTGCCCCTGATTATTGTTCCCGTACTGCATAACAGGTGAATTCGGCATGACCGGCTGTGTACCATAACCATTCTGGCTACCATAGGTATTCTGACCGCCTTGGGGGAATTGAATATTATTAGCATTATTGCCATAATTATTGGGCATACCGGGTTGATAGGCGTTGCTGTAAGGTTGGGCGGCGTTGACCGATGGATTTTGTAAAGGTGATAAGCCCAACTGGTTTTG
>JAJYFO010000106.1 GCA_021785395.1 bacterium | reverse complement strand
GAGTAAAGTATATTGAGATAATGATTTTAAATTTTTATTAATACTTGAATTTTGATTGCGCAGACACAAGGTTATTTCGCCGGTTTGACTAGCCAAGGCAAGTATCTGAGCTTGGTTTGCACTTACAGCTAAAGTTATTAAATTGTCGGTTTCGATATTTCTACTATTAGATGATAGACATTTTTCAGGAGAACTAAGAACTTTAATATTTTGGCAGATTGTTTTAGCTATTTTTTTGTCGTCTAAACTACCTACTAAAATTACGTCGACCCTGTCATTTTCCATTATGGAGTTGTTTAACAGACTTTCGTCGTTTAGTTTTAGGGTAAAGGCTATTTCGTTTTTTGTTAATTTATGCGATAGCGATTTTTGTAAAGGATATAAATTGTTTTTTAAAATTGGTTCACCGATTCTAATGTAGTTTTTTAAAATTCTGCCAGCGACCATGTCGGAGCTAGTAAACATATTCTCATTAAAGAATTTTTGCGGTATAGTTACGTAATGCAAATGGCTAAACCCAATTTTAGTATTGGGTGTTAGGTCTTCACCGGCTCCGACTACCTGAATTTTCAAACTTTCTTTATGGTTAGATAATTTTGACCTAACCATATTTACGGTTAGTATCATTACTATAAACAAAATAATAAGTGGTATTGCGTTAGTTTGTTTTTTTTCACTTATACTACCGTTTAAGTTTAAGTTTCTTTTGGAGAAAATTGGCAATTCTTCGCTTACTTTCATGACATTAACCTGTTTTTATTATTTATTAGTTTTGATTTAATAAGAGCGGGAAGCTCGCGTACTCGGTTACGGTAAAACTTGGTAAAGTCAATGGACTACCATTACCCTGCCATATATTTAAATTTTGTTTGTTGCCGAAAATATTCATGGGGTATTCTATCACCACGCTAACCGAATTGGGACTTGCTTGAATACCATTTACAGAATTGGTATCAAATGGTAATAGATAAATCGAACTACCGTTAGGTAGATTGCCACTATTGCCATTACTTAATAGATAGCTTGCGCTAAAAGCGTTGTAATTAGGACTGTTTATATTGTAGGTTTGACCTGACACGGTAAATCCTCTTATATTATCTCGAACGTTAGGATCGTTTAGGTTGGGATATTGGCTAGCCAATTGGGCTGTCGATTGGCAGGCAATTAATAAAACTTGTTTTATATAAAAGAGACGGCCGAAATAGATGATGCCAAAAATAATTAAAAGTAAAAATGGTATGGATAAAGCTAATTCGACTAAAACCTGACCATTTTTTCGTTTCTTATTTAATTTATAGAGGGGAGTTTGTTTAACCATTGTTGCTGAATAAAATTAACCGACTCCCCTATTTTTTGAGTAAATTAGTTGAAATTCCATGGTGTGGCAGCTCTATTAATCATTTGACCAGGTTGCCCAGCCTGGTCGCCTTTATCTGGCATTATGGCGCTTTCAACGGAATAGATCATGTCGCCCGATATATGACCAAGAGCGCCGAGGGCCACCATACATAAACCCGCCACACAACCTAGACCCAAAGCGTATTCGACCATGCTTTGACCTTTTTGGCGGTTAGGCCTTGGTTTGTAGTTATTTTTTTTGTTTATTTGCATTTTTTTACCCCTTGATTATTTGAATATAGTGAAAGTAAATATTATCAACAAGATTTGAAATTGTTGCAAATGAGTTGCATTAATATACTAATATTTATTGCAATTCTATGTCAATAATATGTATTCGATTTGTAAATGTTTCTTTATACAGTGAAATTTCTCTATTGAAGATGATGATATATATTATACGGTAAGTTATAAATTAGTAATAATTGTATTAATAATATTTTTAATTAAAGATATCAGATAATAATAATATGAATGAATTTAGCCATGAAAATAAAAAAGACCTTGATTTAAGTCAAGTCATTGCCGGTGAATTAAAAAAAATTCCCCCCGGCACTCATTTGACTGCGCCGGACATACACAAAAGATTGACCGAACTTAACTACGATGTTAGTATCTCAAGCATTTATAGGGTTTTAGCCAAGCTTAAAGTTAGTGGCGGTCTTAACGTTATCCAAAGCGATAAATTATTAAAATATGAATATAAGGATGTTGACCACGACCATTTAATCTGCTTAACTTGTGGAGTGACCGTTGAATTTAGCGATGAGTTTGTCCATGGTCTGGGTAAGGCGTTATCAAAGCGTAAAAATTTTACATTCTTAAACAGCCGTTTTGACATTTACGGTTACTGTCAAGCTTGTAAAAACCAGCAGGTGCAGCACTTGGTCGAAGATTTAAAAGTTGAAGTAGTAGCCTTGAAAAAAAAATTTAGTAATTTGCTTAATCTATTTGATGATTGCCAAAGCAACTTAAACCAAGCCGATCTGAAAAACGCCATTAAAATCCTCGAATTAATTAAAAACGAATATAATTTAAATCAAAAGGAATTAGTATTTCTAATCGAATCTATAGATAAATCTTAGAATCGGTTTTGAATTATATTTATAAATAGCAACCCGGGTTAACGTAGTTCACCGACGGCTAATAATGTCGATAAACTACATTATTAGCTGATATTTTTAAATAAGGTATTTTACGACTGCGTCACTTCTTTAAGCGTTGATAAGGCTATTTGGCTATTACCGCATTGTTTAATAAAATTACGGGCGTGAGCCTCGACTACTTTCATGTCTTTAAAATTGGGTAAAAACCCGTTAAGCGCTGCCTTAGAATTCGCAAGTAGAAATCTTATTAGCCGGATGCCTTCTTCGTGTATTTCACAGCCTTCATTATTTAGAGAACCTTTAATGATTAAGTCGATAGTTGATTCAAAGGCTAATGTATCAATACAGGTGCCGTTATCTGATTTGGCTAAATTGTTATTGCTATCTGTCGAATCCATAATTTTTATATTACCCCGATTTAAAGTAGAAAAATAAAGAAAACATTAATATTTTTATGATGAAGTATTTTACCGGACAGTGCAACTAAATATTTATTAATCTTAGCTAGCCTAATTAGTAAATCTACGCACGCTAGATATTGAAAGGATATGCGCGTCTTGCTGTTTCAATGGTTTTGTCAAATTAAATTTTAAATTTAACTAAAATTAAGACCTTTACAAGTCTAAATATAGCTGAATAAGTGTTATGATAATTTAATTCTAAACACGTTTAAAATCAAGGAATCTAAAATAATATGCAATGTTTAACCAAAGAAGATCTAAGCTGTAATGGTCTAATGTTTCATGATAATTATATTGAGCCAGTGTTAGGTATTAATGATGTAAAAATCAAGGTTCTTATGGCTAGTGTGTGTGGAACTGATAAGAGTATTTACTTAAGTAGTTCTAATCAAGGCATTCGTGACGAGATGTTACGGTATACCGAGGATAAAAGTTCTTTTCGTCCAATTGTAATTGGTCACGAATTTTGCGGTATTGTTGAAGAAATTGGCGCTGGCGTTAAGGCTGAAAATTTTTCCAACCTCGTACAACATGTTGAACCAGGTGACTACGTTACGGCTGAAATGCATCTAAACTGTGGTGTCTGTAATTTATGCGCCAATGGACAAGCTCATATATGTACTAATGTTTTAGTTAAAGGAGTGCATTTAGACGGCTGTTTTGCCCAGAAAGTAGTTGTTCCGCACCAGAATATTATAATGTTAGGAAAAGGTGGGTCTACCAGTTTGGTCCCGCCTAAAATCGGGTCTATGCTGGACGCTTTTGGCAATGCCGTGCACTGTGTCTCAAAAGTTAACCTGGCTGGTAAAACTGTAGCTGTTTTAGGGCTTGGTCCGCTTGGTCTAATGACTATTATTCTAGCCAAGCAATTTGGCGCCAGTAGAATTTATGCAACCGAAACAACCGACATTGAAAGGCGTTTTAAGCTGGCTTATGAATTTGGTGCTACCCATTGTTTTGACGTAAGTTCCGGAACGGCTGATTTTTATAAAACCCTGCTTAAACAGGAAAAAAAATCGATGGGTGTCGATTGCGTTTTTGAAATGTCAGGGTCGCCTTACGCCTACAACGACGCTTTTAACATCGTCTGTAACGGTGGTAAAGTTATACTTTTAGGTATTTCTAGGGCACCATTGCAAAATTTTGACATAGCTAAAAATATAATTTGGAAAGGTGTTAATGTTGAGGGAATATTTGGCCGCCAAATGTATTCTACTTGGACTCTAATGCTCAATTTACTAGAATCTAGCGGTGATACCATTATTCCAAAATTAGAAAAAATCTTGAGTCCGTCGGTTTATAAATTATCTGAGTATAATGAAGCCTTTGATAAATTAGTCACCGGTAGGGAAATGAAATTAACGTTTAGTTTAAATTAGGAGTTTTAGATGTCGCAAGTTAAAACAGATAGCGTGAATCGCAGCCTAAGTCCAAGCGAACTTTATAAAGCGATGGACGAAGAATTAAAGGCGTTGAAAGATTCTAAAGCTTATAAATACGAAGTTTTAATCGACGGCCGTATGGGGCCAACTGTAAACGTGGGTGGAAAACAAGTCGTTATGCTAGCGTCCAATAATTATTTGGGTTTAGCTAATCACCCTGACGTTGTCAAAGCCGCCCAAAAAGGCATCGACGAATATGGATATGGAATGTCTTCGGTTCGCTTTTTGTGCGGGACGCAAAAAATTCACCTGGAACTTGAAGACAAAATTGCCAGCTTTGTTGGTCAAGAAAGTGCCATATTACATTCATCGTGTTTTGGGGCTAATGAGGCTTTCTTTACGGCTATTTTGCAAAGCGACTACAATTTAGCCAATTATAATGATATGATCTTTTCCGACAAACTCAACCATGCCAGTATAATCGATGGTATAAGGCTTGCCCGCATAGCCTGTAAAAATACTTTGTCTAAGCCTTATAACCATAATGATTTGGGTCATTTACAGGAATTAATCAAAGATACTAAGTCAAATGATAATTACCGCCTTAAAATTATAGCTACCGACGGTGTATTTAGTATGGAAGGCGATTATGCTGACTTGAAAGCGTTAACTAGTCTAGCCAAAGCTGAAAATGCTTTGCTATTTGTCGATGATTCCCATTCAACCGGGGTCTTAGGCGCCAACGGGCGCGGAACTAGCGAGCAATGCGATGTTTTGGGTCAGGTTGACGTTATAACCGGAACATTTGGCAAGGCTTTAGGCGGCGCTCATGGTGGATTTATCGCCGGCAAAGCTAGTTTAATAGAGTATATAAGGCAAAAATCAAGGCCTTACACTTTTTCTAATACATTAGCGCCGATGATTACCATGGCTTCTATTAAAGCTATCGATATATTGAGTTCGAACAATGAATTGGTTCAAAAATTGCACGCCAATACCGCCTATTTTCGCAAATCTATACAGGAAATTGGTTTTAAGATTTTACCTGGAATTCATCCGATTGTGGCTATAATGCTTGGAGAAACCCAAACGGCTCAAATTCTGAGCAATGAATTATTAAACCATGGCGTTTACATTAAGGGACTATGGTACCCAGTTGTTCCTAAAGGTGAAGCCAGGCTTAGAGCCCAAATATCGGCTAGCCACAGCCAATCTGATTTGGATAAGGCTCTTATGGCTTTCGAAAAATGCGGTAAATCCTTAAAAATAATTTAAAAAATAATAATATCAATATTTTTAAAATTATCGATATTTTTGCCTCGAAACTGGGAATAGTTTAGGTGGATGTTTGTTATGGTTTAATATGGATAAATTTATTACTGATAAAGAAAGTCGAAAATCTAACGATTTACTAGAAAATTCCAAGAATACCCTAAAGAAATTAAGCGACAATGTTTTTAATATATCTGGTTTGGGTACGGATAACGTTATTCATCCGTTTTCGGCAAGCGACATCGCTAATTCTTATAAAGTAGCTATCGCCATAACATCTGAGGTTAAAGTCTATGACGATAGGCTCAAACAAATTAACAATGACAATAATTTAACAGATGGTCAAAAGTCAAAAGCAATCGATGAGTTAAAAATTGAAACGGATAAACTATATAAAAATTCGCAGCCACCTGACATTTATAACGATAGCGGTAATTTTTCTTCTTTATTGAGCCCGTACTTTTACGAGACCTTAAGCCAGCTCAAAAAAACTTTTAAAATTGATGAATCACAGCCAGGAGTTAGCGGTGTTGACCAAAGCATGCATTATAATGACTGTTGGTTTGAAGCGGCTCTAGCGTCGTTAGCCCAGTCAGACAAAGGTCAAAAATTGATAGCCAATATGATATCTTTGAACAAGGACGGCAGCTACACTGTAATATTTCCAGGTTTACCTGACAAGCCAATAAATGTAACTTTAGACCAGGTTAAAAATGACGATCTGGCCAATTCTTGCAAATGGGCTAATATTCTTGAAGAAGCAGCTATTCGTGCCTATCATCACGATGCAAGAAATGGCAGCGTTATTGACAAGGGGTTGAGTATTTTAACCGGTAAAAAGGCTTTAATCAAAACCCTTAACCTTAAGAACAATGACGGTGTGATAACCAATGACATAAACCTAGCCGTTAAAAACGGATATCCTATCGTCGCATCGACACCAACTGACGATTATTTGGATAGCGCTGGTTTAATGCCGAATCATGTATATTCTATAGTAGGTATAAACCCCGGTAAAAACGAAATTATTTTGAGAAATCCGCTCGGTTTAACTTATAATGATAATTTAAAAGTTGGCCAAACCCGAAACGGTATTGCCAATCTTGGTGGTGGTGAAATTAGTATGCCAATTAAGATATTTAAAGAACTTTTTATGTCTTATAGCTATGTAAGTGGATAAATTAATTATTTAATTTATATTGTCGAGTCGTTTTAATTTTCAGTATAAATATTAGTACAGTTTTTTCGAGGGAATCAGTTATTTTGGCAATTACCAATAATGAGATTAATATTGATTCAAAAGTCAATGCTTTGGTTAAACTCACCAAGCGACTAGCCGATGGCGTTTATAATATTTCTGACGATTTGGCTTCAGGCGCCTATTCTAACCTTAAACAAAAGCCAGTCGATATGGCTTACAACTTTGGTATTGGTCTGGCTACAGGGGTATTGGTTTCAGCTTTGCCAGAATTGGCTATTCCGATTCTAGCTTATACTGGCGCAGAATTGTACCTTAACCACGAGAAGATTTTAAAAAAGACAAAATTTTTGGTCAATAATCTAGCTGATGTATTGGATCCAAAAAATGTTACGAAAACACAATTAGCCGTATCTAATAATAATATTACCCAGTTAGGTACTTATTTACCCGATTTGGCCGCAAGCCTAGCTGGTGGTATTTCGGGCAGTTATATTTCTAAATCTTTATCGGTGACCGTTTCTGATTTTTTAGACGAGTTAAAATCTGGTCAATTTAACAGTAATAATTTAAATCTTGTCGATATAGCTGATAGCAAATTAACCGCACTACCTCTAGAAAATACATTGGTATCCGATTCTTTGGTCGATACAGCCTCAAATCAGGGTACCGTTGCCACAGCTGATATTGGCGACAATAGCCAGCAAATTGTCAATTCGGGTCTAAAAGTAATTAAAAAAATAAATAAAATCGGAAAAATCGCTCAAAAACTGGCTCTTAAAAAGTCTAGCAGTGGTATTTCGTTATTTACCGAAGAAAATAGCGGCAGTTTAAAAAAATAATTAATTAAAAAAATAACTGTTTATTTGGTTTTTACTAAATTTTCGGCGTAAATTCTTTGTCAAATTTTTTTATAGCTATTTGGCTCGTTGAACCATTTAACCTTGGCTGTTATCTTTATTTAAAGAAATGGCTTTGGCGCTTTTCATTTGGTTGACTAGTATTTCAAAATTATCTAGATTATTTAACTTATTATTTAAATACGCTTTAAAATCGTTAATTCTAGCTTCTATTACATTTCTATTTTTAAAATATTTATAGGCTCCTTTAGTCCACATAAGCGACCTTAAAGCCGACGTTGATAAATAGCCAATATTAGAATACCCAATCATGTGCAGACGGTTGTATTGGTCGTGTAAAAATACCGTTCCAGCCACAACGCCGAATATTCCCCTTTGCATACGGCCAAAACCAATTGTCGTTTTAACTATTTTAGCCTGTTTAGTATAGGGGTTGAATAAATTGCGGTCAATTACTTCAGCCGGTTCGTATTCACTGGTGTTAAAGTAGAAATTTTGATAGATTTTATCCCTTAGTTTAACGCGGCTAATAAAGCTTATTTCATCTTCGTTAGAAGCCTTATAGTTTAAATCGGTTTCAAGTTGCTTGGAGTCAGCCTTAAATTTAGCTATTAAATTTATAAGTTCTTCGTTCTTGCCGGGTAAATTTAAGTCGTTATCGATTCTAGCCTTATTTTTATTGGCTCGGAATCTACTTAGTGGCTGGGTGAAAATTGGCAACCGCATAGAGGCCGCTCCGGTACAAGTCGTAATTACATTAGACGGCATAGTTATATATGGGTTGTATGTAGCCGCGCCGACAATACGCAGTATAGAGCCACCCACACCACCGCCTTTTTTTAGTATCAACAATCCTTTATATATTCTATCGGTGTAAAAGGCCTGGAGTTCGCGAGTGTGGTAATTGTGCCAGTACAAAACGCCAAGGTTTTTTAAATCATTTAAGACTTGCGTTTCGTGGTCAATAATATCGCCAGAATTGGGAAGAAAATCTTTGATATTTTTGGTAATAACCTCACGGATAGCTAATTTGCGGTCAATTTTGGCAATCAGGTCAAAAACCCTATTGTCTAGTTGGTGTAAATTAACGTTATTTAGGGTTTGTACGTTATTTCGATGTTTTTCTATACCGTAGTCGATTAATGTGCCAAGCATTAAAATAATTTTGCCGCTCATGCGAGGAATTATGGCTCCAAGCGGGTCTGTCGGAGAGACATGGCCGCTTACAGCCGCGTCAGCTGTATTATAGATTACGCTTTGAATCATTCCTCCTAACGATAGATTTGCGTTTAAACCTTTAGCAATATGAGCCGTTAGATACCTTTTTCGTGAGTATTGAACCGAGTTTAACTGGTAAAATAAATTGATTTTAAAAAGTTCAAGCTCTAGGTCAAGGATTTCGCAGGTATTAAGTTTGACCTGTGAATATTTTTCGATACTAATTTTTAGCGTTTTATTCGAGGTTGACGTAATATTTGGGTTGGCTAGCGTAGTTTGAATAGTTATTAGTATTGTTAAAAATAGACTAAATATTTTTTTATTAAGACTACGTGAAAAATATAGATTCACGAATTTTTTTTGAGTAAGTGGTGAATTTTTTTAAGTAAGTGATAGTATCTTTCTCATGAAGCAATTATCTGGTCTTCTTGAGGATGCAGTACTAAATTGTAAAACCGAAACTGTAAATTTTGCGTATTAAAAAATAATTAAAAAAAATTAATTAGAACTTGGTCACTGACGCAAAATTAAAATAGGCTACTTTTAAA